>NZ_JBKFAO010000013.1:0-114048 GCF_053345695.1 Paenibacillus sp. D51F | reverse complement strand
CTGCTTTCGTCAGCGTCGGCGTCAGCCTCAACCCGCTTGTGCTGATCTTCACCGTGCGCTGTTCAACCGTTTCGTTGCCCGCCGAATCGACAGCTTTGAAAGACAGCGAGTGGACGCCGTCATTTTGCAGCGCGATGGAGGCGGTGTAATCGCTCCATGTCGCACCGCCGTTGATCGAATACGTGATCGAAGTGACACTGCTTGGATCCGATGCGACTGCGCTAACGGTGACGTCCTGATTCGTCCATGTGTTATCTGGATAGGGATTCGTATCGTCCTCCTTCGTCATCGTAATGTTAACCAACGGTCCTGTGTTATCCAGCAGGAAGCGGTTCGACACGGAATTCACCGTATTGCCGACGTTATCCTTGGCTTGAATGTGCAAATACCAATCCCCGTCTGCTCCGGTTTTCGTCAGCGTACTTCCGCTTGTGAAAGCCGACCAACCGCTTGCGGGAACGGCGGCAGTTTGCGTCCACGCATATTGCAGCGAAGCAGGATTTACTCCGCTTTGCGTATCGGCAATGGTCACCACGGTTTCAGCGGTTTGCGACGGTACAGCGTTTCCGTTCACGCTGAATTGGATATCCGGGGCCGTGGAATCTCTCTGTACGGTAATCGTATAGGTTTGGGCTGGCAATAGATTCGGTTCAACGCGAACTGGGATCACGGTCGACGGCCCCGTCACAGGGACGGATGCCACGCTGCCGCTCGTTTGTGCCGCATTGTTGACATACAAGGCGGAATAGGAAGAATCGGCAAGTGTCGCGGTTACATGTACGCTCGAAACCGATGGGCCGATGAAGGACGCATATGTCGTGACATAGGGTTGAAATGACGAATCGAAGGTGCCCTCTTGCAAGGATAACCAGCTTAGGTCAGCGCTGCCTGGAATGTTCGTTTGACCATTTTGATTATCTCCCCAAGCTAAGACGGTGCCGTCCGATTTCAACGCTAAGGAATGGTAGGTTCCTGCGGCTATGGCGACGACACCGGTCAAACCCGCCGGCACGCTCGTTTGACCATAATAATTATCTCCCCAAGCTACAACGGTGCCGTCCGATTTCAACGCTAAGGAATGGTTGTATCCTGCGGCTATGGCGACGACTCCGGTCAAATCCGCCGGCACGTCCGTTTGACCAATGTCATTCCATCCCCAAGCTACGACGGTGCCGTCCGATTTCAACGCTATGGAAAGGTAGCCTCCTGCGGCTACGGCGACGACACCGGTCATACCCGCCGGCACGCTCGTTTGACCAAAATTATTCCATCCCCAAGCTACGACGGTGCCGTCCGATTTCAACGCTAAGGAATGGTAGTCTCCTGCGGCTATGGCGACGACTCCGGTCAAATCCGCCGGCACGTCCGATTGACCAATGTCATTCCTTCCCCAAGCTACGACGGTGCCGTCCGATTTCAACGCTAAGGAATGGTAGGTTCCTGCGGCTGCGGCGACGACTCCGGTCAAACCCGCCGGCACGCTCGTTTGACCATAATAATTATCTCCCCAAGCTACGACGGTGCCGTCCGATTTCAACGCTAAGGAATGGTAGTCTCCTGCGGCTATGGCGACGACTCCGGTCAAACCCGCCGGTACTGTCGTTTGACCATAATTATTCCATCCCCAAGCGGCGACGGTGCCGTCCGATTTCAGCGCTAAGGAATGGTCGGCTCCTGCGGCTATCGATTTCCCTTTGACAGGAGTGGCGACCCCAGCCGGCACGCTCGTTTGACCAAAATTATTCAATCCCCAAGCGACGACGGTGCCGTCCGATTTCAACGCTAAGGAATGGTGGGTTCCTGCGGCTATGGCGACGACACCGGTCAAACCCGCCGGCACGCTCGTTTGACCTTGATAATCTTGTCCCCAAGCGACGACGGTGCCGTCCGATTTCAACGCTAAGGAATGGTTGTATCCTGCGGCTATGGCGACGACACCGGTCAAACCCGCCGGCACGCTCGTTTCACCAAAATTATTCCCTCCCCAGGCTACGACGGTGCCGTCCGATTTCAACGCTAGGGAATGTAAGCCATTTGCGGCTATGGCGACGACACCGGTCAAACCCGCCGGCACGCTCGTTTTATCATTAATCAATCCCCAAGCGACGACGGTGCCGTCCGATTTCAACGCTAAGGAATAGTTGCCTCCTGCGGCTATGGCGACGACTCCGATCAAACCCGCCGGCACGCTCGTTATACCATTATCATTCCATCCCCAAGCGACGACGGTGCCGTCCGATTTCAGCGCTAAGGAATGGTAGCCTCCTGCGGCTATGGCCACGACTCCGGTCAAACCCGCCGGTACGTCCGTTTGACCATTGTCATTCCTTCCCCAAGCGGCGACGGTGCCGTCCGATTTCAGCGCTAAGGAATGGTTGTATCCTGCGGCTATGGCGACGACTCCGGTCAAATCCGACGGCACGTCCGTTTGACCAAAACTATTCCTTCCCCAAGCGACGACGGTGCCGTCCGATTTCAGCGCTAAGGAATGGTCGGCTCCTGCGGCAATCTGTCGGATGGTTCCCCGATCCCAACTGCCCGATGGAGCCGCTTTTGCCGAAATGACGGCAGGTACAGCGCAAGACCATAACAAAAGAAGGGCGATCCAAACCTTGCTCCATTTTAGAAACCTTGCCTCAAATTTTAATTTTATTTCCATTTTAAGTAATTCCTCCAAGGAAAATTGATTATTCATCATACTAGAATTTATAACCTAATCGGCTAAATTTCTCGTATTTCCATCGCAAAAGTTCATCGCCATAAAAGACGGCGAAGCCGTTTTGCTTGTGCGCTTTTTTTGCACTCGTGCCGTTGAACAAGCCACTTAGAGGGAGGATGAGTCCGTACGGCGCAGGAATTCAGGCGGTTGATCAATGCCGTCCGGACATTGGTTGCTATATTCTTCGGCCCACCCCCTTTGCTTTCATTTATATGATCTTTTTGGGCACATAGAGTTAATATAAAAGTCTCACGATGCAGAAGCTGTCGAAATGTGCAGGGACAATCTTCCAGTGCCAAATGGTTTGAATCGGGTGACATCTGTTTGAATTTAAAGCAAGAACCGGCATCTTCCCTAAAGGAAGGTGCCGGTTCTTTTTTGTATCCAAATTGGCTGCTCAGTGAAATCGGTTCCGTGTCTGATACTGTATGTATCTATACATCTTGTAACGCCGGCAAGCAGCTTCAAGCTTAACATCTGGCAAAATCGGCTCCTTCAATGGGTGACAGGACGGCTTCGAGAGGGTGGAGCAGATGGGATCGCAAGTCCAAGAAACGGGTTTTACTTCTTGTTTTCTTCGCACTCTGGGGGGGAGGATGAGTCATTGAAAACCTGCTGCATGGCGAGCTTGCTGTTCAAGCCGAGCTGTTCGAGAACATGCATGATGTCCAGCTCCACTTTAAGCGGTTGTTCCTTGCCGTCTTGATCGTTGTTAACCATATGCTTCAACCCACTCCCATTTCACTCATTTAATATCTCTACTTGGGAACATAGTAGATAGTATAAATGACTCATGACGCAAAAGCTGTCGGATTCTGAAGGGCGGGTATGGATAATTTAGGTTGCTTATTGTCGAAACAAGGTCCTTCGGGTCAGGCTTTTGTCGCTGCTATAAGCCTGCCGCAGTCAACAACCGGGCCATATAAAAAATATACCCGCCTGAAAACAGGCGGGTTGGAGCGGTTTGGCGGGCCATTCACCTCATCGCGCGTTCGGCGCGGATAAAGGCAATGAACCTCTTCGCTTCTTCAGCAGTCAGCTTGCGGCCGTCGATGGAGAAGGCGAATTTCTCCAACATTTCCTGATCGGACAGCTCCAGGCTGGAGACGAATTCTCCAACCCCCGCATCGAGAACACCGGCGGGATTGTCGGTTCTTCCGACCAGATAGTCGATGGACACACGGTATAAATCCGCAAATTTCGCCAGCGTATCGGTATCCGGCTCCCGCCGGTTTTTTTCATAATGAGACAAGGCCGCGCGGGAAATGCCGAGCGTTACAGAGGTCTGTTCCTGAGTCCAGCCTCGTTCTTCTCTTAGTCTCGCGATCCGAGTTCCAATGTCCATTAAGTACCTCCTAGATCTCTATATAACCCAGTTTAATACGGAAACGAGCGTTATGGATGATTTGATACGAATAGTCGCATTTTTGGAGCCAGGGATGTAAAATCGCTTGACATGTTACGAATTGTATCGTAAAGTTGGAGATGTTAAAGATACATTCTGTATCATATATATGTCATGATTCCCGATTCAGAGCTCCTTTATTCTTGCTGGCCAGCAGCATTTTGTCGGAGGTGAAGGATGGTCGTTCGTCGTAATTTGGAGCCCCGATCTGACAGAATAAGTCAGGCGCGCATGGACCGCAAGCTTCTTGGGGATATCCGCATCTCCGAAGTACGGGGAAGAGCGGTACAATCCCGATCGCGCAAAGTCTTGTTACATACTATGAGCCCGGATCGGATAGAATTCTCCACCACGCTGCTGTTCCCCGTCCAGAACGGTTACCGGCTTGCCCTTACCCTCATGCTCAACCGGCAAATGTATTCCATCACCGGCACGGTTGGATCCAGAGCGAAGTCCGGCAATCTGTATCATTACGAGCTGGACATCACCGGCCGATCCGTCAGCCGGCTCGAATGGATCCGTGAATTGAATGAGTGGCTGCTTCGCGCACAGCCGGGCCGGCATCCCTATACAGCCCACTATCTTTATCGGAAGTAAACATTTCCTATTACGGAGGCTCGACGACGTGGAACTTAAAGAATACTTGATTATCATGGCCAAGCGCAAGTGGCTCATTACGGCCATCGTCTTGATCGCTTGCCTGGCGACAGGATTCAAAAGCTTCTTCTATACAACGCCGATCTATTCCGCATCAGCCAAGCTGATCGTCAATCAGGCTTTCGAATACCAGGGGATGTCGATGCTGGATCTCAGCACGATGCAGACCAATATCACCGTCATCAACTCCTACAAGGAAATCATCCAATCGGCGGCCATACTCGACAAAGTCGCGGAGAAGTACCCCGATCTCAAGATGTCGGCAGCTGAACTGAGAAGCGGACTCGGCGTAGGCTCCTCGGCAGAATCTCAAGTCATGGATCTCTCCTTCACCGGCACCTCCTATCCTCAGGCGGCCAAGGCCGTCAATGCCATCGCCCAAACCTTCAAAGAAACGAATCCTTCCATCATGAAAGTCGACAACGTGAACATTCTCAACAAGGCCAATCCGGATGCGGCCGCCATGAGCATCAACACCAGCCCGATCGTGCTGATCTTCATCAGCTTCGTCGTCTCGTTCATGCTCTCGGTCGGACTTGTCTTCCTGATTCATTATCTGGACGACACGATCAAGACGGAGAAGGATGTAGAGGCACAGCTCGAGCTGCCGATGCTGGCTCAGATTACGAAGATCGACAAGTACGGCTCGAAGTCCCGCAAGCCGTCCGCGTCCAAGCCAAGTCCGGTCAAGGAGGGCTCCTATGCCACGCTCAACCAGTGAATCCAGCCTCGTCACCTATTACGATCCGAAGGCTCCGATCTCGGAAGCCTACCGCACCCTTCGCACGAACATCCAATTCTCTTCCTTCGATGAACCGATCCAAGTCATCATGGTTGCTTCGGCCAATCCCGGCGAGGGCAAGAGCACGACGGCTTCCAACCTGGCGGTCACCTATGCCCAAGAGGGCAAAAAGACGCTGCTGATCGATGCGGATCTTCGCAAGCCATCCGTCTTCCAGGTGTTCTCCGTCTCCAACCGGGTTGGGTTGTCTACGGTTGTATCCGGCCAATGCCGATGGGTCGATGCGATTCAGGATACCCATGTCGAGCAGCTCGATGTCCTCCCATCCGGTCCGATCCCGCCCAACCCATCCGAGCTGCTGGCCTCCCAGAGCATGAAGTCTCTTCTGCAGGAGCTGCAGGCTCAATACGACATCATCATCTTCGATACGCCGCCGCTGCTCGCCGTGACGGATTCCCTGATTATCTCATCCCTCTGCCAAGGCGTCATCCTGGTCGTGCAAGCCGGCAAGGTGAAGAGCGAGCTCGTGCGCAAAGCCAAAAGCAACCTGGAGCATGTGCAGGCCCGGATCCTCGGCGTCGTCCTCAACAACATGAAGAGCAAGAAGGGCGACAAGTACACCTACTACTACTACGGAACCAAAGAAGAAAAGTAACGCCGATTCCTTCCAATTCCAAATTTCAGGTAAGGCCTGCTGCACCTTTATCACTGCAGGCACTCGGCCGTGCTGTGGGCTCTTGAGTGGGCCTTAGACGTGAATCGTCGATGGTATGGTGTGAGGAGGGGTTGAATGCCCCGGTTTTACAACCTAAATGACTGAAAAACGAGTTATGTTTCCGCTTTCATTGAAACGTGATTCGTTTTTTTGGCATTTCTACAAGGATAGGATCAGAAGAGCCAGAGAGAAAAAAGATAAGGATAGGTGACGGTATGAAAAAAGTTCGTAAAGCGATTATTCCGGCTGCGGGCCTGGGGACCCGGTTCCTGCCAGCGACCAAGGCGATGCCGAAGGAAATGCTGCCGATCGTCGACAAGCCGACCATCCAGTACATTGTGGAAGAAGCGGTGCAATCCGGCATCGAAGACATCATCATCGTCACAGGCAAGGGCAAGCGAGCGATTGAGGATCACTTCGATATCGCCTTCGAGCTGGAGCACAGCCTGATGGAGAAGGGCAAGCTCGGCCTGCTCAGCGAGGTGCAGAAATCTTCCAACGTGGATATCCATTACATAAGGCAAAAAGAAGCGAAGGGACTCGGCCATGCGGTCTGGTGCGCGCGCAACTTCATCGGCAACGAGCCGTTCGCCGTTCTGCTCGGCGATGACATCGTACAGGGAGAGGTTCCCTGCACGAGACAGCTGATCGAGCAATATGAAGCGACCGGACGCTCGGTCATCGGCGTCCAGACAGTGGGCATCGACCAGACAGAACGGTACGGCATCGTGGATCCGCTCGAAACGATGGGCCGCCTCGTTCAAGTCAAGAGATTCGTGGAAAAGCCTGCCAAGGGGCAAGCGCCTTCCAATCTGGCCATCATGGGCCGGTATGTATTCACGCCTGAAATCTTCGATTATCTTGGCGAACACAACATCGGAGCCGGCGGAGAGATCCAGCTGACCGATGCGATCCAGAAGCTGAACGAGTCTCAAGGCGTATATGCCTTCGACTTTGATGGCAAACGGTATGACGTCGGAGAGAAGCTTGGGTTTATCCTGACGACGATCGACTTCGCGCTGCGCAATGATGAGCTGAAGCATCCGCTGCTGACCGCCCTTGAAGAGCTCATTGAAGAGTACTCCAATACAACCAATCCTATCAAGCTGGGGTGATCGAAGATGAGCCTGAACCCGAACAGCAAGGAAGCGGAAGCTGTCTTGGAATCGAGTGCCTACTACTCCTCCTACGCAGTGGAGAACAAAAGGAATTTGACGGGTTATCTGATGATGAAGCGTGCGATGGACATCGTGGCGGCTTCGATTGGATTGATATTTCTCGCGCCGATCTTTCTCGTTCTAGCTATCGCAATCAAGCTCGAGGATCCCAAGGGACCGGTGTTCTTCTCCCAGAAGCGAGTCGGCAAGGGAGAAAAGAACTTCAATATGTATAAGTTCCGCTCTATGGTTTCCAATGCGGAGGAGCTGCTGGTTGATCTGCTGGAGAAGAACGAAATTCAAGGCGCCATGTTCAAGATGAAGGATGATCCTCGGATCACGAGGATCGGGAAGTTCATCCGGAAGACCAGCATCGATGAATTGCCGCAGCTGTGGAATGTGGTGCGCGGGGATATGTCGCTCGTCGGGCCGCGGCCGCCGCTGCCGAGAGAGGTTGCCGAGTATACGGCTTATGACAAGCAGAGACTGAAGGTTACTCCTGGATGCACGGGGTTGTGGCAGGTGAGCGGAAGGAATAACTTGAACTTCAACGAAATGGTCGAGCTTGATCTTAAATATATCTATCAGCGCGGTATCCGAAATGATCTTTCCATCATCTTTAAGACGGTTAAGATGCTGACAGGGTCAAAGAAAGATGCTTATTAAAAGAGCAGAAGGTGAGTAGAATGAAAGTGGCGATTATCCACGACTGGCTCGTGACCTATGCAGGCGCTGAGAAAGTGCTTGAGGAACTGATCAATATTTTTCCTGAAGCGGAGTTGTATTCCGTTGTCGATTTTTTACCGCTCGAAAAAAGAGGGTTTATCAAGAATAAAAATGTTCATACCACCTTTATTCAAAAACTCCCTTTTGCAAAATCCAAGTACCGCAATTATCTCTCTCTCATGCCCCTGGCCATCGAGCAGTTTGATTTATCCTCATATGATTTGATCATTTCCAGCTCATATGCGGTAGCCAAAGGGGTTATAACAGGTCCGGATCAACTCCATGTTTCATACACCCATTCGCCCATCCGGTATGCATGGGATCTGCAGCATCAATATTTGAAAGAGTCCAATCTTCAAACAGGCTTGAAGGGCTGGTTAGCCAAGTGGATGCTTGGAAATCTCCGTATTTGGGACTATCGGACGGCTAGTGGAGTGGATTACTTCATTGCCAATTCGGAGTTTATCGCTAAGCGAATCTGGAAGGTGTACAGGCGTGAAGCTAAAGTCATCTACCCTCCAGTAGATATCCAGGGCTTTGAGTTTAAAGAAGAAAAAGAAGACTTCTACCTAACGGCTTCGCGGATGGTTCCCTATAAAAAAATTGATCTAATCGTAGAAGCATTTTCGGAAATGCCGGACAAGAAGCTCATCGTAATCGGTGAAGGTCCTGACTTTAATAAGATTAAGAGCAAGGCTGGTTCTAATGTGACGTTATTAGGGTATCAGCCATTTCATGTACTTAAAGATCATATGCAGCGAGCAAAAGCTTTTATTTTCGCTGCAGAAGAGGATTTTGGAATTGCCCCCGTTGAAGCTCAGGCTTGCGGTACTCCTGTTATTGCATTCGGAAAAGGAGGGGCTCTTGAGACGGTTCGTGATATAGAAAGTCATACGACTGGGGCGACGGGACTGTTTTTTTATGAACAATCAGTAAATGCAATTAATGAAGCAGTTGCTAGATTTGAAGGTATGAGATTGAACACCAGAGATTGCAGGGAAAATGCTTTAAATTTCTCTAAAGAGAAATTTCAGGTATCCATTATTAATCTCATACATGGGTTAAATGAATCAAGTAATAAGAAGATGAATCAAGATGATAAAGAGTCGATAAGGGTTCTTGTTTAACAATGAAATCAAATTTATCCCTCGGAAGTAGAGGTTTTCAATGAAAAATATAGCAATTTTAACTGGATATAACCCGGAAGTTGATAAAGATGCAGTTGGTCAATATTCAGAAATGCTCCATTCTACTTTAAATAAAATCGACCAAACTGAGTTTTCTTTTAACCATGAAGTAATCAGAGAAAAAAACCCTTTAAAATGGATGTTACTTTTTAATGCATTGCAAAAAAAATATGATTTGATCCATTTGCAATATCCAATCGAAGGTTGGGGAAACAGCATTATGCCTGGAGTTTATCCGGTTATCGCTAAAATATTAAAAAGGAATAAGCAAAAGAAAGTTATTGCTACCTTTCATGAATGGTCATCTATGCATTATTTAAGAAAGGGAAGTGTAATTCCCTTATCACTTTTAAATGACGGATTGATATTTGTTTCAAATCATGAGCAATCAGAGTTCATGAAATCAAGTTTTAATAAAATATCTTCAATACCGACATCTGTAATACCTATTGGGGTGAATCTTTTAATTCCTGATATAAACAAGAACAAAGTATTGGAAATTAGAGATGAATACACCTCAAATCAAATAAATTCAAAAAGAGAAATAATAATAGGATACTTCGGATTTATTTATGACTTTAAACAGCCTTATGAGATGCTTGAAATAATAAAAAGAATAAATGATTACGGAGAGGTTTCTGCAAAGTTAGTAATTGCAGGCGATTTTCCCGACGATCATATCATACAACGAAAGAAGTTTTTAAACAAAATAGAAGAATATAATTTGGGTGAATATGTTGTTATGCATGGGTTTATAAAAGATGAGGTTAAACTGGCACATATATTATCTGCCTGTAATGTTGTTCTTCTTTTATTTGCAGATGGACTAACTACTCGCAGAAGTAGTTTTTGGTATGTCCTTGAATTAGGAATACCTGTCATAACGACAAGTTGCGAAAATAGAAACGAATTTAATGGTATTTTAGATATCGAACAACTAACCAATGATAATAAAGTAGCATTTATTCCAAAGGAAAAAGAAAAAATGGATAATAAAATGGTTACTAATTTGATCTTGAATTATTTAGAATATAAATTTCCTGAACAAAAAAAAGGAATAAGTCCTAATTGGAATACGATTAGTGAAATGCATATTAAGTGGTATTCCAGTGTTTTGATTTAAATAATTATACAATTTAAGGAGTAATATGGTATGAGAATAATGTTCGTTAATACTCTATACTCACCCTACCAGATCGGAGGGGCAGAGAAATCGGTTCAACTCCTTGCGGAGAAAATAATCGAGCTTGGTCATGAATGTTCTGTTATATCAATTGGGCCTGAAAGCGGATTTGAGGAAATTAACGGAGTAAAGGTCTATTATACAAGTCCAAATAATTTATATTGGATGGCTGATGATAACGTAAAGTTAAGAAAAGCAAAGAAAATTGTTTGGCATACACTTGATATACAAAATCCTTTTATGAAAAAGACGATTGAAAAAATTATAGGAATTGAAATGCCTGATATCATTCATACTAATAATCTTACGGGATTTTCGATTGTTCCTTGGATTGTTGCTAAGGAAAAGAAAATACCGGTGATTCACACTTTGAGAGATTATTCATTAATGTGTCCAAAAGGAACTATGTATCGAAAAAATATGAATTGCACAAAAATCTGCTCTGGTTGTAAAGTGTTTTCGGCTTTAAAAAGGAAAAAGAGTTTGAGTCTAGTTGATATGGTAGTCGGGAATTCGGAATTTATAGTAAATAGGCATAAAGATAACGGTTTTTTTCAAGGTATTCCTTATAAAAGAATTTTCAACGGTTCAGTTCCATCTAGTAAGTTAGTCCGAACCCATAATGATCCTAAAGAAAGAATGAAGTATTTGTTTTTGGGACGTGTTGAAAAAGAAAAAGGTGCACATCATCTAATTAATACTTTTATTAATTTCCCTCAAGCGGATTTATATATCGCAGGAAGAATTTCTGATGCTGAAATCGAACAAAAAATAAAAAAAAATGAGTTCCCAGATAATATTCATTTCTTAGGTTTTATAAATCCTCAAGAAATGATACGTTCAACCGATGCAGTAATAGTTTCGTCTATTTGGCATGAGCCTTTAGCTCGAGCCGTAATGGAAGCATACAGTTATGGCAAGCCTGTGATTGCGACCAATAGAGGCGGAAATATGGAAAGTGTTATAGAAGGACGAACTGGATTTATTTATGACCCTGATGATCAAAACGGTTTATTAAATATTTTGCATCAAATTGAGAATCAACCGTTTATCTTAGAAGAAATGATGGAAAATATTTTGTCGGAAGTGGATAGGTTCGATATTAATCTCACAGTCAGTAATTATGTTAATACATATAGAACCTTATTAATTAAAAATTCTAATTCAATCTCAATAGAAGGTTTCGTATGAAAAAGTTAATTTCGATTAGTTTAATTCTTTCTCTTTGTTCAGGTGTCTTGAATAATATTATAAACCTTCCAAACAACTTTTCAATAACCATAGTCCCTATAATTATTATATTTTTTTTAGGAACTATATTTGCTGTTAAGAAAAACTATATAGAAAATTGTACACCTATTTATATCATTCTATACTTTATGATTCTTATTATTTTTATAAGTTCATATAGTGGAGGAATGAATTTTTCTGTTATTAAAACAATTATGTATGTCTTGATAATATTCTTTCTCATAAATAATCTGAAAGAGAAGTCAATAGAAAATTTGTTTAAAATCGTAGCTATTATTTCCCTGATTTTTGCTTTAGATAGCTTTGTTGCCGCAGCTAAAATTATGTCTATGGGAATGGATCTAATTAATGTTCGTTCCTTCACTTTAATGGATAAGTCTTATTACAATGTTTTGTATAATGTAGCTATCCCAATCTCAATTTTATCTCTTATTATTAAAAGGAAACTGGTTTATCTTCTTACATCGATATGTTTTATTGTTTCAGGTATTTTTATACTACAAATAAAAACTTTACTATTAAGTGTTGCATTAAGTCTTGTTGCTGTAATTTTTATTTATAAGTTAGTGAACAGGATGAAAATGATGGTTTTTATAATTTCTATTTCACTTGGTATTTCATTGTCATTTGCCTTGTTTAGTGATTACCTTCCTAAGCAGATTGTTATCTCTGTGAACTATATGCTTGGAAATCAAATGAGTGAGATGGACGCTCGATATACAGAGACAAATATGTTACGGGAAGCGATAAATAAACACTGCATTGAACTTATTAAGGAGAATCCATTATTCGGCATTGGATTTGGGAATTATGCTAGCACAATTGACCAAGTTAGTTTTCGACTGAAAGTAGGAGGTCGATTGGTTGATTCTTTACCTGAAGTAACTGAGAATGGGTTCCTCTCTATGTTAATTGATGGGGGGATATTTTATTTTTCCTTGCATATCCTAATATTTATTTATATTTCCGTTCGTTTTTACAGAACCAGATTAGAATCAAGATCCTTAATTAAAATTATATCCGTTTGCATTTATTACTCTATTTTCCTTTCCAATGCTGTTCAAGATAATATATATAGTTATCCCTACTGGTTTTTTATTTCTGCTG
Source organism: Paenibacillus sp. D51F (assembly GCF_053345695.1). NCBI lineage: Bacteria > Bacillati > Bacillota > Bacilli > Caryophanales > Paenibacillaceae > Paenibacillus > Paenibacillus sp. D51F. The sequence continues at coordinate 101,199 of NZ_JBKFAO010000013.1, read as the reverse complement.
CTATATTTACGTTGAAATCAGAAAAAAAAGAATCCAAACCTTCGCCACAAATAATGCCCCTCTATAAAGTTGGAAAAACCGTAATTATTTAACTCAATAATATGAATAGGGGAGAATTTCATGAGGAAAATTCTTATCACCGGTTCTTCCGGTTTTATTGGTTATCACCTCTGCGAAAAATTACTCGCTGACGGATATGAAATCGTCGGAATTGATAACATGAATGATTACTACGATGTACAATTAAAAAACGACCGAAAAAAGCGCCTGCTAAAATCAGGCGCTTTTTATTTTTATTCTGATGACTTGAAAGAGAAGGACAGACTCTTTGAAATTTTTAAAGATCATAAAGATATATCGATTATTATTCATCTCGGCGCTCAGGCAGGTGTGCGTTATAGCTTAATTAATCCACAATCTTATATTGATTCCAATGTTACTGGATTTGTCAATATACTAGAGGCTTGTCGCCATTTCGGAACGGATCATTTGCTTTATGCTTCATCGAGTTCCGTATACGGAGCCAATGTAAAAATGCCTTTCTCAGTTCATGATAATGTTGATCACCCCGTAAGTCTTTATGCAGCAACTAAGAAGTCTAATGAACTATTTGCACACACGTATAGCCATTTATTTGGAATTCCGACAACTGGTCTGAGATTTTTTACCGTATACGGCCCATGGGGAAGACCTGACATGGCTTACTTTTCCTTTACAAGAGCAATTTTCAACAGAGAACCAATTAAAGTGTTTAATCATGGCAAGATGATGCGTGATTTCACATATATCGACGATATTGTTATGGGAATCAATAAGTTAATAGATAATCCTCCACAGCCAAAGGATAATTGGGATCGTCAAAATCCTGATCCTTCAAGCAGTTATGCTCCATATAAAGTGTTTAACATTGGTAATAATACGCCCGTTCAACTGGGGCATTTCATAGAAGTATTGGAGAAGAGAATCGGGATCTCGGCGATTAAAGATTATCATCCCATGCAGTCTGGGGATGTTGTCGCAACATATGCAGATATAAGCGCCTTGGAATCTGAAACAGGATTTAAGCCAAAGGTCAGTATTGAGGAGGGGCTGGACCGATTTGTAACTTGGTATGAATCCTATTACCAAAAAGCAGCAACGACAAATAAAAAGTGAAAGAAGTATTTAAATGAAAATCAAAAGCATTATTTTAAATGCAATCTATCTTTTTTTTAGTCATGTTGTTGTTCGGTTTTTAACAGCTATAGCAACGATTTTGGTTGCTAGATACTTGGATACAACTCAGTACGGACTTCTTAGCCTAGCGATTTCATTCACTATTGTGACCGCATTTTTTACCGAAATAGGCTTAACTCACACGCTTATCCGTGAAGGTACACGACCGAATTCCAAGATGTCAGAACTGATGGGGACTTATTTCCTCTCTCGTTCAACTTTAGGGGTAATAACTTTAATTGTTTCTATAATCGGCATTAGGTGCTTCTACACAATGGAACAACAAGCAATACTTTTATGGGCTGTTGTTCCATCAATTATCGGTTCGGTTTTTACCGGTTTTGGAGTTTCTTACTTTCAAGTTATTCAAAAAATGATGTTCACTGCAATAATTCGAGCTGCGACTGGATGTTTCACTGCGTTAGCTCTTTTTTTGGGGATTTTGTTCAAGGTTGACCTCGTTGTCTTTTCTGCTATTTATGGATTTTCCATTGTTTTAGGCGGTGCATTGAGTTTTTTCCTGGCAACTCGCAGGATCAAAATGAAATTTGTTTTAAACAAGTCAATATTAAATGGCCTAGGTGCGTTCTCGTTTTCGGCTTTTGTTGTAATGATCTTTCCACAACTTGGAACTATTACATTGGAACGTTCGAGTACGCTTGAGGAAGTTGGTTATTTTGCTGCGGCATACCGAATTCCCAGTATTCTGTATCAAATTCCTAATGTACTAGCGTTAGCGTTCTATCCTATGTTGTTTAAACTCGCCAATACAAACAGCATGAAAGAAAAACAAATTTTAAATGTTGCTCAAATTAAATTTATGAGTTCGTTATCCATTTTGATCAGTCTACCATTCATTTTCTATTCTGAATGGTGGATTCAGTTATTATTAGGGACACAATGGACCAAGGCTGCTCCCGTTCTTAGCATCCTAAGTTTTTTAGTTGTTTTTCAAGCCGTCAGTTCTCCATTGTCGGATGGACTTGCGACAGAAGGACTTCACAAAAGACGATCGACTTTTCAATTATTTGTCCTATTTTTCGCATTTGTCTTTTATGTGTTAATTGGGAGGCATTATGGAGCAGTTGGTGCTGCAGTAGTCGCATTATTAGTTGAAATTGTGAACCTTTGTGGACTAGTTTTATTAAAACCAGATGGATTTCGTATTTTTATTTCCGGAACACGGGGCCCCGGTATAGCTCTTTTGATAGCTATTACGGTGGGAGCGTTGCTTCGTTATGTCAATATATTTCCGGTTATATCTATTTTAGCAATCTCATTTATTTTTATATTGATCTTGTGCGTTATCGATGAACAATTGAAATATGAAGTCAAATCAAGGTTGAGCAAGCAAGGTCATAAAAAATCAATTTTGGTTGATAAGAATTAAAAAGTGTTAATTTGGAGGATTAAATATGAAAATAATATTACTCTCCGGAGGTTCCGGAAAGCGTCTCTGGCCGCTGTCCAACGACCTCCGTTCCAAGCAGTTCCTGCCTCTGCTCAAAGGACTAGACGGAACGGCTGAATCAATGGTCCAGCGCGTTTGGCGACAACTGAAGCAGGTCGGACTTGCGAAGGGCAGCTACATATCAACCGGCCGCTCGCAGGTCGAGGTTCTTCAAAGCCAGCTCGGCTACGAGGTTCCAATCATTGTGGAACCAGAACGTCGAGATACGTTCCCAGCCATTGCGCTGGCAGCAACTTATCTGTACTCCATTGCAGGCGTGCCCTTGAATGAGGTCATTGCCATCATGCCTGTCGATCCTTTTGTGGATGACTCCTTCTTTGATGCCTTCAAGGTTCTGGAAGAGTCTGTCAGCCTCTCGGAAGCCGATCTCGCCTTGATCGGCGTCGTGCCGGACCATCCATCGGAGAGCTTCGGCTATATTGTACCGGCAACTGAATCCAGCCCGCTACTGAGAAAAGTGAATAGCTTTAAAGAAAAACCCCGAAGAGAAGAAGCGGCTGCTCTGATTGAGCAGGGAGCGCTTTGGAACTGCGGGGTTTTTGCTTTTCGGCTGGACCTTATTATTAATCTCCTCATATCGTTGAACCTGCCGATCCAATACGACGAAATGGTGAAGCAGTATCGCAAGATGCCTAAGAACAGCTTTGATTATGAAGTGGTAGAGAAGCTGAGCAATCTTGTGGTCATCCCATACAGCGGAACCTGGCGCGACCTCGGCACCTGGAACACCTTGACCGACGAGATGGAAGATCGCGTAATCGGCAAGGGGATCGTCACGCAGGATTGCAAGGATACCCATCTCATCAATGAGCTGGATATTCCCATCACGGTCATGGGCCTATCCGGCATCGTAGTGGCAGCAAGCCCGGATGGCATTCTCGTATCGGAGAAGTCCGTGAGCTCGCGGATCAAGGACGTCAATGGCAGCCAAGACCAGCGGCCTATGTTCGAAGAGCGCAGATGGGGCTCGTACAAGGTGGTCGACTACGTCAAGTATGACGATGGCCGTGAAGTGCTGACCAAGAGGATCTGCATAGCGGAAGGGAAGAACCTCAGCTATCAGTATCACACCCGGCGCAGCGAAGTGTGGACGATCACCTCCGGCCGCGGCGAGCTCATCCTGGACGGCAAGCATCGGGAGCTTCTCCCGGGTGATGTGGTGCTCGTTCCGGCAGGAATGATGCATAGCGTCAGAGCCGTCACGAATCTGGAGATGATCGAAGTCCAGAGCGGCCAGGAGCTGGTCGAGGAGGATATCGTCCGGCTGTGCATGAGCTGGGAAGACATTTTGCAATACGTGCAGCATATCGGATAAGGAGCGGATAAAGAGATGAAACTGGCTGTCATTGGAACGGGCTATGTCGGGCTCGTATCGGGAGTATGCTTCTCCGAGCTCGGCAACGAAGTGGTCTGCGTGGATAAGATCGAGGCCAAAATCGAGATGCTGAAGCAGGGCGAGGTGCCGATCTACGAGCCGGGACTGAAGCAGCTGATCGAACGAAACACCGAGGCAGGGCGGCTCAGCTTCACGACGAATCTGGTCGCTGCCGTCCAGCAATCGGATATCGTGATACTGGCTGTCGGCACCCCGTCTCTTCCGAATGGAGAGGCGAATCTAAGCTATATCAAGCAAGCCGCGCAAGAAATTGCGCTGGCGATGAACGGTTACAAAATCGTGGTCACGAAGAGCACGGTTCCGGTAGGAACGAACGAAAAAATCGGTTCCATTTTGGCTGAATTTTCGATCCATCACTTTGATATCGCATCGGTCCCCGAATTCCTGCGCGAAGGCTCTGCGGTAAGGGATACGCTCAACCCGGATCGAATCGTCATCGGCGCTGACAGCGTCATGGCGAAGGAGCGGCTCAAGGCTCTTCACCGTCCGCTTACGGACAAAATCCTGGTAACGGATATCCGCAGCGCGGAAATGATCAAGTACGCCTCGAATGCCTTCCTGGCGACAAAGATCAGCTTCATCAACGAAATCGCCAACATCTGCGAAAAGGTCGGAGCCGATGTGACGCTGGTGGCCGAAGGCATGGGGTACGACAATCGGATCGGGCCGTCCTTCCTCAAGGCCGGCATCGGGTATGGCGGCTCTTGCTTCCCCAAGGATACCGAAGCTCTCATTCAGATCGCCGGACATGTGGATTACGAATTCAAACTGCTGAAGTCGGTCGTGGATGTGAACCGCGATCAACGGTTCAACGTCATCCGCAAGCTGGAAACGACTCTGGGCGAGCTGAGCGGCAGAACGGTCGCCATCTGGGGGCTGGCCTTCAAGCCGGAGACGGATGATGTGCGCGATGCGCCGGCCTTCGAAATTATTCAAGCCCTGCTGAATAAAGGGGCAAAGATCCGTGCTTATGATCCTGTCGCTCAAGAAAACTTCCGCAGCCTGCTGAATGAACCGGATGTCAACTACTGCTCCTCGGCGGAAGAGGCCGCTTCCGGAGCGGATGCCCTCTGCTTGCTTACGGAGTGGGCCGAGTTCCGTGAATTCCCGCTCTCGAGACTGGAGACGCTGCTCAAGCGGCCCGTTCTTATTGACGGAAGAAATCAATTCACCGAAGAAGAACTCGCGGATACTTCCTTCATCTATTATTCCGTCGGCAGGCCGAACCTGAACAAAGGCGTAAAAGAGCAAAGCCCCGCACTTTTATTTTAACGGAGGACTTATGAACAGAAGCGAAGCGGTCAAGCTGCTGGACCGGATTCATGGACGGCATTCCTTGAGTGGAATGACAGAGGAGAACTGGAGAGAGGCTTGGGCGGATATTCAGGATTCGTTCACTGGGACCCAATTCTATCATCTGTTGCGTGCGGACCGGATGGACTTGGTCCCCTCATGGCTGCAGAGCGAGCTCAAGGCGGAAGCGGATCGGGTCCTGTTCCAGAACATGCTGATCCGCTCGGAGCTGAAGAAGCTGCTCAAGGCATTCGATGCGGCCGGGATCCCGGTCATAACGCTCAAAGGGATTCGAATGGCAGAAAGATATTTCGGCCATTTCGCCGCGAGGCCGACGACCGATCTCGATCTGCTGGTGCGTCCGCAGGATTTGGAGAGAGCGTCGAAGCTGCTGTCCGGCATGGACTTCCAACAGGATGACAGTCCCGACAGCGACCACTTCCATCTTCTGTTCAATAAGTTCTATGACAATCCGATGTTCCCGTTTCTTGCGGTAGAACTGCACTGGGACATACTCCGGTCTCATGCCTCGGATACGGATACCGAAGGTTTATGGGATAGGTCCCAGCCCTATCCGGGTTATGCCGGGGTGAGGGAGCTGTCCGACGAAGACAGCTTGTATCATATCTGCCTGCACGGCTTCAACCATCAGATGCTGTCGCTGAAATATATCATGGATGTAGCGCGGCTTGTTGTCGAAACAGCTCCTGCACTCAGATGGGCAACGATGATGGCCCGTGCTCGGAAAGACGGAAACTGCTCAAAACTGATTACGGTTTTGTCTCTGGTATATTCTCTATGTCCATCGCTGGAAACAATCAAGCCTTTGCCGGATCGCAAAAAATGGCCTCTCTGGAACGAAGATCTGATGAGGGAATCCGGTCTTGGCCTCAAAAGCCGTCGGTATTATTTCTTTCGCCTCATGTCGATCTTCGTCATGTATGATTCTGCGGGAGCGATGCTGAATCATCTGCGATATCTCTTCCTGCCGCCCCGCGATTACGCGCGATCCCAATTCAGGGAAGACAAGGGCGGCTCTTTGCTGTCCCTGTACGCACGAATTTACCGGATCCGGCTGCGGAATGTATTCGGAGGCAGAACGATGCGAGCCGGCACAAAGGAGTATGACACCTGATGAGCACCATTCAAAAGCGGGTTTTGATTTCCGTTCTTTCCATCCTGCTGGTCTCGGGACTTGCTGTGGTCGGTTTCGGCTGGTATCTCTACAACAATTTGAAGGGGACGGCCCAGAAGGTCTATGAGCCGACCAGCCGCACGAATTACGTAAGCAAAGATCCTGGTGTGATCAAAACGGCGCAGACCGGGAACTCGGATAATCTGCCCTTTACCGTACTTGTTATGGGTGTCGATCAACGACCCGGAGACCAGGGGCGCTCCGATACGATGATGCTGCTCGCGGCAAATCCGCAAAAAAACGACCTGCTCATGGTGAGCATTCCGCGGGACACGAGAACGACGATCGTCGGTCGCGACGTTGAAGACAAGATCAACCACGCGTACGCCTTCGGGGGCGTGAACATGTCGGTGCAGACGGTAGAGAGTTTTCTGGACTTCCCGGTGGATTACTATGTGAAGGTCAACATGGAGGGCTTCGTAAAAATCGTTGATTTATTGGGCGGAGTTGAAGTCAATAATCCGTTCAGCTTCACCATTGACGGACAAAAGTACGACAAGGGCAAGTTGAAGCTGGATGGTGAATCCGCGCTGCTATACTCCCGCATGCGCTACGACGATCCTCGAGGCGACTTCGGCCGCACGGCTCGCCAGCGCGATATCATCCAGCAGGTGATGAAGAACGCTCTTACGGTCAGCAGCCTGACGAAGGCCAGCGACATGCTGGAGGAGATCGGCAGCAACGTGAAGACGGACATCTCCTTCGACACGATGAAGGATATGCTGATCAATTACCGGCCCAAGATCGAGAAGATCGAGCAGCAGGAGATCAGCGGCCAAGGCAAGATGATGAATGGGATCTGGTACTACATCGTCGATCAAGGCGAGCGGGACAAGATCCACGAGCTGCTCAAGAAGCATCAGGAGCAGGAAGCCCAGCCTTCGTTGAATTAAGACGTTCCATAGCTCGAAAGGGGGATCTCAGCCGATGAAGGGAGCCTACTACGCGCCAGCGATGGCCAAGAAACCGTCTGCTGCCGGCACAGCATGGCTGAAGCCGGTGTTATGGTTATCCTTGGCCGCCTGGATTGCCCTGATCTTCCTGTTCTCGTCGCAGTCCTACCAGACGCAGACGATCAAGCCCGCGCTGGAGAGGAGCTTCACCGCCGAGCAGGCAACGGCGTTCCTGCCCGACCTCGGTTTCACCTACAGCCGGCATGAGTATGACACGGCCGTCGATCCCTACGACGTCATGGAGTTCATCTTCCGCAAGTCGGCGCACCTGTTCGTCTACGCGGTGCTTGCCGGTCTTGCCTGGTCTTTGCAGCGAGTCTACCGCGTATACCCGCCGATTCTGCTTTTCAACGTCGTCGCCCTCACGCTCCTGGTCGCCTGTGGCGATGAGCTCAACCAACAATTCTCAACCATGCGTACCCCGAACCCCGAGGATGTGCTGATCGATCTGATCGGCGGCAGCCTCGGGGTCTTTATTCTATATGCAGTCTCGACCGGCCTCCGCTGGTCTAGATCCTTGTCCGCCCGCATATCCTAAGGCACTTTTGGCGGACAGGGGGTCATGTCGTTGTTCCGGAGAAGAAGGAGATTTCCGGTCTTCAAGCTTCTGCTTGCTGTAGCCGGGCTGCTTGCGGCCTGGGTGCTGATCAGGGGCATAACGGGACTGGCGGAGGGGAACGGTTCGGGGGACGCCCGCGAAGTCGTGGAGAGCTTCTACACGATGGAGCGGGAGGGCAACTTCGGAGGGTCCTGGGAGCTGTTCCATTCCCAGATGAAGGAGCATTTCACCAAGGACAGCTACATCCAGAAGCGAGCCCATGTATTCATGCAGGACTTCGGCGTCAACACCTTCAGCTTCAAGCTCGGAAGCGGCAAGACGGTGAGCGGCTGGCATATGAGCGCGGACAGTCCGGCGCTGCCGGAGGTCTATGCCGTGCCGGTGACGATGCTGTATGAGAGCAGCTTTGGCGTTTTCGATCTCGAGCAGACGGTCTACGCGGCGAAGGAAGGCGATGAATGGAAGATCCTCTGGTCATATCAAGGGAATTCCTTGAACGAATCCTCTTGACGTGATACAAAATGTATCGTAAATTGGAGAAAGGAGGTGGAAAATCATGAAGGCGTATAATCCTCCTAAGGTCATCCTTCATCAATCCGTTGAATTCGGAACGGTCAACATCAGCAACAACTTTTTCTACAAGTGGTGCAAGCAGTTCAACTTCCGTCCGTTTATTTGCAGACTGTTCTACGGCAGCGGAAGCATCGGCGGAGCGAACGGCATCCATGCACCGTTTGACGGTGTGAAGGGAACGCCTAAGTGAGTCGAAACCAATAGGAGCGGGACGCGAGGTGGGTGTCATGAAGTCGTATCAGTCTCCCCGGATCATCATGCATCAGGCGGTTGAGTTCGGCACCGTCAATATCAGCAATAATTTCTTCTATCAATGGTGCAAATGCTACAACTTCAAGCCGTTCATTTGCAGGCTGTTTTATGGCAATATCGGCCCCAAAGGAGCATCAGGCATCTCCACTCCGCTTGATTTCCCGGAAGGCTGGATTCCGAAAAAATAGGTCGATCAGCTTTCCGGATGAGGTGGATGTCGATGAAGCCGTATATGGCTCCAGCTGTACTTATGCATCAGACGGTCGAGTTCGGAACCGTCAATATCAGCAACAACTGGTTCTACAAATGGTGTGTCAGCCAAGGGATGAGGCCGTTCATCTGCAAGCTGTTCTACGGCTCGAACCCAGGCAATCCTTGCGGCTGCAGCAAGCCGCTCGGGTATCTGGACCGTTACGACGGTCCGAAGTAATCCACCGCACCGGCAATCCTGAGGGGGAACGGGCCATAGGCCGTCCGTTCCCCTCTCTCGGAGCATCGATGCGGCGAATTGTCACATACGGGGTGATACAATATGTATCTGTATACGTCAAGAATCAGGGATCATCGGCTTGTCTTCACCGTCCAGACCGAGCATCTGAAGGAATGGATCGCCAGCCGGTTCCCGGAAGAGATGGATGAGTCGACGGATGGCAGCGGTCAAGCCGTTGAATCGATCCATCTGTACATAACGGATTTCTACGGTTCCATGTACGATGACGGTCCCGTGGAGATCGAAGACAACGGCGAGACGGTGACGTACAAGCGGATCGACTATCGGATGGAAGTCTCGGCCGATTACGGCAGCGTCGATCTGAAGGTATTCGACGATCTGGCGCTCAAGCATGCGCTCATCGCCTGGTACAGCGCCTGGCTGATCCACCGCCGCAAAGGCCTCCTGATCCATTCCTCCTGCGTCGTGGAGAACGGCAAGGCCTGGATCTTCGTCGGCCACTCCGGAGCTGGCAAGTCCACGGTCGCCGAGCTGTCGGCGCCGCGGCCGATCTTGTCCGACGAGGCGACTCTCCTGCTGTTCGACGGCCAGGGCGGCATCGTCATCCAGGACTCGCCGCTGCGCAGCGAGAACGAGGAGCGGGGCGAGGCGAGCAACTGCCCGCTTGGCGGCATCCATTTCCTCATCCAATCGCCGGATGTGCACAGAGTCCGGCTGGGCAAGGTGGACACTCTGATCGGCCTCATGGACAAGGTGTTCTATTGGAAGCACAGCAAGCTGGAGACGGGCAAGATGATCGCGGCATGCCGCGAGGTCGTCGAGAAGGTGCCTGCGTACAATCTCTATTTTCAAAAAAACGATGCGTTCTGGGGGCAGATTTCATGACGATATCGGCAGGCCGGATCCTGCGCCGGCAGGAATCCGTCGAGTCGGCGGAGATGGACGGGGAGTGGGTGCTGCTTGATCTCGACAGCCACTCCATTACCAAGGTCAACGAGATGGGCGGTTATATCTGGGAGCAGCTGGAGCATCACAACACGATCGAGCAGCTCATCGACATGATCGCCTCCGAGTACGATGTGGACCGCGAGGTCGCCAGACGGGATGCGGAAGCGTTCATCGCGGAGCTGATCGCAGTAGGACTGGTCACGCATGGATAGCAGGGGCGAGGATATGGCTCCGATCGTTGCCGCCTTGCTGTGCAAGCGCGGCAGCATCGAGCTGCCGTCCTTCGGGATGAGCATGTATCCCTTAATCCAGGAAGGCGACGTCAGCCGGTTCATCCAGACGGACCCTGAATATCTGAGAATAGGGGATATATGCTTGTTCGTGAACCGCTATGGGATCATGACCGGTCATAGACTGGTCGGCATAGAGGGCGAAGACGGGGAAACAACGTACATTTTCCGCGGAGATACCAGTTATATTCCGGATGATCCCGTTCCTGCCGAAGCGATTCTGGCGAAATGGACCGGCGTCAGGCGCGGCGCGAAATGGACGCTGGATCCTGGTCTGTATGCGTGGATGATGACGACTCTGGTGCTTCGAATCCCGCTGACGCGCAAGGTGCTGCGCAAGCTGGGCAATTGGAGCATGTCCAGGAAGCCTCTCTACCGCTCCACATCCTAGTGCGCCGGAGCTGAGCGCGGAAAGGCCGGTAGCAATCATGGCAAGGACACCGAAGCAGCACAAGGCAATACTCGAGGGCGAGGCTGCGGGAGCGGCCTCCGCTCTCAGGCTGAGGCTGGATCAAGCCTGGCTCAAGCTGAGCGGAGACATCAACGAGGCGCGCCAGTTCGAATCCTACCGCGTTCTGTTCACCGACCGGGAGGTTGCGGTCCTGAACGACAGGGGGCAGCTGCAGCGGAGATACCCCAAAGGAACGATCGATGACATCGAATTCCGCCAGGCCTTGTCGGGCGGAGCCTTGATCCTGATGACGAGGGACGGCATGCGGGAAGCGGGCAGGTTCTCCGCCGCCCATGCGGAGGCATGCGCCAAGGCGATGCCGGCCATCAGAGCCTGGCTCGACGAGCCGGTGCCTGTGCCGGGCTTCGCTGCGGGGCAGGAGCCGTCCGCGCCCGCGTCAGACAGCGGGCAGGACGACGGTGGCGGAGCGGGGCATGAACCGGCCGCGGACGCCCTCCAGCGGACGGGCAGAGCCTGCGCCGTCTGCGGCAGGCGCCTGCTGCACCGGCGGACCAAGTGCCTGCGCTGCAGCAACAAGGCCCGGATGTTCCGGCGCATACTCGCTTATGCCTCGCCTCACCGCAAGCTGATGAAGGCCAGCGGCATCCTGCTGCTGCTGAGCATTCTCCTGGAACTGCTCCCTACTTATCTCATGAAGCTCCTGATCGACAACTTCACAGCAGGTGGAAATGCTTCCTTGCTTCTGCTGCTCATCGGCGCGATGGCCGGCGCTCATCTGGCGGGAACGGGCTTGTCCATGGCCAGAAGCTACATCGGCCTGCGCTTCGGCGGCAAGCTGATGGGCGATATCCGCAAGGATGCGTTCGCCTCGCTGATGCGGCTGTCGCTCGGATATTTCGACCGGAGGCAGGTATCCCAGTTCATCGGGCGCGTCCAGAACGATACGGAGGAGCTCAAGCAGTTCCTGACGGAAGGCTTCATCCAGATTCTGTCCCAGGTATTGATGGCGGTCGGGGTGCTGGGCCTGCTGTTCTACCTGAGCGCCCCTCTGACCTGGATGATTCTGATTCCGCTCCCTTTCCTCGGTCTCGGGATGATCTGGCTGTGGCCGCGCGTGCAGGTCATGTGGTACTCGCAGTGGATGGGCACGATGGGGGTCAACAACGTCATCGGCGAAACGCTTCAAGGCATCCGGGTCATCAAGGCATTCGCCCAGGAGAAGCGGGAAAAAGAGCGCTTCGGCAAAGCCAACGACCTGCTCGTCAAAAAGATGATCTCCATGGGCAATATGTGGATCGGCATCTCGCCTGTCTTCTCTCTCGTCATTGCCGCCTTCGGCCTGCTCGTCTGGTATATGGGGGGCAGGCATGTCCTCGACGGCAGCATGTCGCTGGGATCGCTGACGGCTTATGCTTCCTACCTGGTCATGTTCTTCGGCCCGCTGCAGTTCATGGGCGCTTCGCTCGGGATGATCAACCGGGTCATGGGATCGGCGGAGCGGATCTTCGAGATCATGGACGCGCCGAGCGATACGCCGGATCGGGAGGACGCGGCGGCGCTGCCGGCCGTCCAGGGCGAGATCCGGTTCGAGGGCGTGAGGTACGGCTACGACAAGCAGCGCACGGTTCTCAAAGGAATCGACCTCGCCATCCGGCCCGGCGAGATGGTCGGCCTGGTGGGCCATTCCGGAGCGGGCAAGACGACGCTGATCAACATGGTCTGCCGCTTCTACGATCCCGATGACGGCCGCATCAGCCTGGACGGGGTCGATCTGCGGGATATCCGCCAGGAAAGCCTGCGCTCCCATATCGGGGTCGTGCTCCAGGAGACGTTCCTGTTCGACGGCACGATCGCCCAGAATATCGCCTACGGCATGAAGGACGCGACTCCCGAGCGGATCATCGAGGCGGCGCGGATCGCCAACGCCCATACGTTCATCTGCGGCTTTCCCGAAGGCTACGAGACGAGGGTCGGGGAGCGCGGGCACCGGCTGTCGGGCGGGGAGAAGCAGCGGATCGCGATTGCGCGGGCGGTGCTGCTCGATCCGGCGATCCTCATCCTCGACGAGGCGACGGCTTCGGTCGATACCGAGACGGAGCGTGAAATTCAGGAAGCCCTTGCCCGCTTGATCCGCGGCCGGACGACGATCGCGATCGCGCACAGGCTGTCTACGCTCCGCGGGGCGGACCGGCTCATCGTGCTGGACAATGGCCGCATAGCCGAGACAGGCACGCATGACGAGCTGTACAAGAGCAAAGGGACGTATTACAGGCTGGTCGAGTCGCAGAAGCAGATGACCGAGCCGCCTTCGGAGGTGGGATAGGAATGATGAACAATCTCGTCTATATGAACCGCTCCAAGCCGGATGATGTGCTGCTGTACCACAACCGCGAAGGATACTTGAAGGCGGTGCGCGGCGGCGAGCAGATGGGGAGGGTGAAGCTGGTCCGCTGCTTCCCGTATTCCTTGCCGGATCGGCTCATCTCCATTCGATCCTATGAAGACAATGTGGAGATCGCCTTGCTGGCCGAGCTGGATCAGCTGGAGGAGGAAAGCCGCCAGGCCGCCGTCCTGGAGCTGGAGCGCAGCTATATCATTCCCCGGATCGAACGGATCGCTGCCATCCGCAAAAAAGGTTCGGAGTGGATCTGGTCGGTCGAGACGGATTATGGCCCGAGCACGCTGCGCATGAGCATCCTCCACGAAGGCATCCATGAGCTGTCCGACGGCAGGTGGATCGTGACGGACGATGACGAACGGCGGTACGAGCTGTCCGGGCTGGAGCGGATGGACCGGAACAGCCGGGAGCAGTGGGGCAAGATCAGTTGAGGACGAGCCTGAGCCTGTTGGATGGATAAGCCGAACCCCGGATGCAATGCCTAACGGTATTGCATCCGGGGCTATTTGATAATATAACGAGAAGGAATTCAGCTATATTCGTCAAATATGTAAGCGTATTCATCTTGAGAACGCTTTCGACAAAAAAATGAGTTTTAGCCCTTGACGGGAATCGAGATTTGTCATAAATTATAGAAGGAGTTTATGATACATTTTGTAACAATGCATCGGCTGCTTGCGAGCAGGATGCAAGCTCCCCGTATTACGCAAAAACCTTTGCCGTTGAAGTCGTCAGATCGGATTTAAGTTCTGGCAAGGTTACAGCCGACAAGAAGCAATCGCCCGCGATCCTGAGCTTTCGGCCAGGAATCAGATACAGTTCGTAACCTAAGCCGTCCCATTTTTTCATCTAAGGAGAGATGCAGCTTGACCGAGCAATTCCACTGCGTGTGCTGCGAGAAGTTGGTATCCCGCCAGGAAGCGGAGATCCTGTTCAAAACCGGTTTCTATCGCCGTTCCTACCGTCTCGGCTACTGCCGTTCCTGCGCTATGAGCCTGGATGCGGAAGATTCGGGAAGCGGTGGTTCCCACTTCGAGATCGTGGCCTTGCCTGCGGAGCGCAGGACGAGAGAGGGAAGCGGATTTATCGGGCGCGGCAAGATTCTTACTGCCTGACTTTTCCAGAGAGGCTGATCCTGCCTGGGCAAGGCAGGTTTTTTTTTGCCCGGATCTGTTCTTGCCTTGCGTGCGGCAGCCTTCAAATTGCTTTCCCGACCAAGGTCCAGGTTCCACTTTCCCTGCTTGATGGTCTATAATACTACAGGATATGTAAAGAGCTGGAAGGCCATATGGGAGGTGCGGGTTTGGAGACGAGCGCAATCGTTCAATTCAGGAACGTGACCAAGAAAATAGGAGGCAAGACCATTATCGACGGCCTCACTCTGGATTTGCCGCGGGGTGAAGTATTCGGCTTTCTCGGTCCGAACGGATCGGGCAAGACGACGACGATCCGGATGATGGTAGGCCTGATGAGAATGACGGAAGGCGAAATCCGCATCGGCGGAGCCAGCATCGCCACGGATTACGAGAAGGCGATCCGCCATGTAGGGGCTATCGTCGAAAATCCGGAGATGTACAAATACTTGACGGGATACCAGAACCTGCTTCACTTCGCTCGCATGATTCCGGGAGTCGGGAGGAACCGCATCGACGAAGTCATCCGTCTTGCGGGGCTGGACAAGCGGATCCACGACAAGGTGAAGACCTACTCGCTGGGCATGAGGCAGAGGCTGGGCGTCGCCCAGGCGCTGCTGCACAAGCCGTCGCTGCTGATCCTGGACGAGCCGACCAACGGCCTTGATCCTGCCGGCATCCGGGAGCTGAGGGATTACCTGCGCAGGCTCGCCGAAGAGGAAGGGATTACGGTATTCGTCTCGAGCCATCTGCTCTCCGAGATGGAGCTGATGTGCGATCAGGTCGCCATCATCCAGGCCGGCAAGCTGATCGATATCCGCTCGCTGCGCAGCGGCGAGGGATCGCAGGAAGCGATGCCCGTACCGGTCCAGTTCGAGCTCGACCGTCCGGACGATGCGCTGGCGATCATCCGCCAGTCGATCCGTCCTGCCGGAGACGACGGGGGCAGGGAGATTCGCGCATCGGTAAAGGACGGATTGCTGGTCATCGACGCGCTGCGCGAGGATATAGCGGAGCTCAACGCTCTCCTGGTGAAGGAAGGCATCCGGGTATACGGAATCCGGTCCAAGGCCAAGTCGCTCGAGGATCAATTCCTGGAAGTGACGGGAGGTGAGTCGGTTGTTTGATTTCGGGAATCTCGTGCTCAACGAGAACATGAAGATCTACCGGCGCGCCCGGGTATGGATCATGTGGGGACTCATGGTCCTTGCGATTGCCGCGGTATCGGGAATCGCCTATTCATCCAGTGTGAACACGCCTTCCATGTGGCAGATGGTCGGCATCGAGACGATCGTGATGATGCCGCTGGTCAGCATTTTCGCCGTCATTGTCGCCGCTGACATCGTCGCGGGAGAATTCACGGCGGGAACGATCAAGCTGCTGCTGATCCGCCCTTGGTCCCGCTCGAAAATCCTGCTGTCCAAGTACGCGGCGACGCTTCTGTTCGGATTTTTCAGCATGGCGCTGCTGTATGCCGCGCTGCTGCTGGTCAACATCATCTTCTTCGGCTACGAGAAAGGCATCAAGGCGGCTCAGGTGTTCGGAGCCGCGGACCCGACGTTGTCGGCCTGGTCGTATTTCAACCAGTCCTTCATCATGCAGTTCATCTCTCTGATCGTGACCGTCACGCTGGCTTTCATGATTTCATCGGTGTTCCGCAGCGGCGCCCTGGCGATCGGACTTTCCTTGTTCGTCGTGCTGATGGGCAAGACGCTCGGCCAGCTGTTCGGGCTGATCGACCGCCAATGGGTCGATTACGTGCTGTTCCAGCATCTCGATCTGACCCGATACATCGGCATGGGCTCCAGCGGGGCGAGCGACGGCATGACGCTGGGCTTCTCTCTCGCCGTCCTTGCCGGCTATTATGTCATCTTCATGGCTTTGTCATGGTTCGTGTTTACGAGACGCGATGTTGCGGCTTGACGCTGCTTGCGTCAGTTTGAATCCATACCCCTGTATTTGCCGACTTGGAGTTCTTCCTTTTTGAACCCCGTCGCGCAAATGCCGGGTTTTTTTGTGTTTTTCCTGGAAAACAGCATCCGAATCTGCGGGAGTTAAGATTTTGGTATGCATGCTAATGAATTGGTATGTCCTCGGAGGGAGCCCGATTTTATAATCAGGCAAGAGTCTGCGGCTTGCATGCCGTAAAGGGGGAATCAGATTGATCAAGAAAGCATTTTCGGCGGCTTTAAGCATCTCATTGATATTGTCGCTTGTTGCGGCTCCGGCAGCGGCCGGCAGCCCGGCGGACAAGCCGGTAAAGGATGGGAATATCCATTTTGCGGATATGAACGGCCACTGGGCGTCGACAGCGGCTGATCGGCTGGCTCGAGCCGGCGTCTTAGCCGGGTATGGAGATGGTCTTTACAAGCCGGATGCGCTAGTCACCCGCGCAGAATTCGCCGTCCTGCTGGATCGTGTGTTCCATTACGGC
The DNA here is from genome assembly GCF_053345695.1 of Paenibacillus sp. D51F. Taxonomy (NCBI): domain Bacteria; kingdom Bacillati; phylum Bacillota; class Bacilli; order Caryophanales; family Paenibacillaceae; genus Paenibacillus; species Paenibacillus sp. D51F. The sequence goes on along the minus strand of NZ_JBKFAO010000013.1, from coordinate 84,226 downwards.
AAGTCTGAAGGAGAGGCGTTCAGCGATGTGCCGCAAACGGCATGGTTCGCGGAGGCGGCGCTCAAGGTCCGGAATGCCGGTGTCATCCAAGGCTATGAAGACGGCGGTTTTCATCCCGGGGAAGCCGTCCTAAGACAGGACGCGGCTGTTCTCCTGACGAGAGCTTTCAGTCTGGAGAGACCGCTTCCGGCTACGGGGGAATTGGCCGATGAACGAGATCTTTCCGGTTATGCGAGATCTGCTGTGCATGCGATGCTTTCGGCCGGTTATTTGAAGGGCGAGACTTCAGGGAAAGTGCTGCCGCGGAAGGCTCTTACCCGCGCGGAAGCCGCCGTCCTGCTGGATCGCATGCTCGGCTGGATCGCCGGAGAACCCGGAGAGTTCAGCTTGGGGGAAAGCAGCGGGAATGCCGTAATCAATCAGCCAGGCGTCACGCTGCGCAGCGGCATGATCCCAGCCAACCTGTACATTTCGGAAGGGGCGGGAGATGGCGATGCGCTGCTGGATGGCATCGAGGTACGGGGAGCGGTATGGATCCGCGGGGGAGGAGAGAACTCGGTTACGTTCAGCAGCTCCCGGCTGAAGCTTGCGACAATCGGGAAACGGCAAGGAAAAGTGCGCGTCGTCCTGGAAGGACAGACTCTCGCTGACAGCCTTGTCGTGGACAAGCCTTCGATTCTGGTCGTGAAGGCTGGCTCGAAGGCGGCAGACGTCCGGATTCTTGATTCGGCCAAGGGTTCGTCTATTACGACGGAAGGAGTCATCGGCCGCCTGAGCATTGAGGCCGATGGAGTCACAGTCAACGGGAAGGCCGCAGCCAAGGGAACAGTAATGGCGCTGCCTGAGGAGGCAGGGATGCCGACAGCGGCTCCGGCGGCAACGCCGACAGCGCCGACAGCCCCGACAGCCCCGACAACAGCGCCGACAACAGCCCCGACGGCAGCGCCGACAACAGCGCCGACAGCAGCGCCGACAGCAACACCAACAACAGGCCCGACGGCAACGCCGACAACAGCTCCGACTGCAACGCCGACAGCAGCCCCGACGGCAGCGCCGACTGCAACGCCGGCTCCGGCGCAGTCATGGAGCCTGGTATGGAACGATGAGTTCGACGGAGGCGCGATCGACACGAGCAAGTGGAACGTGATGGATACAGGTACGGTATACAACAACGAGCTGGAATATTATCTTCCTCAAAATGCCGATATCGCCCAAGATAGCGGCAACAGCGTGCTCAAGATTCAGGCCAAAAGAGAGTCCTATGGCGGGAAGGCATATACTTCCGGCAAGCTGACCAGCAAAATGAAGGGCGACTGGACGTATGGAAAGTTCGTCATCCGCGCGAAGCTGCCCATTCAGCAGGGCATGTGGCCGGCAATCTGGATGATGCCGACCGATGAGCTGGAGCAATACGGTCCATGGCCGGGCAGCGGGGAGATCGACATCATGGAATTGACTGGCCCGGTTGCAGGAGATGCGGCGAATGCTTCCCTGTATCCGAGAACCGTCCATGGCTCTCTTCACTACGATAATCCGCATGCCTACCAGACCGAGAAATATGTTCTCCCCGAAGGACATACCTTTGCGGACGATTACCACGAGTTCAGCATGGAATGGCTGCCAGGGTTGATCCGCTATTATGTTGACGGCAATCTGTATTTTGAAACCAGCGATTGGGGTACGAAGGGCATCGGGCAGTCGGATTATTATACGTATCCGGCTCCGTTCGACCGTCCGTTCCATCTCATCCTCAATCTGGCCGTCGGGGGAGATTGGCCGGGCAATCCCAAGGATGAATTCCAGACGGACGAAATGATGGTAGACTACGTTCGCGTCTATCAATATGACGATTTGGCGAGCTGGCCCGATGTAACCGGCAAGAGGCCCGAGAATCCGGGAGCGGAGCAGCCGCAGCGTTCGCCGATGCCGGATGGCAACCAGATCCATAACGGCAACTTCGGTTCGCCCGTCGTCGACGGCGTGCCGCAGAACTGGGAATTCCTGCTCAATGCGGGCGGCGCAGGAGAGGTCAGCGTCCTGGAGGACCCGGCCAAGGGCAGCGCTGTCAAGGTATCGCCTACGCAGGCGGGTTCCGAGAAATACTCGGTGCAGCTGACCCAGATGCCGATGTTCCTGCAGAAGGGCAAAGCATATAAAGTCTCCTTTGACGCCAAAGCGGATGCTCCCCGCACGATCATGTCCAAGCTGACGGAGTTCGGCGGCAACTGGAACGCCTACTCTCAGGAGCGGAGCATCAATCTGTCCGATGAGTGGCAGCGGTACGAATATACGTTCAATATGGATGCGGTCTCGGACAATAACGCCCGGTTCGAGTTCAATCTGGGCCTAAGCACGACGGCCGTCTATTTCACGAATGTTTCCGTCGTCGAAACCGAACGGCCCGCCGAGAAGAGAACGGCGCTGCCGGACGGCAACCTAATCTACAACGGCGGCTTCGATCAGGGCAGCGGCCGCCTCGCTTATTGGTCCTGGTCGCAGGCTGACGGGGCTGGAGCAAACGTATACGTCACCAATGACCTGAAATTCCCCCTCATGGAACGACGGCTCAAGATGGATCTGACGGATGGAGGAGACTCTGTCGATGCGGTCAAAATCTATCAGCCGCAGCTTCCTTTGAAGGAAAACACCTTGTACGTGCTTACCTTCGATGCTGTCGCGGACCGTGACCGCACGATCGGCCTCTCTCTGAATGCGGGAGCGGACGGGGAGATTCTGTATGCCGGCGGTTCCGTCATCGGGATTACCGATCAGTGGAGCACGTACAGCAAAGAGATCGAGCTGCGCAAAGGAAGCTCGGCAGGAGAAGCGGTTCTGGCTATTCTGGCAGGAGGCAGCTCGGGACAACTCGGCCTGGACAATGTGCGGCTTGTGAAAAAGACGGTCAGCGGGGAGAATCTCGTGCCGAATGGTGATTTTGCCGAAGCGCTGAGAGGCTGGAACAAGTACTCGACCGATGACTCTCAGCTGTCTATCCGGCAGAGCGGGCAGGAGACGCTGCAGATCCAGCTCGGCAGCTCGGGGGACAATTCCTGGGACCGCCAGGTCTATTATGAGGGCATTCCTTACAGCAATGGCAGCAGATACACGCTGAGCTTCAAGGCCAAGGCGCAGACGGCGCGCAGCATGAATATCAGCATCGGCTGGCTGGATGCGGCCGACAACTACGCTTGGCACGGATACGGCAGCAAAGTGTTCGAGCTCGGCACCGAGTATCAGACCTACTCCTATACGTTCGATGTCGCCCCGGACAGCACCCTCATCGGCCGCTTGTCTTTCGAGCTGGGCAGGATAACGGGCATGGAGGGCGGAACCAATATCATCGATATCGATGATGTCATCCTGACCCTTGACGGAGATTCGGCCGCCGGCTGACGGCAGCCAAAAGAAGACAAGCCGCTTCAGAGCAGGAACGCTGCTTCTGAAGCGGCTGTCTTTTGCTATCTCCCCCTATCCCTGAACTCCTGGGGTGTCATCCCGTTGCTCTCTTTGAACAGCTTGATGAAATAATGGGCGTTGGAGTAGCCGAGCATGCTGGAAATTTCATAGATTTTGAGAGGGGAATGAGACAGCAAGTACGCGGCCCTCTCCATTTTGCAGGAGAAAATGTAATCGCTGATTTTTTGGCCGGTTTCGGATTTGTAGATCTTGGACAGATAGACGGGATGAAGTCCGACATGTTCGGCAATGGAGGGCAAGGAAATATAGTGCAGATTCTGCTCTATGTACTCATGAACGCTCCGAATCATCTCGGAACGCAGATCCTTGCGCTGCGAGTCGAAGTGGAGCTTGATCTGCTGCAGCGCGCGTATTCCCCAATCCAGAAGCCGCTCCGGAGTGTGAAAGGTTTTCTGGTCATGAAACGGCTGTCCCAGGATGTCTCCAAGCCGCTTGTTGTTGCGGTGGGCGACATGGTAGAAGGCGGCCTCCAAGTAGTGCCTGGCCTCCTGGATATGCTCGGTGGAATGATCGGTGCTTTGCTTCAGCTCATGGAATACCGCTCTGATCTTTTCTTCGATCGCATCCCAGCTGCTCGTCTCGAACAGATGGAACAAGGTCGGAGGCTCATAGAGCGATTGCAGCATCTGTACTTCCGATGCAGGGGGCGGTTCTTCTCCGGAGAGAAAAACGCCTGTCTCGGGCCCGATCTGTTGGCGGATCCGCGCTATCGAGAGCTGGTACAGAGATCGCGCCCTGCCGGGGAACGGTCCCCAGCCGCTCGTGACGACGGATATCCCCCCTCCGATGACGCTGTTCACCTTCTGCTGCAGATGATAAGCCGTCTGCTCCAGCCGTCTGCTGCTGGAGGCCGCATCGGCACCAGACTTGGGCATGAGCAGAAACACGAGATAATCATAGGAATCCTTGCAGCTCCACAGATGGAAATGCTCCGCAAAAAGCTCATCCGCGATATTCACGATCGCATATTCGAACAGATCCAGGCTCTTCTGGTCATGCCTCTGGAAGTATTCTTCCGGGCGCACGATGAGCAGAGCCATCGGATCGCCGATCTTCAGAGGCAGCCGGTACGTGAGCATCAGTTCGGAGAGCCGGGCTTGAGACAGGCGGCGATTTCCTTGGAGGATGTCGTTGAGCAGCCGGTCTCGAAGAAGCGGCAGATGCTCCTGGAGAGTTTTGACCGATTGCTGATAGGACGACAATGCCTCCCATTCCCGCTGGATTTCCAGCGCGAGCTGCCGGAGGACATCGATGAGCTGTGCATCGGCCACTGGCTTAAGCAAATATCGGCTCGCTTGCTGCCGTACCGCTTCCTTGGCATAGTCGAAGTCGGCATGTCCGGTAAGCAGCACGCATTTGATACGCTTCCAGCGCATGCGGATCTGCTCGAGCAGCTGCAGGCCGCTCATGGCAGGCATGTTGATATCCGTAACGACGATATCGATTGGATGAAGGTCGAGAATGGCAAGCGCTTCTTGTCCGGAGTAGGCTTTGTGCACGGGGTCGAAGCCCAGCTCCAGCCAAGGCAGCGCAATGGACAGATCATCTACGGCATAGGGTTCGTCATCAACCAGAAGCAGCTGCAGCATGCATGTCCTCTTTTCTCTGGATGCAAAGGGTTATTTTGAGTCCGCCCAGCCGGGATGGCTCCATCGCCAGCCCGGAGCCGGGGCCGTATTGGGTGCGGAGGCGCTGCTGGACATTCCACAGCCCGCAGCTGCCTTCCTGCCGGACCGGGTTGCTGATCATGCCGGATAGCCGCTCGGCCTCATCGGCTTGGAGTCCGGGGCCGCTGTCTTCTACCGCAAGATGCAGCATGTTCCCGTCGATGCCGCCATGGATATGAATACACCCGATTCCGGGCTTCTTTTCGATGCCGTGAACGATGCTGTTCTCGACGAGAGGCTGGAGGAGCAGCCTTGCGATAGGCTCGTCCAGCAACGCTTCCGGCACATCGATTCGATAGTCCAGCCGCTGCTTGCGCAGATTCTGGATGGAAAGGTAATTGTCCAGCAGGGCGAGCTCTTCGCGGATCGTCGTGCTCGGTGCATCCAGCCTGGTGATGTAGCGGAAGTATTCCGCTAGATTCAGCGCCATCGCTTCCACGGAATCGGTATCTCCGATTCGGGCCTTGCTCTTCATGAAGTAGAGGCAATTATAGAGGAAATGCGGATTGATCTGAGATTGCAGCTGCTTGAGATAAGCATCCTTCACCCTCAGCTCCTCTGCGTAGACCCGTTCGATAAGCTTCTGGATCTGATCGGCCATTTCATTGAATTCTTCGTTCAGCAGGGAGAATTCAGTGGATGACTTGAGATGGATCCGGGTCGACCATTGCCGTTCCTTCAGCCTGTGCACCGCCTTGATCAGCATGCTGACCGGACGCTGGACCTGGCGGAACAGCAGGAAGGAGAACATGACGCCAAGGGCCAGCAGCATGAAAGAAGCCGTGTAAAAGGATCTTCGGCTGCTCTCAAGCGGCTTGAGGATCTGTTCCAGCGCCGAGTAATGCACCACATGCCAACCGAGCGAAGGGGACCAGACTATGCTGGTCAAATACCGCTTGCCGCCTGCTTCCACGATGGCGGATTTGTTCCGGCCCGGCTCCATAGAGCCTGCTTTGCCCAGGAGCTCGTCCACCAGCTTCAAATCGGCCGACTGCTGATGCACGAGGCCTGTGCCTGGACGGTAAAGAAAGGTATCGCCGGTATATCGAACCTGGTAATCCTGGATTGACTTTTGCACATTGGCAGCAGGAAAGCGAACTTCCATGATGAGATCCGCATCCATCGGAGCTTCAGAGGCATGCGAAGGACTGGCCAGAATCATCCGGAACTCCCCCTCTGTTCCGGAGCCGCTGTCCGGAGGGATGTACTCCCAGCCGGATGAAAGCGGCCGCTCCAGAAGCGATTCGTCGAATTGAAAGGATGAGTCCGGAGAAAGGGATTCACGCGTCTGGACGTTGTAGAGCATGATCCGGCTGTTCAGATTGCCTGAGCTGCTCAGGAGCGACAGCTTCTCCAGCACGCCTGCGATCGTACGGTTCTGGTCAACCAGATGGCCGAGCCCGCTGATCTGTCCATAATCCCGCAGCGTCGGATCTCTCTGCAGCATGTGGGCGTTCGTAGACAACTGATCGATGCTGCTGTCCAGCTGCTGAGTGAAGTACTCGAGGTGGTTGAGATCGGTGGCGGTCAGCTGGCCGGTAATGACATCGATATCCTGTCGGTGCGATCTGCCGTAGAAGAGCATTGTAATCGCTATGATCGCAACGAGCATGGAGAGGATTTTAAGAAACAGGTTGAGGCGCGCGAACAAAGGGATCACCCTTCTGGAAGCGATTTGATTCCGTTTACTCTCAGTATAGTATAATTGCGTTGTCATAGAGTGGGTGAATTCGACGAAAGAAGGAATAGACTTGTCAAAAGCAGTCCTCGTCATCATGCTGCTGGTCTTATGCTGCACGGCATGCAGAAGCTCCGATGCTGCATCGCCGGCAGAGAACGCGGAATCCACCGTTCATTATGACAGCCGTCTAGGCAAATATAGTCCTCCTGTCGCGCTGACAACGGTCGGAGCGATCAATCCCGATGTCTCGTTCATCAACGGAGACAGCCTGGAGGACAATGTCCATACCCGCTGGGCGCTGGAGCGGCTCGGCATCCGGCTCCAGTACCAATGGAGCATCCCGGATACAGCGAATGCCTATGTCAACAAGCTCCGATTGGGTCTTGCTCAGGGCACGCTGCCGGACATCGTCGCTGTCAGAGACAAGGACTTCATTCAGGAGGCGATCGATTCCGGCAAGTTCATGGAGGTCGGAGAGCTGTTTGACCGGCTGGCCTCACCTGTCTGGAAGAACGCGATGAGGGAAGACCCGTCGGTATGGGATTTCACGGAAAGGGACAGAAAGAACTATGCCATCCCCATTCTGGATTACGACTATGCTTCCGATCCCGTGTTATGGATCCGGCAGGATTGGCTGGACCGGCTGAAGCTGGCAGCTCCAACTACTCTGGATGAACTGGAGAAGGTGATGGATGCGTTCAGGAACAGAGATCCGGACGGCAACGGGCTGAGCGACACCTACGGCTTGTCCATCAGCTTTGCCAACGGCTCCAGCACCTGGATGGGTGACAGCAGCTGGCTATTCGGGGCTTACGGAGCCGTACCCAAGCAATGGAATGCGGGGAGCGGCGGCTTGTTGGAATATGGCTCCGTGTCGAAGGGAGCCCAGGATGCGCTGCGAATGATGAAGGACTGGATTCAAAAGGGCTATCTGTCCGGGGACAGCCAGTGGCATGACGAGGAGCGGGCAGCCGAGGCATTCGTCCAAGGGAAAGCCGGGATGATCGCAGGGCCATACTGGATGTCCGGTTGGCCGCTCATCGATCTGATCAAGCTTAATCCGGCTGCCGATATCAAGGCAATTCCGCTGCCGGCAGGACCGGGAGGAAGGGTTCTCCGCAGAGGCACGCTGCCGATCAATGGAGCCGTGCTCATCCACAAAAACATGAAGAACCCGGAAATCTTTTTCACCTACCAGAATTATTTGTTCGACCACTATGCCGTTCCGAGCGGAGATCTGGCCAACGGCCTCGGCGAAGGTTACGACTGGATAAAAATGAACGGCGTTCCGACCAAGGATCCCATCTTCCTTCCGCATGGCGGAGTTCGGGTAGCGTCCTATACATTGACCTTCGACGGGGCGCGCATTCCTTCCTCATTCACCCAAGCCGTATCGGATCCCGTTGTTCCTGTCCTGCTTTCCCAGCAGGGTTCATCCGTCAAAGAAGCTTTCACCGGGCCGTTGACGCCGACCATGAGAACCAAGTGGGAGCTGCTGCAGAAGCTGGAGCAGAAAACATTCGAGAACATTCTATATGGCAGCGGATCGCCCTCCGAGCATGATTCGTTCGTGCGGCTGTGGTACGAATACGGCGGAGAGCAGATTACGCATGAAGTCAATGAATGGTATCGGGAGAAACAGCAAACCGGACGCGGCTCCTCCTAGCCGCATCCGGTTTCTCTTGTCATGCCGGCCTGTCAGTTGCTCGTATACTTCAGCCAGTCGTAGGAAGCGTACCTCCTGCTCCGTTGGTAAATCAATTGAATTGGACCTTGGTCGTGTCCTTGCCGAGGAATTCGATGTCGATCTCATCCCAGGGAATTCCGTCTGATGGACCGGTATAAGTGAAAAAGGAGGATACGATGCCGGTGTTCTTGGCAGGCTTCATGTTGACTTCCTACCCTTCGTGCTATATTGGTTACATGTGAATGGTACTCCCGATTTCGATAGCGCTGTCATAAAAAACAAAGCTGCGTACCAAGATCGCAACTTTTTTCCCGAAATCAAAACAGGTTTCCGGGAGAGGATCCCGGAAACCGCTGCTGGTTCTTTCTTTCCCTGCTCAATGCCGGTCAGCCCGCTTGCCGGCGCTCCTTGACCGTTCCGTCGCGCACGGCATCGCGGGTTTCGCGGACACCATCTGCCGCCATCGGGCGCGCCGGCTGCTGCTGGGCTTGCTGGTTAGCATGCGGCTGAGTCTGATGGCTGGATTGCTGCTGGACCTGCTGCTCAGACTGATGCTGAGCCTGCTCGGGAGCACGCTGCTCCATGCGGCAGCTGCCGCTCAGAATGCCGCCGTCCTGGACGATGAGCGAGGCGACGGCCGCGCTGCCATGCAGCTGGCCGCTCGACATGATCGTCAGGCGCCCTGTCGTGGTGACATCCCCGTAGACTTTGCCGGAGATCGTGATGTCTTTGGCCGAGATATTGGAGCGAACCACTCCGCTCTCTCCGACAATGACATCCTCCTTGCAATCGATGTCGCCCCTGTACTCCCCTTCGATTCTCAGGCTTGCCTGACAGGATAAGGTTCCTTCCGCCCGGGTGCCCTGGCCGATCAGGGTGTCCGAAGCCGACCAGCGCTTGTTTTCCTTGAACATGGATATTCGCCTCCCTGGAATGGATTCGGATACGTGCTATGTTGTATATATTCGTACAGAACCGGCTTCATTCCTGAAGAAGCCGACAGGATGCCCGCGACCGAACAGACGGTCTGCCAGCGAAGAGGCGCTGATCAAGCCGAGCGGAAGGCAGCGGACTGATATCAAGCCGCATGACAATGCGCAGCGCGCATGTTCACGGCGGCTGCCGCAACTTTGCTGCAGGTTCTGCTTTAAAAGATGGTTGTCCGTTGATACTTATATCTATGGAGAGCAATTATATTCCGCCAATCCGCAAAAGAGGTGCCCCATGTTCTGGCTCGTGCTTGCCCTGTTCATCTTTCTCTTCCAAATCATGACGATCCTCATTCTCGAGTACCGCCAGCCGGGCAAAACCGTCGCATGGCTGCTCATCCTGTTCGTGCTGCCGATCATCGGCTTTGTCATGTACTATTTCGTCGCGCGCGAGTACCAGACGAGGCGGACGGTCCGGCGAAGGGGAGTCATCGCCCAGGAGGTCCAGCTCAAGGCGCTGCGGCAGAGCGCTCTCATCCATCGGCCCGGAGACATGGAAAATCCGGACTTCAAGCATGAGGTGCGGCTGTTCAACCTGCTCGGCAGCTTCTCGATGCTGCCGGTCACCGGCCGCAACCGGACGGAGATCCTCACCAACGCGGAGCCGACCTATGCCTCGATCCTGCAGGCGCTTGATTCCGCCCGCCATCACATTCACCTCGATTATTATACGATCCGCCATGACGAGATCGGCTGCAAGTTCAAGGCGATGCTGCTCCGCAAAGCCGCCGAAGGCGTCGAGGTGAGGGTCATTTACGACGGGATCGGCAGTCTGGAGCTCAAAAACGCTTATGTGCAGGAGCTTCTGGACGGCGGCGTGAAGATGCAGTGCTTCCTTGCCCCGCGCTTCGCCTTCTTCGACAAGCGCGTCAACTTCCGGAACCATAGGAAGATTGTCGTCGTCGACGGGAAGATCGGCTTCGTCGGAGGAATCAACATCGGGGACGAATATCTCGGCAAAAATCCGAAGCTGGGCTTCTGGCGCGACACGCATGTGCGGATTGAAGGGGATGCGGTCTATTATCTGCAGCTGGTGTTCATGCGGGACTGGTGGTTCACGGCGCGGGAGAGGCTGGATCATCCCGCCTATCTTCCTGAGCATGGCTGCAGCGGCAGCGAGCAGGTACAGATCGTCGCCAGCGGACCGAATACGAGCGCGGACTCCATTCTGGAGAGCGTATTTTCCGCAATCAGCGCCGCCAAGGAGAAGCTCTACATCGCTACGCCTTACTTCATTCCCGACCCGAGCGTCCTGATGGGGCTGCGGACGGCGGCGCTGAGCGGCGTGGATGTCCGGATCATCCTCCCTCACAAGTCGGATTCCAGGCTGGTGCTCTATTCTTCGCTCTCTTATGTCCAGGACTTGCTGGAGGCGGGCGTCCGCATCTATCGCTACCGCAAAGGCTTCATCCATGCGAAGGTCATGATCGTGGACAGGCTCATGGCGTCGGTCGGAACGGCGAATATGGATATGAGAAGCTTCTTCAGCAATTTCGAGATCAATGCGAATCTGTTCGGGAGCAAGGCGATCGGAAGGCTGGAGGAGGACTTCATGCTTGACTTGAAGGATTGCTACGAGCTGAAGCTCGGCGAATTCGAGGCGCGTCCGTGGACGCAGAAGGCGGCGGAAGTGGCGGCGCATATGCTGTCGCCGCTATTGTAGAATGCTGGCCTGAGAACCGGCATGAGCCGGCCCGGGAGGAGCCGGGCCGAAGAGATGATGCGGCCGGCAAGCCAGCGATTCGAAGATTCAAAGCGCAGGCGGCCGAGGAACAAGATCGGCTTCTATGATTCTAAACAGCGTACAGCAGTGGCTGCAGGTGTGGAACAAGGCTTTCCGTTCCAAGCCTGCGGCTATTTGCTCTCTCGAAGCCGGGTCGGATAAGCCTAGCTTGTCTTTAAGGGAAGGGAATGAATCCGCATTCCCGCAGCTATAGCAAATCACTTTGACGACAGCCAGACTCAACCCGTTCACCCCATATGTTTCAATTGAATGATACATAATGTAGCATATTATAACATATCTTGGTTATAGTGTCCTGCTTTTCAAAAAATCCAAAATCGGACGAAGCGCCTGCTTGGGGGCATGCGCAAGAAGATCCCCGCACTGCTGGAGACGATCATGGATATTGAGCAAGTGAAAGTCGCGCGGCTGCGCCCCTTGCCTGATTTCGTCCCATTCCAGCGGAGTGGAGACGGTCGCTCCGGCTCTGGCTCTCGGCGTGTAGGGAGCGGCAATCGTCTTGCCCTGATAATGCTGCAGGTAATCGAAATAGATCAGATCGCCGCGGTTCTTCTTGAGCCGCTCCACCGTGAACAGCTTGGGATGCTTCTGGGTCATATAGCCCCCGACGAACATCCCGATGGAGCGCAGTTCGTCGAAGCTCAGCCGGTCCGCCAGCGGCACGATGAGCTGTACGCCGGTAGCGCCGCTCGTCTTGGCAATCGATTCGATGCCAAGGCCCCTCAGCTGCTCGCCGACCAGCCATGCGGCCTCCATGATTCTCGGCTCCTCTTCGACGGAAGGATCGAGATCGATGACCCATTCGGTCGGATGCTGAGGGTCGTCCGCCAGGTCGAAGGAAGCGTGGAATTCCAGACAAGCCAGATTCCCGAGCCAGATCAGGGTCGGCAGCGAGTCGAGAACGACATAGTCGATGCTGCCGTCGGACCGGGTTCGGACGAACTCGGGCCGCGGCTCAGGGCAATTTTTCTGGTAAAAGGACTTGTCATGGATGCCGTGCGGATAACGGATCGTCGTCAAATGGCGGTCGCGGCAATGCCGAATCAGGAATGGGGAGAGCTGGACAAGCTTCTCCAGATACATGAGCTTGGTGATGCCCATCTCCGGCCACAGCGGCTTGGACGGGTTCGTAATCGTCAGCTGATGGCCGTCCAGCGTAATGCTTCCCTTTTCGCTGCGATAGCCTTTGGATGTTGGCATGGACGCTAATCTCCTCTCCGGCGGCCGAATCCGGCGATCTTGGGATGGCGAAGCTGGCCGGCCTCGGTGATCTCCAGCCCGGTAACTGTGCAAGGAAAAGGATTTTGAAGCCAGACGACCCGTTCCTTTCTCAGGTCATCCGGGAGTGCGGCGAAAGGAAGGGCCGCCCCCGCTTGCAGAGAGCCGCCGGCGAATGCGCCTTCCGGCACAAGCTGGCTTGTCAGGAGCGCGCGCATCTCGCCGGTCAGTCCAAGCGATACGCTGCCGAAATATTGCCCCTCGGCGCTCATGACGAGGCTTGCCGCCATTCCATCCCGAATCTTGAGGCCGACGATGTCCACATCCAGCAGCAGGGCTGTTTTTTTCTTGAACCAATCCTTGTGCTGCTTGCCTTCCTTATAAAGAGAGTTCAGGCGCTTGCTGACGACGCCTTCCCAGCCGGCTTCCGCGACCCAATGCCACAGAGCTTCTCCGTCGCTGTAAAGCTCCGTCACCAGCATGCCGTCCGGCAGCCTCGGAGAGAGGCTCAGGAGGGCTTCATGCCTTTGCAGATAAGGCAGGCCTCTGAGATCCTGGCCTCCCGCCGCCAGCATATCGAACAGCACGTAGGCGAGTCCGGCGGGAGGCTGCGAAGGCTGCGGCCGATCGGCAGCATCGACATGGTTGTCGATGTCGGGATGCTGTTGCGAAGGCTGCGGCCGCAGCAACCTGTCGTCCGATCCGGAAAGGTCGTGGGCGGAATGCTTGCTGCCCGCGCCTCCGGCCATCGCCTCCGCCGGCACCTCCGGATTCCGCAGCGGCGTCAGCCTGGTTCCGCCCTGCTTGCCGCGCATGCGCTCGCGCTGCAGAACCTTTTGAAAGCTGGGCCTGCTGCCCGTCCAGGCGATCAGCTCTCCGTCCAGAATGCAGCGGCCGAGAGCAGCCTTCTCTATTACGACGACAACTTCGGGGTAAATGTTGTTCTTGATCAATCCTTGGCGCGAATACAGCAGCGCCTTGCCGTCGGAGCCGATGTCGGCAAGCAGCCTGACGCCGTCCCATTTGATCTGGTAGCCCCAGTCTTCTCCTTGCGGAAGATCGGCTCTCGTTATGGGCGCCATCGGCGCCGTCAGGCCGAGCGGAAGGCTGCCTTTCGCGGCGCGCATCAGGAAACGCCGGATTCCTTGGTTTTCTTGGCGCGCGGCTTGGCGGCTTTCTTCGCGGGCTTATCGGTTTCTCCGGAGTCCGCCAGACCGGCTGCCGGCGCTTTCGCGCTTTTCTTCTTGGGCTTGTCCGCTGCACCGGTATCGAGCACGGGCGCTGCGGCAGGTCCTTTGACCGATTCCAGGCTTGCCTGCAGGGCGGCCATCAGATCCAGCACATGTGCGGGCTCCTGCTGCGGCGCGATGCGGACGTCTTCGCCGGCAATCTTGCCTTGGATGAGATCATGCATGGCGCTCCGGTAATCGTCGGTGTATTTTTCGGGCTCGAACGGCGTCGTCAACTGATCGATGAGGAGCTTGGCCATCGACAGCTCCTTGTCATTCAGAACGACCGCTCCGGGCAGGTTCGGCACCTGCTGGATCGGACGGATTTCGTCGGGATAGAAGATCGTCTCGATCGCGAGGCAGCCGTCGAGGACGCGGATCGCGGCGAGGCTTGATTTGGAGCGGATGGAAATTTTGGCGATGCCGATCTTGCCGGATTCCTTCATCGCTTCCATCAGCAGCGAATAAGCTCCTCCACCCGCCTGATCGGGGGAGAGGTAATAGGTTTTCTGGAAATAGATCGGATCGATCTCCTCCAAGGCGACAAAATCGATGATCTGAATCGTTTTGGACTTCTCTCCGCCGAGCTGGTCCAGCTCTTCCTTTTCGAAGGTGACGAAGCGGCCTTTCTCGTATTCATAGCCTTTGACGATTTCATTCGTTTCGATTCGCCTGTCGCATACGGGGCATTCCTTCACATAGGCGATCGGACTGCCGCAGACAGAATGCAGCATGCGCAGCGAGATGTCCTTGTCCTCCGTGGCGGAGAACATCTTGACGGGCACATGCACCAGTCCGAAGCTGATCGCGCCTTTCCATACGGTATGCATAGCTATCGCGCCTCCTTGCAGCCGGAGTTCCGGCATTATTTCCTACCAGTGTGCCCATCCGGAGGGGGTTCCCATGCATGAAGCCCGGCTGCTGCGGGCATATTTCTCATTAAGGCTGACGACAGCCCCGGAAAGGAGGCGTGAGGCGAATGGACGAGCAGGAAATACGCCGCCATCTCGAGCGCAGGCTGGACAGCCGCCATATGCTGGCCAGCAGCCGCGACGAGAAGAGCCTTCCGGATCTGGCTGCCGAAATGAGCACGGAGCTGGACGGCTCGCTGGAGGAAGGCGGAGCGCGCACGATGACGGATGCCGGCGTCGGCCGGACGGCCGACCATGGCGGCAGGGTCGACTACGAGATGGATATCGACCGGATGGTGGGCGAAGGTCTCGGAGGCGGCCAGGTCACGATCCACAACGGCCATATCGGAGAGTCGACGACGGATACGATGATGCTGAAGGAAGAAGCAGAGGACGGAGAATAGGAGGGAATTCGCGGTGGATGTAAAAAGAGCGATGGAAATCTACGGCTCCAAGGATATGGTGACCGTCCACTTGGGCGGGCACTCCGTCTGGATCGAGAATGTGGACGAGGCGAACGGCATGGCGACCGTGCAGGTCGGCACGACCCCTCAGAACACGCAGACCGTATCGGTCGAACAGCTTCATGAAGGCCAGCCGCACCGAGAAAACTAAAGGCCGCGCTGAATTCGTGAAAACAAAAAAACAGCGTCGTTCCCGTTGCCTTTGCGGCACCAAGAGCGGCGCTGTTCTTTTTTGCGGTTCGGCTGCACTTGCGTAGCCGGCTTGCGGGACCAGGTTCCCCTCGCGAGATCGACCTCGTGCTGGGCGCGAGCCGATGGCGGTGATGACGGCTTGTGACGGCCTGCTGACATGGCTGTTTCCCCTTCCGCCGGAAATGTCCGGCATCCCCAACGATACCAAATGATCGGAATAACGGGAAGGGGCGAAAATACATATAGATAGATGGGGATACAAGCTTTAGACGGTCATGTCAGGGTTAAAATCAAGATAAAGAAAGATAACCATCGATAACCGGAGATAACGAGTCTTTTTGTGGAGAAATACGTTAAAAATTAGCTAAATCCACCCTTTTCCTTTAATTTAGAGCGAAAATACTTTATAATTAGCATAAAGGTCATAAGCAAGACAGATTGAAAGGGTGTGGGGGCATGGTAACAGCGCAGGGGCAGCATCTCAAGCTGCCATTCTTTGAAGTGTTCAAGCGGGTCTTGTTCATCACCGTCGGAGCCGTCCTGATGGGGGTAGGCCTGGAGATTTTCCTGGTGCCGAACAACATCATCGACGGAGGCATCACCGGCATTTCCATCATGCTTTCTTATTTGACTGACGTTCCTCTCGGACTTTTCCTCTTCCTCCTCAACCTTCCGTTCCTCTTCCTGGGGTATAAGCAGATCGGCAAGACCTTCGCGCTGTCGACTCTGTACGGAGTAGCCGTCATGTCGCTGACGACTTACCTGCTGCATGAAGTCGATCCGCTCACGATCGACGAGTTCCTCGCCTCGATCTTCGGAGGCATGGTGCTCGGAGTCGGGGTCGGTCTCGTCATCCGCTTCGGCGGCTCGCTCGACGGAACGGAGATCGTCGCGATCCTCCTCTCCAAGAAGCTGCCTTTCTCGGTCGGCGAGATCGTCATGTTCGCGAATCTGTTCATCCTGTCGAGCGCGGGCTTCGTGTTCTCTTGGGACCGTGCGATGTACTCGCTCATCGCCTACTATATCGCCTATAAGATGATCGACATCGTCATCGAGGGCTTCGACGAATCCAAGGCCGTCTGGATCATCAGCGACGAGTACCGCGACATCGGGGAAGCCATCATGAGCCGTCTGGGCCGCGGCGTCACTTATCTCAACGGCGAGGGCGGATTCACCGGCGGCGACAAGAAAGTGCTGTTCGTCGTCGTGACGCGCCTCGAGGAAGCCAAGCTCAAATCGATCGTGACCGACATGGACCCCGGCGCCTTCCTGGCCGTCGGCAATATCCATGACGTCAAGGGCGGCCGCTTCAAGAAGCGCGATATTCACTAGCGCGCTCGACGGCAGGACGCATGCTCCGCAAGGCAGACATCTGCCTGCGGAGTTTTTTTCTGTGCGCTGCCGTCAGGCAAGCGCAGGCGTCGACGGCTCACCGCGAAGGACGGCCGGCTGCTGTCCGCCATGGCGTTCGGATGTCCGTGCGGAGCCCGCCGGGCTGCGGTTGCGGCAGAGGAAGGGGGCCGATATAATGAGAACAAGATTCCGGAAGCGGATGAAAGCGGAACATAAGCAAGGTGGGATACACAGATGACAGAGGCCACAGCAACAGCCAGTTGGCGCGCGCGGGAGGAGTCGGACACGGTCCGGCTCGCGGAAATGCTGGCAGCATGGGCCGCTCCCGGAACGGTGATCGCGCTGGATGGCGATCTTGGCGCGGGCAAAACCCGGTTCTCGCAGGCGTTCGCCGCCGCGATCGGGGTGAAGGGCGTGGTTAACAGCCCGACCTTTACGATTATAAAAGAGTATGCCAGCGGAACGATGCCGCTGTACCATATGGATGTCTATCGGCTGTCGCAGGAAGAGGCCGACGAGCTCGGATTGGACGAGTATTTCTACGGAAGCGGCGTCTCCCTCGTGGAATGGGCGAGCCTGATTCCGGAACTGATTCCGGAATCCAGGCTGGAGCTGTACATCGAGCATCTGGGAGGCAGCGAGAGGCGGATACGGCTGGAAGGCCGCGGACTCCCTTATGCGGAATGGTGCAGGCTTATCGCCGAGACGGGAGGAGCAGTATAATGACGGAGCATGATCCGGCCGCAGGAGCCGGAGCGGAGAGCTCTCCGCGAGTTGATGGCGCAACGGACACGAGCTTGAGGCAGGCCAAGCCAAGGGAAGAGCTGCTCGTCCTGGCGCTGGACACGGCGACGGCGGTGCTTGCCGCCGCCTTGACGCGGGGCGACGAAGTGCTCGCCAGCGTCCAGTCGCCGGCCGAGCGCAACCATTCGGCGCATGTCGTGCCGGCCGTACAGAAGCTGCTCGCCGATGCCGGCATCTCCCCCGGGCAGCTGGACGGCATCGCTGCGGGCATCGGCCCGGGCTCCTACACGGGCGTCCGCATAGCGGCATCCGTCGCGAAGACGCTGGCCTGGGCCTGGAAGCTGCCGATCGTCGGCGTGTCGACGCTTGAGGCGATGGCCGTCGGCGCATGGCGCGAGCATGCAGGCCAAAGCTCCGAGGCTGTAGCCAGCCATGGCGAAGCGGATGATGCCGCGAGGTCCGCTGATGCGGTCGGAGCGTCTTGGGCCGTTCCCTTGATCGACGCCCGGAGAGGACAAGCCTATACGGCTCTCTTTGCCGCTTCCGATAGGGAAGGCTGGCGACGTCTGGAAACGGACGCCATCCGGCTCGCTTCGGATTGGGCGCGCAGGCTTTATGAACGGCTGGAGATTACGGATGCCGCTGGGAGGCCGGAACGGATTGTCTTTACGGGAGACCTGGAAAAGCATGAGGAATCCATCTCGATGCTGGAATCCCTCCTTGCGGGCTTGCCCGGAGGAGCTCCTGCTGTCGCAAGGCAGCCTCATGTCATGGAAGGGCGCAGCGCAGCCTGGCTTGGAAGCAGGCGGCTAGCCGGAGGTGAAGCGGATGACGCGCACGCATTTGTTCCAAACTACACGCAATTGGCTGAAGCGGAAGCTAAATTATTGGAGAAACCCGGGGAGGCGTAAAACGATGGCGGATTACGACGTCATGCAGCTTCACGCTGCATCCGGCGAGGATGACCTGGTGTTCCGTTCGATGAAGCTCGACGACATCCCGTCCATCATCGCGATCGAGCATGAGGCGTTCACTTCTCCGTGGACCTCCGATGCTTTCGTGAACGAGCTTACACATAATCATTTCGCGCGGTACATGGTGATGACGCTGCATGGAGAAATTATCGGCTATGGCGGCATGTGGCTGATCATGGACGAGGCTCATGTGACCAACATCGCGGTGAGCCGGGAGTTCCGCGGACGCAAGCTGGGAGCGCGGCTGCTGTCCGAGCTGAAGAAGCTCGCGGTCTTTTTCGGAGCCGTCCGGATGACGCTGGAGGTCCGGGTAACCAATGAGGTGGCCCAGTCGCTGTACCGCAAATTCGGCTTCGAGCCGTCCGGCATCCGTCCGGGCTACTATTCCGACAACAACGAGGACGCCCTGATCATGTGGGCGGAGCTTGGGCAGCCGCAAGCGGAGGGACAAGCCCAATGAGCGCACAGCGGAACAGGGAAAACGAACTTATTCTAGCCATCGAGACCAGCTGCGACGAGACGTCCGCAGCGGTCATCCGCGGCGGACGCGAGATTCTCTCCAATATCGTCTCCAGCCAGATCGAGACGCATCGCCAGTTCGGCGGCGTCGTGCCGGAGGTCGCCTCCCGCAAGCATGTCGAA
This sequence comes from Paenibacillus sp. D51F, assembly GCF_053345695.1. Classification (NCBI taxonomy): domain Bacteria; kingdom Bacillati; phylum Bacillota; class Bacilli; order Caryophanales; family Paenibacillaceae; genus Paenibacillus; species Paenibacillus sp. D51F. The sequence continues at coordinate 65,254 of NZ_JBKFAO010000013.1, read as the reverse complement.
GTCATCACGCTCATTATCGAGCAGGCGATCTCCGAAGCCGGCATCGAGGCGAAGGATCTGTCAGCCATTGCCGTCACCCAGGGGCCGGGACTTGTCGGCGCGCTGCTCGTCGGCATCGTCTCCGGGATGAGCCTGGCGATGGCGCTTGACGTGCCGCTTATCGGCACCCATCATATCGCAGGGCATATCTACGCCAATGCGCTCGTGCGCGAGATTCAATATCCATGCCTGGCGCTTGTCGTATCCGGCGGCCATACCGAGCTCGTGATGCTGGAGGAGGAGGGCGTCTTCCGCATTGTCGGCCGCACGCGGGACGACGCGGTCGGCGAGGCCTACGACAAGGTCGCCCGGGCGTTGAAGTTCCCTTATCCCGGCGGTCCTCACATCGACCGGCAGGCAGCGGCGGCGGAGCATGCCGCCGAGCTGCCGCGCTCCTGGCTGGAGCCGGGCTCCTACGATTTCAGCTTCAGCGGCTTGAAGTCCGCCGTGCTCGCAGCCATCAACCAGTCCAGAATGAAAGGGCTGGAGCTTGATGTGCCTGCGCTTGCGCGCGGCTTCCAGGAATCCGTCATCGAAGTGCTGACGGTGAAGGCGATCCGTGCCGCCAAGGAGTTCGGAGCGCGGCAGCTGCTCTTGTGCGGCGGCGTCGCCGCCAACCGCGGCCTGCGCAGCCGGCTGGAAGAGCTGTGCGCCGCGGAGCGGCTGCCGCTGCTCATTCCTCCGCATTCGCTGTGCACGGACAATGCCGCGATGATCGGCGCCGCCGCCCATCTGAAGTGGACGCGGAGCCAGTTCACCGGCTTCGATCTGAAGGCCGATCCCGGCCTGTCGCTCGAGGAGTGGTCCGTCCGCGAGGCCAGGCCTGCGATGCCGGCCGAATAACTTTCTTTCAAGCAAAGAGGCTGGCGCCATGAAGGCGCCAGCCTCTTTGCACTCCTGATAAAAGGGGCAGCAACCCAAGCCGGTGGAATGACTTGGCCGACTGCCCCTTTGCTGTTCAAGAAAAGAAAAGGAAATTCGTCGCAAGCGGACGGAGCTTCTTGTCCGACGGATGGTTGACGATGCGGCCGTTGAATACGAGCGTCGAGGAGCCGCCGCCGTCCAGATTGTAGCCGTCCACGGCCTTGAAGCGGGAGAGCAGGATCTGCATCTCGCCGAGCGTAGCCCCGGAGCTGCCGGCTTCATTGTAGCCGTCCACGACGATGAACAGCAGCTGGTCGTCCTTGTAGTTGGCGACGACGGTACGGGGCGCCCGCAGCGGGCTCAGCTGCCACTTCAGCGGAATCGGCTGGGCGACGCCGCCTTTCATCAGGACAGGGACGAACGAGACGCCGAATTCGGGGTTTTCCCGGTCCAGCTGGTGGCGGCTCGAATACTTTCCGCCGATCAGCTTGCGCTCCTTGCTCAGGCCGACGAAGAACAGATCCTTGTAGGACGGCTCGAATCCGCCGATGTATTTCCCTTCCATGACGGTCGTGCTCAGCGGGTACCGGCGGCCGGAGCCGTCGTCGGCGAATCCGCCGGCATTGATGCCGGCGACGGCATTGTAGCGCTTGACGGCTGCGAGCGTCGTCTCCGCCCGGCCCGGCTTGTCTCCGCCGATCGCCAGCTTCATCGCTCCCTCTTGCTTGAGCCTCACTTTGAGCGCGTAGCCGTTGAAGTTCTGGGCTTTGATGAAAAACAGCTGTGCGGTAAGCTTGTCCGTCTGGATCGTCTCCGACGGGCTTCCGAGCGGAATGCTGATGCGGCGGTCGTAAACGGCGAGCGGACGGCCGCTCTGGGAGCGCGCCATGCCTGCAATGACGTTCATCCGCTGGCTGGTCTGATTGTACAGCGCAGCGGCTTTCTGGATGGAGCCGGCCGTATGGACGGCGCTGGTCTTGGCCTGCTCGAATCCGGTCCCGATGGCCTGGACTTGTCCGGACGTGTCCTTGGGCGCTGCGGGAACAGCAGCCGTCGAGCCGGGAAGCCTCACCTCAGGCTGATGCAGCAGCAGGAACAGAAGCGCTCCAAGGAATGGGGCGGTCATGAGCAGCATGCGCCGATTGATGACGCGCACGTCGATGCCCCGCATTATTTCAGCACATCCAGGTTTTTCTTCAGCTCGTCGAGCTGTTTTTGGACTTCGCTCAGCTGGGTGAACAGCTTGTTGCTGTTGTCGGTCTTGCCGCTGGCGTTGTCGCGGGTGAAAGCGAGCAGCTCATTGAGGCTCTGCACCTTGCTGTTCAAGGCGGCGAGCTCGGTCTGGTAACCCGATTCCAGCATGTCCAGCTTCTCGTCGTACCTGGCTTGGAGCTCGGCGATCTGCATGTCGGTCTGCTGCTGGATCTGCAAGGACATCTGCTGCTGCAAGTGCTGTGTATAGAACCAGGCTCCGGCTATGCCTGCAGCCGTGATGAGGAGCCAGGCGATCAGGAACGGTACGGGGGACCTGCGGGCGGTGCGTCGGGGAACGGCCGCTTCCATTCGCGAATAGACGGCCGGCGTGTCTTGGTTCATGCTGGAATCACCTCTTGATCATTGCGGTATAGCTTGACTGAATCTATGACGGCAAAAGACTGGAACATGTTGCATCCATTTCCTGTGTGGGTCCTATTCTACCATAGCCTTCCTGCCCGGTCACCCCGGACAGTCTTCCCGGCTGCTGAACGATATTGCCCACAACACCGGCCTTATCTGTGGACAGCTGGGCTGCAGCCGCTTCCTTGCTGGAAAAACGCTGTGCAGAAAATGGGGATATTTTTTTCAATACAGCCTTGTGGACAATGTGGATAGTGAGGATAATTTTGTCGGAGCTCCGTTCTTCGATCGATGCCGATCTGGGGATCCAAGTGCAATGCGGCGTCTGAATTGAATTTCAAAACAGAATTGCCTGACAACTTATTCAGGGTTGTGGATAACGCTGTGCATAACTGAAAGCGGCAGCATGAAATGGACGAAGGCCCTCTTCCCGGCCCCTTGCGGGCTCAGGCGGAGGGCCTTCTATTTAAATTGCGTGCGCCTCATGCGGCTTACCGGCATGCCGGTTCCTGATGTACGGAGCTTGCTGCGTCCGTGTCTATGATTGACCCATTCAACCGGGTGATCGGCGCTTGGCCCGGAAGAACGACTGCATTCCTGCTTCTTTTCCATCTGCAACTGCTTGTCTGGTCCTGCTCTCTACGTACTGCGCATTCCAAAACAACGGAAGCCCTACCTCTCTTCCGTCCTTGCGGCTCCAATGACCGCGCCAGCGTGAATCAGAATTTCTTTAAGGCCAGTCTCATCAAAAGGGAAACAAGAAACGGCGGAATCGGGGGTTATGATCGATTCCTAAAGAAGGGGAATAGGCGGGTTAATCAATAGGACTTATTATACGCCTGAAATGAGTGAATTGCAAGTGTTGGACTGAAACTAATTTTCGCACATGCTGCAAATGCCAGCGCAAAAGAACCCTTCGGCTCCAAGGCCGAAAGGTTCTTTTGCTGATCAGAATGGAAGGAACCGGCCTATAGCCGCCCGGCTTTCGCTCAGGCAAGAAGTCCTTCCCACTCCTCGTACGCTGCTTGCAGGCGGACCCGGACGGCGTCCAGGCTGGATTGCACTTCCTGAAGGCGGATGTAGTCCTGGTAAACTTCAGGATCCGCCAGCTGCTCCTCGTGGCGTTCGGATTCGGCCTCAAGCGAGGCGATGTCGGCTTCAAGCTGCTCGATCCGGCGCTGCTTCGCCCGCTCGTCGCGGCGAGCTTGCTTGTCGGCCTCGTAAGATGAAGCGCTGCCGGCCGGAACCGCAGAGCCGCCTTCCGCAGAGGTGCCGGCCGCGGGGCGCGAAGCCTCGCGGGCTTCAAGCAGAAGCTCTGCGATCTCCTTCTTTTTCTCGATCATGTCGTCGTAGTTGCCGAGGAATTCGACTGTGCCGGACGGACTCATCTCCATCATGCGTTCCGCGATCTTGTTCAGGAAATACCGGTCATGGGAGATGAACAGGAGCGTGCCTTCAAAGTCGAGCAGCGCAGATTCGAGCACTTCCTTGCTGAACAGATCCAAATGGTTGGTCGGCTCGTCCAATATAAGAACGTTCGCTTGCTGAAGCATCAGCTTGGCGAGGGCGACGCGGGCTTTCTCTCCGCCGCTGAGGGAGCCGACCCGCTTCTTGACATCGTCTCCGCTGAACAGGAAGTTGCCGAGGATCGTCCGGATCCGGGCTTCCTCCACGCCGGGAAATGCTTTCCATACCTCTTCAAGGACGGTATTGGTCCCGCTAAGCTCCGTCTGCTCCTGGTCGTAGTAGCCGAGCTTCACATGGGTGCCCCACCGGACCGTGCCGGCGAGCAGCTCCTGCTTGCCCATCAGCGCCTTGAGCAAGGTCGACTTGCCGATTCCGTTCGGGCCGACGAGGGCGACGGTCTCCCCTCGCTCGAGGCGCAGCGTGACGTCGCGGAAGACCGGCTCGACGCTGTCTCCGAAGCCGACGGACAAATCCAGCGCCTCCAGCACGTCGCGCCCCGTCGCGCGCTCGATCTCGAAGCGGAAGCTGGCCCGCTTGAGATCGCCCGCGGGGCGGTCGATCCTCTCCATGCGGTCGAGCGCCTTGCGGCGGCTCTGCGCGCGCTTGGTCGTGGATGCCCGCACGATGTTGCGGCGGACGAATTCTTCCATGCGGGCGATTTCGTCCTGCTGCTTCTCGTACTGCTTCATGGCCGATTCGTATTCCGCCGCCTTGAGATCGACATAGCGGGAGTAATTGCCCGCATAACGCCGGGCTTGATGCCGCTCGATCTCGATGATCGTGCCGACCGTGGCATCCAGGAAGTAGCGGTCATGGGAGACGATGAGAATGGCGCCCGAATAGCTGCGCAAATAATCCTCCAGCCAGGTCAGCGTCGCGATGTCCAAATGGTTGGTCGGCTCGTCCAGCAGCAGCAGGTCGGGGGCTTGCAGCAGAATCCGGGCCAGCGCGAGACGGGTTTTCTGTCCTCCGCTCAGCGTCGAGACCGGCGTGGCGGGATCCGTATCCCCGAAACCCATGCCGTGCAGCACGCTTTTGATGCGGGTCTCCATCTCGAAGCCGCCTTGATCCCGGTACCAGTCGGATCTGCGGGCGTAGCGCTCGAGGGTGTCGTTGTATTTTTTTTCATCCCCGTGCAGGGAAGGATCGGCGATTTCATGCTCCAGCCTGCGCAGCTCCTGCTCGGCTTCCACGAGATGGGCGAAAACCAGACGCATCTCCTCGTCGATGCTCTTGCCCGACTGCAGGCCGCTGTTCTGGGCGAGGTAGCCGATGCGGGTTTCCTTGGCGCGATGAATGACGCCGCTGTCGGCCGATTGGACGCCGGCCAGAATCTGGAGCAGGGTGGACTTGCCGGCGCCGTTCACCCCGACAAGTCCGATGCGCTCGCGCTCCTGGATCTGCAGGGAGATGCGGGAGAGTATGGTTGTGATGCCGTAGCTTTTGGTCAGATCGTTTACTTGCAGCAGCATAGAACCCAAGTTCCTTTCAATCGTTCTTCTTCTATTAAGAATAACGCAATTGACCGCCATAATCGACCCTTATTGGCGAAACAAAGGTCTCAGTGGTAAACTATAGACAATTATGACCAAGAGCCTGCGAGGGGTTACTTCGAACGATGGGCAATCATCCGGACGACAAAACATCGGTAAGAGCACGTCTTCTTCACATTCGGGATTCCGCCTCTCCCGAAGCAAGGATGGCCGCATCCGCGGCTGCATGCCACCGAGCGGCCCAATGGCTGCAGGGAAGCGGCTGCGCAAGCTTGGCGGCCTATGCGGCTTTCCGCTCCGAGCTGGATCTGTCGCCGCTGATCGAATGGGCCTGGCGAGCCGGAATCGATGTCCTCGTTCCCCGCGCGTCGCTGCCGGACCGGTCGATGACGCTGCATCGCCTTGCTTCCTGGGAGGAGCTGAAGCCCGGAGCCTATGGAATCCTGGAGCCCGACCCGGCCGTCGCGCCGGCGCTACCGGAAGGATTTCTGCCGGATGCGGTGCTGGTGCCGGGATCCGGCTTCGACGGCAAGGGGGGCCGGCTCGGCTACGGCGGCGGTTATTACGACCGCTACCGCCTCAAGCTCGAGCATGCTGCCCGGTCGGCCGGGAGAGAGCCGCCTCCATGGATCGGCATCGGGTTCGCGTTCCAGATCGTCGATGCCGTACCGATGGAGCCGCATGACGCCAAGCTGGACGGCCTCATTACGGAAGAGGGCATGCAATGGTTCGCCCGTCAGGCTTGACGGCGGATAACGATAGTTGAAGGGAGCTGGGGAAGCGGATGGCGACTGCAGATGACAGGCTGCCTGCTGGCGTGGATGGCGGCGAGGCGGACAGCCTGAGCCATTTCAATGGACAGGGACGGGCCCGGATGGTGGATGTGACGGGCAAGGAGACGACGTCGAGAACGGCTGCGGCGCGGACAACCGTGCAGATGGCGGAGGATACGCTGGCCAGGATCAAATCCGGCGGCATCTCCAAGGGGGATGTGCTGGCCGTGGCTCAAGTGGCCGGAATCATGGCGGCCAAGAACACGTCGTCATGGATTCCGATGTGCCATCCGCTCCCGCTCACGGGCATAGACATCGCCTTCTCGGATAATGGCGAGGACAAGCTCTACATCCAGGCGACAGTGAAGACCAAAGGCGTGACCGGAGTGGAAATGGAAGCTCTTACGGCGGTATCCGCCGCTGCGCTGACCGTGTACGACATGTGCAAGGCGATGCAAAAGGATATGGTGATCGGTCCGACCGAGCTTGTATCCAAGTCAGGCGGCAAAAACGGGGATTTCATGCGGGGATAAGAACGGCGACAGGGGACGGGAGGAACGTCAGATGCGATGGAAGGTAGCGGTTCTCACAGCAAGCGACAAGGGCTTCAGGGGAGAGCGGGAGGACACGAGCGCGCAGGTCATCCGCGAGCTGGTCGAGGAGGAGCTGCACGGGGATATCGTGGATTACCGGATCGTGCCCGACGAGCAGGACGAAATCATGGCGGCCATGATCGAAATGACGGATTATTATCAGGCCGACCTGGTGCTTACGACCGGAGGCACAGGGCTTGGACCGCGGGATGTGACGCCGGAGGCGACGCTCAAGGTCGTCGAGAGGCTGGTTCCCGGCATATCGGAAGTGATGCGCAGCAGCACGATGTCGCGTACACGCAAGGCGATGCTCTCTCGCGGCGTCAGCGGCGTCCGGGGCCGGACGCTGGTCATCAATCTGCCGGGCAATCCCAAGGGCGTCCATGAATGCCTGATGGCGGTCATCGACCAGCTGCCTCATGCTCTCGGCATCGTATCGGGCCGGGAAGGGGAGCATGAAGGGTGACCATGAAAACCAAGCTGCGCGAAGTGCCTGTCGAGCATGCGCTCGGCCTCCGGCTGGCCCATGATTTGACGCGAATCGTTCCCGGAAGCTTCAAGGGCAGGCTGTTCAAGAAAGGCCATGTCATTGAAGCAGCCGATATACCGGCCCTGCTGGATATCGGCAAAGCCCATATCTATGTCATGGAGCTGGCCGAGGACGAGCTGCACGAGGACGATGCGGCTCTGAGGATGGCCAAGGCTCTTCAAGGAGAAGGAACGCGGATCGGCGAGCCGCACGAGGGCAAGGTTGCGGTCAAGTCCTTGATGCAAGGCCTTGCCAAGATCGATTCCGAATATGTGAACGCCGTCAATGCGCTCGGGGACATCGCCCTTGCCACGATCCGCAGCAACAGCCTTGTCGAGGCGGGCGGACAGCTCGCGGCGACGCGCGTCATTCCGCTCGTGGTATCCCGAAGCAAGATCGAGGCCGTGGAAAGCCTCGCTGCCGACTATCGTTCCGCTACCGGCAGGGCTCCGATCGAGGTGAAGCCGCTTCGTCCGATGCGGGCCGGCCTCATCACGACGGGCGGAGAAGTGCACAGCGGACGGATCCAGGACCGGTTCGGGCCGGCGGTCCGGGCGAAGCTCGAGGCGCTCGGCTCGGCGGTCGCCGAGCAGGCGATCATGCCGGATGACAAGGACGCCATCGCAAGGAAAATCCTTGAGTACAAAAATAAAGAGTATGATATGATACTGCTTACAGGCGGCATGTCCGTCGACCCCGACGACCGCACGCCAGGCGCCATCAGCTCGGCCGGCACCGACATCGTCAGCTACGGAACGCCGATGCTGCCGGGATCGATGCTGCTCATCGGCTATCTCGGAGGGACGCCTGTGCTGGGCCTTCCGGGCTGCGTCATGCACGACCCCTATACGTCATTCGATGTGCTGCTTCCCCGGATATTGGCCGGGGATAAGATCGTCAAGGAAGATATTACCGCGATGGGCTACGGCGGCCTGCACGGCTGCTGAAGCTTCCGCGGCGCGCAATACCGATCGTCTTCAGCATCCTTCCCTTCAGGCATGATGGCTCCTGGAAGGAAGGATGGCTGGAGACGCCAGACATCCAGCGAGATTCTCGCGAAATCCAGAGGAGGAATCATTCATCATGTTTAGTGGAATTGGAGCTACAGGCTTCCTGCTGCTCGCCGTTATCGCTCTCCTGCTGTTCGGACCCAACAAGCTCCCGGAGCTCGGCCGCGCTTTCGGCCGCACGCTGAAGGAATTCAAGGCCGGCGCCCGCGATCTGATGGAAGACGACAATCAGCAGCAGCCTGCGCGCCGCGACGCTGCGTCGCGCATCGAAGTAGACGGGGAAGTATCCGGCAGCGAGCCTGTCCGCGCGGATTCGAAGCGTCTTCCGGAATAACCGGCGGACAGCCGGAATGATTCAACATGTACATGTAAGGAGGATCACGTATGGCCAGCCCCACGGGGAATAAGGCAGGGCAGCGCACGCGGCTGCGGGAAGAAGGCCTGATGTCCCTCATGGACCATCTGGGAGAGCTGCGCAAGCGGATCTTCGTGATTTTGCTGGTGCTCATAGCGGGATTGATACTGGGCCTCTTTTTCGCCGAACCGATGTACAACTACTTGACGTCCACGGAACAGGCCAAGGAGATCGGAGGCTTCCATACCTTCTCCCTCTGGGACGGCATCGGAATCTACATGAAGTTCGCTTTCATCATCGCGCTCGTTCCGGCGGTTCCGGTCGCTTTCTTCCAGCTTTGGTCCTTTGTCAAGCCGGCTCTTCGCGTGCCTGAGCAGCGGGCCGCGCTCCGGTACGTTCCTTATGCGCTGTTCATGCTGCTGCTCGGCTTGGCGTTCTCCTATTACGTCGTGTTCCCGATGGCTTTCCACTTCACCTCCAAGGTCGCCCGAAGCCTGGGACTTGAAGAAACGTACGGCATCGTGCAGTATCTGACGTTCATGGTCAACATCATCGTGCCGATCTCGCTTCTGTTCGAGCTGCCGCTCCTGCTCATGTTCCTGACCGCGATCCGGATTCTGACGCCGGGCGGTCTGCGGAAGATGAGGAGAGTCGCCTACTTCATCATGGTGTTCATCGGCGTCACGGTCACTCCGCCCGATGTCGTCTCGGATACGCTGGTGGCGATTCCTCTCATCCTGCTCTACGAGCTGAGCATCCTGATGTGCGCTCGGATCTACAAGCGCCAGCAGGAGAAGGACGCGCGCTTCGAACAGGAATACGCTGTCGCTGCAAGCAAATAGATCGCCTGCATCAAGCCTGCCCATGCGGCAGGCTTTTTTTGTTGCCTGCTTTCCAGAACGTCATGAAACGGACATGAATTGGACAAAATGGAGAGGAATCGATGATTGACTTTGGCTTCGTCAAGCGGCGCAGCAAAGTCTTTTAAGCCATATGAGACAGATACATGTCCAATATTTGATCAAAAAGTGAAAAATATTTGAACATATTTGGGCGAAACGTGGTATAGTATAGATATGAAACCACTTACAACTTTGAACGGGATGTGACATTCATGGCCAAGATGATTTCTGTCAAGCCAATCGAGCAAAGCAAGACCGCGGTCGATCGTCTCTTCCAATTCATGAATATAATGGCTTGGACCTGCTTGATGATCGGCGTTGTAGCTTGCCTGTGGGATATCACCCACTTCAGCGACACGAATATGACCCTTATGGTCGGCATCGGATTCCTTATCGGCAGCGTCTTCATCTACACTTCCGGAGCGGCGCTTCATCTCGTCTCGGAGAAGCTTGAAGCTCTCGACGATTCCTCCAACAAATGACGTTCATTCTCTTCTGTCAGCCGTCGGCCCCAGCCGGCGGCTATTTTGTTTGGGTGGAAAGGGGTGTGATGTAAACTTCTCATAAAATCGATGCCTCCCACTTGAAATCCTGTCTCAAGTTGAGTATCATAAAAACATGTTGTTAGCACTAAGGGCTTACGAGTGCTAACAAAATACGACAAATTTAATTAAGGAGGCTATTTTTTCATGATCAGACCTTTGGGTGAACGCGTATTGGTAGAACCGATCGCTAAGGAAGAGACTACCGCCAGCGGCATCGTGCTGCCGGACACGGCGAAAGAAAAGCCGCAAGAAGGCAAAATCATCGCTGTAGGAAGCGGAGCGCTGAAGGACGGCGTGCGCGTTGAGCTGGAAGTGAAAGTCGGCGACCGCGTGCTCTTCTCCAAATATGCAGGAACGGAGATCAAATACGAGGGCAAAGAGTATTTGATTATGAAAGAAAGCGACATCCACGCGATCTTCGGCTAAGACCTTCTGGCTGCGAAGTTTCGCCATACATCAGATTTTCATACTTAGAGCATTCCATCCACAACTATATACCGGGAGGTAATGGACGATGGCAAAAGAAATCAAGTTCAGTGAAGACGCACGCCGCGGCATGCTGCGCGGAGTCGACGCTCTTGCAAATGCAGTTAAAGTAACGCTCGGTCCTAAAGGCCGCAATGTGGTGCTCGAGAAGAAATTCGGCAGCCCGCTGATCACGAATGACGGCGTATCCATCGCCAAAGAAATCGAACTGGAAGACCCGTTCGAAAATGCCGGCGCCCAGCTGGTCAAAGAAGTCGCAACGAAAACGAACGACGTTGCCGGCGACGGCACGACGACCGCTACGGTTCTGGCTCAAGCGATCATCCGCGAAGGCCTCAAAAACGTAACGGCCGGCGCGAACCCGATCGTTCTCCGCAAAGGCATCGAGAAAGCTGTCCGCGCTGCCGTGGAAGAGCTGAAGAATATCTCCAAGCCGATCGAAGGCAAGCATTCCATCGCGCAGGTTGCGGCCATCTCCTCCGGCGACGACGAAGTCGGTCAGCTGATCGCTGAAGCGATGGAAAAAGTCGGCAACGACGGCGTCATCACGGTTGAAGAATCCAAAGGCTTCTATACGGAGCTTGAAGTGGTTGAAGGCATGCAGTTCGACCGCGGCTACGTATCTCCGTACATGATCACGGATACGGACAAGATGGAAGCTGTCCTCGACAGCCCGTACATCCTGATCACTGACAAAAAAATCTCCAACATCCAGGAGATCCTGCCTGTTCTGGAGAAAGTCGTCCAATCCGGCAAGCAGCTGCTGATCATCGCTGAAGACGTTGAAGGCGAAGCTCAAGCTACGCTGATCGTCAACCGCCTGCGCGGCACCTTCACTTGCGTAGCCGTCAAAGCTCCTGGCTTCGGCGACCGCCGCAAAGCGATGCTGGGCGATATCGCCGCTCTGACGGGCGGCCAAGTGATCACCGAAGAGCTCGGTCTGGACCTCAAGTCCACGACGGTCGAGCAGCTCGGCTCCGCTCGCCAAATCCGCGTAACCAAAGAAAACACGATCATCGTTGACGGCGCCGGCGACAAAACCGACATCGATGTGCGCGTGAAGCAGATCCGCACGCAGCTGGAAGAAACGACTTCCGACTTCGACCGCGAGAAGCTGCAAGAGCGTCTGGCCAAGCTGTCCGGCGGCGTAGCCGTCATCAAAGTCGGCGCAGCGACCGAAACGGAACTCAAAGAGCGCAAGCTGCGCATTGAGGACGCCCTGAACTCCACGCGTGCAGCTGTGGAAGAAGGCATCGTATCCGGCGGGGGCACGGCACTCGTGAACGTATACGGAGCTGTTGCGGCTCTGAACGTGACGGGCGAAGAGAAAACCGGCGTCAACATCATCCTGCGCGCTCTGGAAGAGCCGGTTCGCACGATCGCGACCAACGCAGGCGTTGAAGGCTCCGTCATCGTCGAGCGTCTGAAAAAAGAAGCCATCGGCATCGGCTACAATGCCGCTACCGGCGACTGGGTTAACATGTTCGAAGCCGGAATCGTCGACCCGACGAAGGTAACGCGCTCCGCGCTGCAGAACGCCGCTTCCGTAGCGGCTGTCGTTCTGACGACCGAAGCGGTTGTCGTCGACAAACCGGAAAAAGACAAACCGGCTATGCCTGACATGGGCGGCATGGGCGGCATGGGCGGCATGATGTAAGAAGGGCCAAAAAGCCCGTAGAATCAATGTTTTTGGGCATACGGGGAATCGATTGCCCACAAACTGCCCACATGTGTTTTGATATTAGAGGCCCCTCATTAGTTCGGCGAACTTTTGGGAGGCCTCTTTCTTTTTGTTTTTTGTAACATAAAGATAAAAAGTGCTTAACCGGCCGCAAACCGATTCTATATACAGCCGAGATCGTTCCAAAGGTCGTGCGCCTGGCGGACAACAAGCTGCTGGCGACCGGTAAGATCGAGGATGGCAAACTGGTCACTCCTGTTGCCGAGGCGCTGCAGGCGTTCGGCCTCGACGTGAAATGGAACAAATCGACCAAGAAGCTCTATGTATAGCCTGCTGGCCTTATGGTCGAGGGGAAGTCTAAAAACGAGGATTGTTAGCTGGAGCTGCTTGGTGTCTAGAGAAAATAAAGTATTAGACTTTATGTGTTATATCCGTGCGATTTTTCGATATATAATCTGCCGAACTCCGAAAAATTAGTGTTAGACTGACCCAAGAAACAAAACAGCAGCAGCCATGGACGTGAAAATAAAGTCCTAGACTGCTGCTGTTTTATTGAACAAACAATTCTCAATTAGCTCAATCGACCGGCCACGGAAGATGTTCACTATCTTTATCCCTAGTTGAATATAAAAAATGGAACCCACAGCCTGAATGCCTTTTCATAGGTCCTATTTATAGGTACCTCTATATTCCGGCACAGCATTTATGAAATCCTTATCGGTAATCATTTCCGATATTTTATCCAGCATTGATGAATGACCTGACCGTCCCGCACTTGCCGATCTGCGTGCAAAAGAATCGGTATATCATGCCCATTCGCGGCTTTCAGAAATAGACTCATCTGTTCAACCCTGCCTTGCAATTTCATTAGCGGTTGAAAATGTAAATGAAGAAAAGCCGAGCTGGCTTGGGTAAGAATCGATTCAAACTGACATCCGAGCAAGCCTTTAAGATCATAGCCGAGCAAACAAAGAAGCGTGTCATCGGCATCCAAAATAATATGATCTTCACTAAGGCAAAATGTTGCGTTCAACTCTACTTTCACTTGTCCGTTGATTGTCATGCATCGTTCCTTCCGTGCCAGGATTTACGCTGTAGTCTCCAGGTATTCCTCAATCAGTCGTATCGTCTCCTCCGGATGGCTCATATGCGGGCAATGTCCAGTAGCCTCCATGAATCGCAGGGTGCTATTAGGGGTCTGGTAATGCACATAGGTGCCCACTTCAAGCGGAGCGATAATATCCTGCGAGCATTGAAGAATGAGGGATGGAACGGTGACCTGCTTCAAGTCTTTTCGATTATCGGCCAAAAAAGTAGTCCTGGCGAATTGCCGAGCGATCTCCGGGTTCATTGCGCAGAAGCTTTGTTCCAACTCATGAGCGAGCTGGGGGCGATCCGAATTCCCCATGATCGCTGGAGCAAGGTAGTTTGCCCAGCCGGCATAGTTTATTTCCATCAAAAGCAGCAATTCTTCTAGATCTTTCCGCTGAAATCCTCCAATATAATCGGGAAAGTCGTTCAGATAGCGAGGGGAAGGTCCGATCAGCACCAACTTGTCGAACAAGTCCACTTCCCTTATTGAAGCCAGAAGCCCGATAATGGCGCTGACGGAATGACCGACAAAGATGGCGTTTTTCAATTCAAGCGCATGGCAAATGTCAATTACATCTTGCGCATAGCCGTTCAAGTTTCCGTATCGGTCGGCGTCATACGCCTGAATTTCAGATTTCCCCGAACCGACATAATCAAACAATACTATGCGATAGTTTTCTTCAAAGGCCGGCGTTAAGTAACGCCATATAATTTGATCGCAGCCGAAGCCGTGAGCAAAAATGATTGTCTGCGTTCCGTTGCCCAATATGTTGACGTTATTACGGGCAATTATACTTCCTTTCATGGCAACCTCCTTATGGTGCGCCAACGCTCATCTAAGTTTTGAGTGAATTAAATCGCATGATTCAAGTTTATCACAACTTCTTTGAATACCAACATGAAGGTAAAAGTTAGCTGAGCTGTCCCAAGCTTCAAGGAGGATACCGAGACCATTCCTAAGAGCTTTTTAGTGGTTTCGACTGTCAGTAAGCTGCACGCTCGAACGGCGTGAATCGGGTGAATCGGGAGCAGTTGATCGAAATGGAGCTGAAGCTCATCCTGGCTCAGCTCCTTCGGCAGCTGCGTTTGAGAATCCAAGGCCATTCCTGTACTATTCATAGTAATCCATTGAATCTGAACAAAAGGAAGATGCCAATGCCTCCTAGAATCGTAAATTCCGTCACGGAGCTGATCGGAGATACGCCGGCAGTCAGACTGAACCGGCTCGTCGGTCCCGAGGACGCCGAGGTATATGTAAAGCTGGAGAAGTTCAATCCGAGCGGCAGCGTGAAGGACAGGGCCGCCGCCAATATGATGCTGCAAGCGGAGAGGGACGGTCTACTGAAGCCGGGGGGAACGATCATCGAGCCGACAAGCGGCAATACGGGCATCGGCATCGCCATGAATGCGGCGGCGAGAGGATACAAGTCGATTCTTGTCATGCCGGACAATATGAGCAAGGAAAGGATCGGAATCTTGCGGGCTTACGGAGCCGAAGTTGTCCTGACGCCGGCCGCGGAGAGAATGCCTGGAGCGATTCAAAAGGCGAAGGAGCTGGCTGCAGGAATTGAAGGCAGCTATATTCCGCTTCAATTCGAAAATCCCGCGAATCCAGATGCGCATCGGGGAACGACGGCGCTGGAGATCATGGAGCAGATGGAGGGCCGGCTGGATGTATTCGTCGCTTCCAGCGGCACCGGAGGGACGATTACCGGCACAGGCGAAGAGCTTCGCAAGCTCCTGCCGGAAGTGCGCATTCTTGTCGTGGAGCCGCAGGGCTCCCCTGTCCTCTCTGGCGGCCAGCCCGGACCCCATAAGCTGGTCGGTACGAGTCCAGGCTTCGTGCCTCCGATCCTGAATACAGATGTCTACGACGACATCGTGCAGGTCAAGGACGATGCGGCCATCACCGCTTGTCGGGAGCTCGCCGCCAAGGAAGGCCTCCTGCTCGGCCCATCGGGTGGAGCCTCTGTCTGGGCCGCCGTTCAGGAAGCTCGCCGCATCGGCAAGGGCAAGCGCATTCTGTGCATTGCGCCTGATAGCGGAGAGAGATATCTCAGCATGGACATTTTTTGATGCCGACAACAAAAAGTCTGCCCGTAAAAGGCAGACTTTTTTGCGTCGTTTAAAATCATGAGCCGGTCCGTACATCTCCCAGCATCGCTGCAGGGCGGGTTCTGCGGAGCGGGGAGCGGCTGTAGCGGAATTCGCCGGCGCCGATGACGGTCAGGTTGTCATCGCTGCCCTCGATGAAGGAGCCGTCCGCGACATAAGCGCCTTCGCCGATGATGGCGCGGTGGATGCTCACGTTGTTGCCGATTCTTGCCCCCGGCATGATGATGCTGTCCGTTACGGTGCTGCCCTCTCCGATCTGGACGCTGTGGAAGAGGATGGACCCTTCCACGTCTCCTTGAATCCGGCAGCCCCGCTGGACGATGGAATTGCTCACTTCCCCTTTGTCTTCCACGTAGATTGCTGGGCTGACCGAAAGGGAAGGGGTATACATCGGCCATTCGGGACGATTGAGGTCGATTGTGCCTTGGAGCAGATCCATATGGGCTTCCCACAGACTGCCCGGCGTGCCGACATCTTTCCAGTAGCCTTTGAATGGGAAGGCGATGACTTTCTCCTGCGAGGCCAGAAGGGAAGGGATGATGTCCTTGCCGAAATCATGGGAAGAATCAGCGCGCATGGCATCGAGAATCAGCGCTTCGCGCAGGTCGGCCCACCGGAAAATGTAAACGCCCATCGAGGCCAGATTGCTCTGAGGCTTGGCCGGCTTTTCTTCAAAAGCGGTGATGTTCAGCCGGTCATCCGTATTCATGAGGCCAAAGCGGGAAGCCTCTGTCCAAGGCACCTCTTTGACGGCGATCGTGGCGGCCGCGCCGCGGGCTTTATGGAAGCCGAGCATTTCTTTATAGTCCATTTGGTAGATATGGTCGCCGGAGATGACGAGCAGATGCTCCGGATGATGGGAGTCGATAAAACCGATATGCTGGAAAATGGCGTCTGCCGTTCCCTTGTAGCCGGTCGTTTTATCTTCGGAATTGAGGATCGTAATGTCCGTGTTGTCCCAAGCAGAGCCATCGCCTACATGGCTGCTGATGGATTGCTTCATGTATTGGGCGAGAATGCCCACGCTGCCGATTCCGGAGTTAACGCAATTGCTCAACGGGAAATCGATGATGCGGTAGCGGCCGCCAAAATGAACAGCCGGCTTCGCAAGCCGGTTCGTCAGCGGCGCCAGCCGTTTACCTTCTCCTCCCGCGAGGAGCATTGCCATGCATTCGTTGTTCTGGTTCATCTGTGTTACCTCCGTTGTCTCGATCGTATTTCGTTATACGGTATAAGTAAACGGCCTGAAAATCTTTGAAACCGAGATGAGAGAATTCCAATGATATCCTTTTTCCGTGTTTTTCCGCAGGCATTTTAATCTGTAAAAAGTCCGAATGGCCTCCTCAGCGGCGTCAAGCGGAATGTTTCATCAGCATCGGGGCAGGGGTACTAATCTGTAAGCTTGAACGCCCTGCCACGGCGGGGCCGAACCGACAACAATGCCATTGGAGGGATAGTCACATGAAACCAAGCATTCAAGTTGTAGAAAGCGGAATGGACGCTATGTCGGCAGTACGCGAGCTTAACCGCCGCGGATATGGCAAGGACGAGATTTATGTGCTTGCCCACGATAAAGACCAGACGGATCGCCTGGCCGAAAATTCCGATGCGAACAGCATCGGCATGCAGGAGGAAGGCGTGTTCGACTCCATGGCGAATATGTTCCGCTCCCGCGGCGATGCGCTGCGCTCCAAGCTGGAGTCGGTAGGCTTGACTGATATGGAAGCCGAGCGCTATGAGGAAGTTCTTGACCAAGGCAAGATCCTGGTCATCGCCAAGCCTCACTGAGCCGCCCGCGAAGCTGGGACGTCCTGCTGGATCGATTCGATCCGGTCGGACGTTTTTTTTGTGCCGCCGGAACGGAATCCGGTATACTGGAAAGGTTCAAAGACGATTAGCGGAAGAGGATGGGAAAGCAAATGGAAGAACAAGTCACTCCTGTACCGGTCATCGTTCTGGCCGGATTCCTGGGCAGCGGCAAGACGAGCTTGCTGACACGCCTGCTGGATGGCTGCCGGGAAGCCGGCATGAAGCCGGCAGTCGTTCTGAACGAGCTGGGAGACCTTCATCTGGAGGGGGCGAGATTCGATTCCGGCATTCCGCTCAAGGAAATGCTGAACGGCTGCATCTGCTGCACGATGAAGGGCGATCTGGCAGGAGAGCTGGTCCTGCTGGCGAGGAAGGAGAGGCCCGGAGTCATTCTGATCGAAGCTACCGGAGCTGCGAATCCGCTGGAGCTGGTGGAAGGCGTAATGGACGCCGCCTTGCATGAATCTCTCTGCCTGTCCGCTGTCGTGACTGTCGTCGACGGCCCGGGCATGCTTCGCCTCAAGGGGAGCCGGCGTACGATGAAGCTGATGGAGGACGGAATCCGCTGCGCGACGAGGCTGGTGCTGAACAAAGCCGATCTGCTCCATCCCGAGGAACTGGTCGAGGTTCAGCAGCGGATCCGGGAGCTCAATTCCCATGCTTCGCTCGTCACCGTCCGGCATGGCGGCGCAGATGCGGAATGGATCGAGGGCGTGCTGTCTGCTGGTCCTGGAGCTCCCCTGAGGCCGGAGGAGTTCGCCGTTAGAACCGACGAAGGGACAGGGTCTGCTTCCGCTGCCAGGAAGGAAGAAAGCCATGTGCATGCCCACGAGCATCTGATGGCAGTGACTTATTATCCGCAGCGGCCCTACGACAGCATGGACTTCGAAAGCATGCTTCAGTCGCTGCCGGACAATGTGTACCGGGCAAAAGGAATCGTCACATTCGCCGACACGGCCAGCCGGTACCATTTTCAATTCGCATACAGGGAGACGGATTTCATTCCTCTTTCTCCGGCCGAAAGCATGCGCGACGCCATCGTGTTCATCGGAGAGCATTTCTCGCGCGGCGAAGTGCTGGAGCGGCTTGCCGCTCTGGAGGCAGGATATACAGGGAAAGCCGAATAAGACGACCTCCAGCCTGCCGGCTTCCGGCAGGCTTATTTGCTGTTTCGCGCGCTGAGCCGGTTGGTTAATGGATACTATTGGATCAGCAGCTTGTGGAAAGGGAGGAAGCAATGTGAAAAAGACGATCATTCTGGCCTCGATTGCATGCATATTCCTAGTTATGGCCATGGCGATTTCCTTGACCCGCTCCGTCGTATCCCTGCCGTCCGCCGCCGCGCCGGCCAAAGGTACGGAGACGGCTGCCGGTCAGCCTGCTCCTCCCGCTGTCATTGCTTTGCTGAAAGAGGATTCGGCATCCTCGAATAATGCCGTTCCGGAGACGATGGATTTCGGCACGATCAATGGAGTCCGCTTGACGGACGACAAGGAGCAGATCGTCTCCGAGCTTGGACTTCCGCTCGAAGCGGCTCAGGATGAGTTGCTTGTCGATCAGACGCGCTGGATTTATCCCGACATGAATATCGCTTTCACCGGCACGGAAGTCGATTATGTGAGCGTGCCTTCCTCGAATGGATCCGTTCAGGTCGGGGAGGAAGTGCTTCCCGTCACGCTGGAAGGCTGGGCAAGCCGCTACGGCGAGCCTCAGTACAGGGCGGAGGATGGAGTCGGGTATGTGGATGCCAACGGTTTTGCCGCCAAGCTGTTCCTGGATGAAAAGACGGGCCGTGTTTTATCGGTCGATTTCTTCTGGGCGGACATGGAATAGAAGAATAACCGATAATGAAAAAAACATAGATTTCTGTCGAACGCAGTGTTTCAATCCGATTTCGATAGGGTAACAAAAAGAAAAGATTCACTTGTGATCCGGTCGCAACCCTTGAGGGAGGCGGCCGATTCGTGTGTTGACCAGGAAATGTTCCCCATACGTCGAGAGAAAATGAATCCAGGCTCTATTATTTGTGCAATTGTATTCATAGAGTGAATGATTAAGGTTCTCCGCATATACAGCTCATCCACTATTACTCAGAGAGGATCCGGTGATCGGCCAACATGAAAATAAGGACAAAAGTTCAACTGGGGTTCATCATCATGTTTGCCATCATGATTGTCCTCAGCAGCGCGGGAATACGCAATCTGTCCAATCTCAGCAAACAGCTGAACGAGATCTACGATCAGAGATACACCAAGGTGGCCACGACGACTGACATGCGCGGCAACGTGAACAACCTTGCCAAGTACATGGTCAATATTCTGACTGTTCCCACCAAGGAATCGGTAGACCGCAACATCGACGACATCGAGAAAAATAAAGAAATGGCACAAACCGCCCTTAAAAAGCTGGAAGGCATATCCTCTTCCGAATCCGAATATCAGATGCTCGACAAGATGGAGTCCGGGATGTCGGACTATTTCTCCTATATTGACCGGTCCATTAAGCTCGTCGAATCGAACAACGGAGCGGGAGCCGTCGCCCTGCGGGAAAGCGAAGGTCTCCGCTACCAGGAGACGCTTGTCAACAATGCCGACGAAATGGTTGCCTATCATCAGCGCGCCTTGGATCAGCTGGTCGAACAGACGAGAAATGACAACAAGGCGACAGTCAATATCATGATTGCCGTTGCGATTGCCGGCGAGCTGCTCGGACTCTTCGTTATGATTTGGAATACGAAGAGGCTCAACCGCGGCTTCCGGTTCATCTCCTCCGCAATCGTCGGGTTCTCTCGAGGAGAATCCACCCGGGAGACGCGTCTGGATGCGCTCGCCCAAGAGGGAGAGTTCAAGGAGGTCGCCGATTCCTTCTACAAGCTTGCGGACGATCTGGAAGAAAAGACGCGGGCCGAGAAAATATACAATCAGACGATGCAGGATCAGACCTGGCTTAAAACGAGCCTGGCCAACGTCATTGTTGGCGTGCAGAACATCACAGAGCTTGAAATCCTGGCGGAGAAATTCATCTCCGCCGTCGCCCCGCTTACGGGAGCGACCTATGGAGCCATCTATATCCGCGATCATTTGGGAGAAGGCAGGACCTTCACGCTGCGTGCTTCTTATGCAGGGACGGAGGGTCTTGAAGCGGCTTCTTCCTTCCGGTTCGGAGAAGGGCTCGTAGGCCAGAGCGCAGCGGACAACAAGTCGATGCATCTGACGGAGGTGCCGGAAGGCTACCTCAACATCCGCTCGGGCATCGGGCAGGCCCAGATCCGGGAGCTCTATCTGCTGCCGATCCATTATCAGCATTCCGTCGTGGCTGTGCTTGAGCTCGGCAGCCTGCAGTCGTTCACCGGCCTGCACCACGAGCTGCTGGAGCAGATGGGCGAATCTGCAGGGATGGTGCTCTACAATCTGTTCGGAAGGATCCGGATCGAGGAGCTGCTGCGCGAATCGCAGACGATGAGCGAGGAGCTCCAATCCCAGTCCGAAGAGCTGATGAGCCAGCAGGAAGAGCTGCGCAGCTCCAACGAGCGTCTCGAAGAGCAGACGAGAGCGCTCAAGGCTTCCGAAGAGCAGCTGCAGAGCCAGCAGGAAGTGCTGGAGCAGACGAACGAGGAGCTGCTGCAGAAAACCCATTTGCTGGAGCTTCAGATGAAGGAGACGAAAAGGCACAGCCAGCAGATCGAGCAGACGAGGGATGCGCTCGAGAAGCAGACGGTCCAGCTTGGCCTCGCTTCCAAGTACAAGTCCGAGTTCCTGGCCAACATGTCGCATGAGCTGCGGACTCCGCTCAACAGCCTGCTTATTCTGTCCCAAATGCTGTCGGACAACAAGGACGGAAATCTCACTCAGAAGCAGATTGAATTCGCGACGACCATTCATACTTCGGGCAGCGATCTGCTCAAGCTGATCGACGAAATTCTCGACCTGTCGAAGATCGGCGCTGGCAAGATGGATGTCGTAACCGAGCATGTGCCTCTGCGGGATCTCGAGCAATACGCCGTACGCAGCTTCCAGCCGCTCAGCATCCAGAAGGAGCTGCCGTTCCATACGAACACCGAGGAGGACGTGCCCGCGGAAATGTTTACGGACAGCCACCGCGTCAAGCAGATCTTGCGCAATCTGCTGTCCAACGCGTTCAAGTTCACGACCCAAGGCTCCATCAGCATGCTGATCCGCAAATCCACTCAGGCCGAGATGCCGGAAGGCGCTCAGGGAAGCTGGATTTCCTTTGAAGTCAAGGATACGGGCATCGGAATTCCCGAAGACAAGCAAGCGATCATCTTTGAAGCTTTCCAGCAGGTCGACGGGACGACGAGCCGCAAATACGGCGGTACCGGACTTGGCCTGGCGATCAGCCGCGATCTGGCCAGACTGCTGGGCGGAGATATCCATCTGACGAGCAAGCCGGGAGAGGGAAGCATCTTCGTGCTCGCGCTGCCGGAATTCCATCTCGTCAAAACCAACGAGGGGACCGATTTCGAAGTCTCAAGAAGCTCGTTCAGCGGCATGGACGAAGCGGCGGCGGCCCTTCCGTCGCCTGTCATCCCGGCGGTACGGCAGCCGATGAAGCCGGAGCTTGCCCGCCATGCGTTCGATGTGGAAGACGACCTCAAGGAATTGAAGGAGGAGGACAAAGTCGTCCTCATCGTCGAGGATGACGTCGCTTTCGCTAAAGTTCTCGTCGATATCGCCCGCTCGCGAGGCTTCAAGGCCATCGTGGCCGGACAGGGAGACAAAGGCTTGTCTTATGCAAGAACGTATCTGCCGGATGCGATTCTTCTGGATATCCAAATGCCGGTCATGGACGGTTGGTCCGTCCTCCATCATCTGAAGAACGATTCCAACACTCGCCATATCCCGGTCCATCTGATCTCGGTTATCGACGAGGTCCAGCAGGGCCTCGCGCTCGGAGCGATCGCCTATCTCAAGAAACCGGTCTCCAAGGAGCATCTCGACAATCTGTTTACGCAGATCGGATTGTTCATGGAGCGCAATATGAAGCGCCTGCTCGTGGTGGAAGACGACGAGATCCAGCGCCACGCCATCGAAGAGCTTATCGGCCACGACGATCTGGTCATTACGGGAGTATCGTCCGGACGCGACGCGCTCAAGGAGCTGAGCGAGCATCACTACGACTGCATGGTCCTTGATCTCGGCCTGCCGGACATTACCGGCTTCGAGCTGCTGGACCAGATCAGGCGCAACGAAGAGCTGCATGATCTGCCGATCATCATCTACACCGGCCGCGATCTCGAGAAGCGCGAGGAAATGATGCTCAAGAAATACGCCGAGACGATCATCGTGAAGGACGTCAAGTCGCCGGAGCGGCTGCTTGACGAGACGACGCTTTTCCTGCACCGGGTCGAAGCCGAGCTGCCGGAAGACAAGCGCAACGTGCTGCGCAAGCTTCACAGCGTGGAGACCATTTTCGAAAACAGGGACGTTCTCATCGTCGACGACGATATCCGCAACGTGTTCGCCTTGTCCAATGTCCTTGAAGGGTATAAGATGAACATTACCTATGCCGAGAACGGCCGGGAGGCTATCGAGCAGATCGAGAAAAATCCCGATCTTGATCTCGTGCTCATGGACATCATGATGCCGGAAATGGACGGGTACGAAGCGATGAGGCTCATCCGAGCCGACTCCCGCTACGACAAGCTGCCGATCATTGCCGTCACCGCCAAGGCGATGAAAGGCGATCGGGACAAATGCATTGAAGCCGGGGCCAGCGATTACATCGCCAAGCCGGTCAACGTTGATCAACTTCTTTCACTAATGAGGGTGTGGTTGTATAAATAGCGTCAAACCTCGTCCGAGCGACTCGGACGAAAGAGAACAGTTGGAGATCGAGATGCTGCTCGTGGCCATGTTCAAGCTCTACGGCTATGATTTCAGGAACTATGCCTATGCCTCGATCCGTAGGAGAATATGGCATCGGGTGCATGCGGAACGGCTGACGACGATCACGTCGCTGACGGACCGGGTGATCCACGACCGTGGCTGCATGGAAAGGCTTCTGTCGGATCTCACGATTCATGTCACCGAGATGTTCCGCGATCCGGAAGTGTTCAAGTCGTTCCGCAAAAATGTCGTTCCGCTGCTCAAGACGTATCCGTTCATCCGGATCTGGCATGCCGGCTGCTCGACCGGCGAAGAAGTCTATTCGATGGCGATTCTGCTTCATGAAGAAGGGCTTTACGACCGCACGAGAATCTACGCCACGGATATGAGCTCGACCGTTCTCGATGTAGCGAGGCAGGGCGTATTCCCGATTGAGCGGATGCAGCAGTATACGCGCAATTACCAGGACGGCGGCGGCAAGGAGTCGTTCTCGGACTACTACACGGCCAAGTACGAATCGGTTATTTTCCAAAGCTTCCTGAAGAAAAATATCGTTTTTGCCCAGCACAATCTCGTCACGGACGGCTCCTTCAACGAATTTCATGTCATCCTGTGCCGCAATGTCATGATCTACTTCAACAAGGATCTCCAGAACCATGTGCATGGGCTGCTCTACGACAGTCTCAGCATGTTCGGCGTGCTGCTGCTGGGAACCAAGGAAAGCATCAACTTCACCCGGCATGCGGATCAGTTCGATGAGCTGGACCTGATCAACCGGATCTACCGCAAAGTCAAGTAAAGCCACAGACAAGGGAGGGGGGAAACCATGATCTCTTATGACGGGCCTATCAATATCCTGCTGGTCGATGACTACCCCGAAAATTTGCTGGCTATCGAAGCCGTCCTTGGCGATCTCAACTACAATCTCGTCAAATGCCTTTCCGGCGAGGAGGCGCTGCGGGCGCTTCTCAAGGATGATTTTGCCGTCATCGTCATGGATGTCCAGATGCCCGGGATGGATGGTTTCGAAACCGCTCGAATGATCAAATCCAGGGATAAGACCAAGGAGATACCGATCATTTTCGTGTCGGCGACGAGCAAGGAAGCCCAGCATATGTTCGCCGGCTACGCCGTCGGCGCGATCGATTATATGCTGAAGCCCTTCGTTCCCCAAATTTTCCGTTCCAAGATCGAAGGCTTTGTCCGGATGTACGTCGGCAACAAAACCTTGCAGCAGCAAGCCGTCCTGCTTCAGCAGCAGACGCAGGAGCTGGAGCGCATGAACAAGGAGCTGATGCGCACGGCCTACCAGCTGACCAAGTCGGAAGCCGTCAAAAGCGTCATCAGCTCGACTTCAATGGATACGATGATTACGTTTGACAAGAACGGAACCATTTTGACGGTGAATCCGTCGGTCTATCCGATGTTCGGGTACCGGGAAAAAGAAGTCGTCGGCAAGCAGGTCGATGAGCTTATCCCGGGAATATGCGTCAGGCAGCTGGATCTCATGGGCGAAGCCGCGATGGACGGAATCTCTTCCGGGCGCCTGATCGAAGTCATGCCGCGCCGCAAGGACGCCAGTGTCTTCCATGCCGAGATCAAGCTCGGCAGCACGCTGGTGGATGAGGAAGTCATCTTCGCCTGCACGGTCAGCGACATCAGCGAGCGCAAGAAGTCGGAGGAGGAAATTCTAGCGGCCAAGGAAGCAGCGGAGGTGGCCGACAGAGCCAAAACGGAGTTCCTGGCGATGGTGAGCCACGAGATTCGCACGCCTATGAACGGCATTCTCGGCATGACCAATCTTCTCATGGAGACGGAACTGAACGAGGAGCAGAAGGATTTTGCCGAGATCATCCTGAAGAGCGGCGACAGCCTGCTCAGCGTCATCAACGACATTCTGGACTACGCCAAGATCGAAGCCGGCAAGCTGGAACTCGAGATGGTTCCATTTGATCTGAAGAGCTGCGTGGACGAATCGCTGGATCTGTTCATCGCCAAGTCGCGCGAGAGCAATCTCGATATCCTCTGTTCAATATCCCCGGATTTGCCGGAGTATCTGTACGGGGACGTAACCAAGCTGCGCCAGATTCTGATGAACCTGATCAGCAATGCGATCAAATTCACGCATGAAGGGCATATTGATGTCGACGTTCGCCTTGCCGAGGATTCGCCCGACGATGCCGAGCGCCAGGAAGAGGGCATCGTTGTCCAGTTCAGAGTGAGCGATACCGGGGTAGGCATTCCGGAGGATAAGCTCCCCCTCCTGTTCCAGCCGTTCTCCCAGCTGGACTCCTCCATGACCCGCAAGTACGGAGGAACCGGACTAGGCTTAGCCATCTGCAAAAATCTGGTGGAGCTGATGGGCGGGACGATCGAAGCGTGCGCCAATGAGCCCAAAGGAGCCTGCTTCACCTTCACCGTCCGCCTCAAGCAGATGGAGGAATGTTATCCGGCTTTGGAGGGAGATCCAGCCGAAGACCACCCGCTGCCCGGCTCACGTCCATGGGAAGCCCCTCCTCATTCGGATTCCTTTTCCTTCTCCGCCATGCTGAGCGAGACCTATACCGAGACTACTGCGGCCAGCGAGACGAGCGCAGCCAGCCGCCTTGTCCTGAAGGCCAACGTCCTGCCATTCACGCTCGGCACTGGAGATCGCGGCGTGCCGGCGCCGAGCGAGCGTTCCCGGGTTCTCGTCGTCGAGGACAACGACGTGAACCAGAAGCTGATCCTCAAGCTGCTCGATCGTCTCGGCATCGAAGCGGATGTGGCGGAGAACGGGGAAGCGGCCGTGACGATGGCAAAAAACCGATTCTATGATATGATCTTCATGGATATGAAAATGCCGGTCATGGACGGACTTGAGGCGACAAGGCTCATCAACGGAGACGCGCGTGCCGGCAAGCAGCCGGTCATCGTGGCGATGACCGCCAACGTGCTGCCGGGAGACAGGCAGCGCTGTCTGGAAGCCGGGATGACCGATTATATCAGCAAGCCGATCCGGCTGGAGATGCTTGAAGCGATAATCGGCCGGTATCTGGATTATGACTGGACCATGGGCAGGCAGTCCACGCATTGATGTGGGCTGCTTTTTGCATGTCCGGGCCGGGAAGGCTTGCCAAGGAGACAACAGCGATTGGCGACCCGTTCCGACCGCAGGTCATCTATTTTTCACCACGCTTTTAGAACTGAAGCGGAAAGGGGCTTCGAGCCGTGCTGTCCAATCGTTATATCCGCTCTACCTACCTGACACCTCCGAGGGTGCTTGCGGGCGGATTTCTTTCTCTGATCGTGCTTGGCACGATTCTTCTCGCTACCCCTGCCGCTTCGGCTGACGGGGTGCGGATTCCTGTACTGGATGCTCTGTTCACGGCGACTTCGGCTACATGCGTGACGGGGCTCACCATTATGAACACAGGCACCGAATATTCCTTGTTCGGACAAATCGTGCTGCTCGTGCTGTTCCAGCTAGGAGGGACGGGCTTCATGACGGCCGCTACCTGGTTTGCCCTGGCGTTCGGCCGCAAAATATCGCTCCGTGACCGCCTCGTGCTCAAGGAGTCCCTCAATCAGACGGAAATGAGCGGAATCGTCCAGCTCGTTATAAGGATCTTTTTGTTCTCCGCCGCTATCGAAGGAATCGGAGCGCTGCTGTACACGCTCATCTGGATGGAGTCCATGCCGCTGTCCAAAGCGGCCTACTTCGGCGTATTCCATGCCGTATCCGTGTTCAACAATGCCGGCTTTGAAATTATCGGGGGCTGGAGCCAGTTCGTCAGCGATCCCGCCATCAATCTGATTACGATGACGCTTATCTTCTTCGGCAGCATCGGCTTCATTGTCATGGCGGATCTGATCCGATTTCCCGAGAAGCGCAAAATATCCCTGCACAGCAAGGTCGTGTTATGGGCTTCTGTCGTCCTCACATTGGGCGGCGCCATTCTTTTCTTCATCTTTGAATTTACGAATACAAGGAGCTTCGGTCATCTGGGGCTGAACGGCAAGATCTGGGCCAGCTTCTTCCAATCGTTCAGCTTGCGCTCGGCAGGAATCAACACGGTGCCGATCGAGGAGCTGCGTCAGGCGACCCAGCTTCTGATGATCATCCTCATGTTCATCGGAGCCGCGCCGGGCTCTACAGGGGGAGGGATCAAGCTGACCACCTTCGTCGTGCTGCTTGCCGGCATCCACGCGATCTTGCGCGGCCGCGAGGATGCGGTTATCTTCCGGTACCGGATTGCAGCCAAGGAGCTGTATCGGGCCATCACGGTCACGCTCATGGGGGTCATCATTATCGTCGCCTCCACGATGATCCTGACGACCGTAGAGGATTCTTCCTTCCTCGTTCTTCTCTTCGAGGCCGTGTCGGCGTTCGGCACTGTCGGGTTCAGCCTCGGAGCTACCTTGGACCTGACCGCTGTCGGCAAGGGAGTGATCATCTTCCTGATGTTTGCCGGCAGGCTCGGGCTGCTTACCTTGGCGTTCGCGGTCCGCTCCAAATCCAAAAAAGAACCGTTCCGATATCCGGAAGGCCGGATCATTATCGGCTGAGAGTCGAAGCCCCGCTTGCGGGGTTTTTTTTCAATCATTGCCATCCCTTCAACTGATTCCGGGAACGGTCGGGCAGGGTAAAGATAGGGTAGTCAGGTCAAGATGCAGCTAGTCAGGAGTGGGATCAGGATGGGGAACGAGGAGGAGCGCTCAGAAGCGGCAGGCGAGGGCTGGACGTGGCATCAGAGCGATGACAGCGGGCAAGCTGTGCAGATGTGGCGGCAGGACGAGGCTGTGCGGAAATGGATAGACAGGAGCAAGGATCGGGATGTGAACCATCTTGCGGCGGTTTCCTTTCAAGGGAAACGCAATGCGGTGTTCGGGACGCTCGTCGTTGGAAAAGCGGATGACGATCAGGGAAGCAATTGCACGATGCATTTCTACTTGGGGCATCGCAATCTGTATACGATCGGCTTTCAAGAAGAGGATATTATCGACGGCTGCGAAGGAGCGGCTCATTTTTTTGCAGAAATCGAGCAGTCGGAGACGGCTCTGGACGGATTCATCAAGCTGCTCGCCGGCATCATGGAGCCGTTCTTCGACGGGATGGACAAGTTCGAGCAGAAGCTGCGCGAGATGGAGGAGAATATCCGTGACCGCAATGGCGGATACATGTTCCACCGCATTCTGGAGCTCCGATACAGCCTGCTCCACTGGACCGGACTGACGAGGCCGGTCCGCGAAATCCGGTTCGCTCTTGAAGAGGCGTTTCCCGAGGAGATGAAGGAAAGCCTCATCCACCAGGCGTTCAACTCGCGTCTGGAGAGAATGATCATGCTGCAGGAAGAGTACCGGCAGGAGGTGGAGTCGCTGCTTCTGCTCGAGGACAATATCTCGAACTACCGCGGCAACGAAATCATGAAGACGCTCACCGTGTTCACGATTCTTTGCACGCCCATGATGGCGATCGGCGCGATCTGGGGGATGAATTTCGAGCAGATGCCGGAGCTGAAGTGGAAGCTCGGATACGTATTCGGGCTTGCCGTCATTCTGGCGGCGACGGTCGGCGTATATTTCTGGATGCGGACGAAAGGCTGGATGGGGGACCTTCTCCGGGAGGACAACCGCCGGGAGCGGCTGTGAAGGCATTCGGCTGCAAATGTTTGCGGGGAGGCTTGGGCACGCTGTTTAACAGATGCCTGAGCCGTGTAATAGCTAGTACGGCAGCGCTGGAATGCACTGACCGAATCTACCTCGAACGAGGTCTTAACAGGCGGTGTTGATGATGACCATCAAATATCGTAATACTTGCTCCGACATCGAGATTCTGGTCAAGCATGAAGAGTCGGACTCTGTTGCTCCGTACCGAGTCAATATTCAGAGCTCCAAAAATCCGCTCAGCTTCGGCAACAATCTGGCCAGCTCCACTTCGGAAGAAGAAGCGGTCAAGATTGCGGATCAGCTGTGCAGCTTCTACTCCATTGCGAGGAAGAGCGGTTATTATCTCAAAGGCAAGTCGTTCACGAAAGCGGATTGTCCGGAAATTCCCGTGACGGAAGTGCTGGATGACGATCTGACGGAGCAGCAGTTCAGCGAACTGCTCCAAAGCCAGTCCGTATAAGTCCATTCCTTTTCATACAGCAGCGGGCGTCCCTCCGGGGACGCTTTTTTGATTTCTCGAAAGGTTGGAATAATTAAACAATAATAGGGGAGTATACGAAAGGAAGGAATACAAGACCGAAAGGATGACAGCATCGATGAGATCAACATGGACAGCGGCCGCCTTGCTGCTTGCCGCCCTTGCCCTGCCAGCCGCCGCTTACGCCGCGCCGCAGGCATCTCCGGCAGTTCCGCAGGCATCTCCGCATGCATCGCAGGATATGGGCGCTCCGGATCGCTACAACCATCAAGGAGATCTGCGGAATCCGAAAGGCCATCCGCATCATGACCGATATCGTGAAGCCCGGAAGCTCGCCATGCTGAAGGAAGCCGCCGCTTATTTCGGCATCAAGGCCGACGGCAAGACGGAGGATCAGCTTCGCCAGGAAGTTCATGCCGCCAAGGAAAAGCAGCCGGAGAAATGGATGGCCTTCAAAGCGAGCATGAAAGAAAAGCGCTTCGCGAGAATGAAGGAATTCGCCGCCAAGCAAGGCATCAAAGTCGAGGGCAAGTCCGAGGAGCAGCTTCGCGACGAGCTGAAAAGCCTGCATGAGCAGGGCAAGCTGAAGTCTCCTGCGCCGAAGGATCCGGCTCATCAGACGGACGGTACACAGCCCTCTTGATGAAAGAGGGGCGATGGAAGCAGCATCAGATCCCTTCGCTGGTGCGATAAAAATCCTTCCGCTGGTGCGATAAAAATCCTTCCGATATGGAAGGATTTTTTTATTTCCATTTTAAAGAAAAAGTGATATCATAATTATATCAAGTTGATATGGAGTGTGATGGGGATGAAGGAACATCAGGCTTGGCATGCGAACGGTTTCCTGGCGACGCTGGCTGCTATCGCAGCGCTTGCGGCAGCAATCTGGTGCTTTGTGTCGGGCAATGCCGAGGATGGATCGACGGGCATGAATGTGCTGGGCGTCGTCTTGCTGCTGCTGGCGCTCGTGGCGTTCAGCTCGCTTACGGTCGTTCAGCCGAATCAGGCGAAGATCATCACGTTTTTCGGACGTTACAAAGGAACGGTGTCGGATAGCGGGCTGTGGATCGTCGTTCCGTTCACGGTCAAATCCAGGATGTCGCTCAAAGTCAGGAACTTCAACAGCCAGAAGCTCAAGGTTAACGATGCATCCGGCAACCCGGTCGAGATCGCCGCGGTGGTCGTGTTCAAGGTGACGGATACGGCCAGAGCGGCATTCGACGTCGACGATTACGAGACGTTCGTGGAAATCCAGAGCGAGACGGCGATCCGCCATATCGCGGCGCAATATCCGTATGACACGTACGAGGACAACTCCGTCATCTCGCTCCGGGGCAATGCGGACGAAATCTCCAGCAGGCTGCTCTCCGAGCTGCAGGACCGCCTCAGCGTTGCCGGCGTGGAGGTGCTGGAAACCCGTCTCTCCCACCTCGCTTACGCAGCCGAGATTGCCGGGGCGATGCTTCAGCGCCAGCAGGCGGAAGCCATCGTAGCAGCCCGGCAAAAAATCGTAGATGGTGCTGTCGGCATGGTGGAGTCGGCCCTGCAGCAGCTGAAGCACCACGGAATCGTACTGGATGACGAACGGCGTGCGGCGATGATCAACAATCTTATGGTTGCCATCGTCTCCGAACGGGGAACGACGCCGGTCATCAACACCGGTACGCTCTACAATTAAGGCCGCCTAATGGCCAAAGAACGCAAGGCGTTTCCGCTGCGCCTGGACCTGGAGCTGTACCAGGCCGTGGAGAAATGGGCCGGCGACGAATTCCGCAGCGTAAACGCTCATATCGAATATCTGCTTCGCGAATCGCTGAAGAAGAACGGCAGGCTCAAGGGCCTCCCTCCGCAAGCTGCGGAGGATCAACCGAAGTCCGCTCCTTCCGGGGACGATGAGGCCGCGGAAGACGGATCGAGCTAGCAGCAAGCCCTATGAAGGACATGAAGACGAAATAACCTCGCGGTCGAGACCGCGAGGTTATTTGTTTTTGCGATGGAATCAGCCTTTGATCGCGCCTTCGGTCATTCCTTTTTCAATGTACTTCTGAATGAAGAGGTACACGATCAGAACGGGAATGACGGTGAGCACGACTGCGGCAGCCATGAGGCCGAAGTCGGTGCCGTACTGGGAGCTGATCTGGGCGAGCAGCGCCACGATCGGCCTCACCGACTCCTTGTTGACGAAGATGATGGCGGAGAACAGGTCATTGTAGGACCACAGGAAGACGAAGATGCTCGTCGAAGCGAAGACCGGCCTTCCTACGGGCAGGAAGATTTTCGTGAACATGTTGAACCGGTTGCAGCCGTCGATGAAGGCGGCTTCCTCGAGCTCCTTCGGGATCGTAGCCAGATACCCTGCGATGACGAGGATGGCGAAGGACAGATTTCCTGCCGTCTGAGGCAGGATGAGGCCGAAGTAGGTGTTGACCACCTTCCACTTGATCAGCAGCTCGTATACGGGCACGACGGTAGCGAAGGTCGGAATGAGCAGCGTCGCGACCAGCAGCGAGTTGATGAGATTGCGTCCGCGGAACTTGAAGCGGGCTAGAATATAGGCCGCGAGCCCGGCGACAATCAAGACGAGCAGGACGACGGAGACGGACATGATCAAGCTGTTGGCATACGCCCGGCCGATGCTGATGCTCTCGAAAGCGTTCGTGTAATTCAGCTTATCCGGAGGAATCGCCAGCTTGAACGAATTGTCCATGACCTCGTCGGACGACTTGAACGAATTGTTGATGATCCAGATGAGCGGATAGATCGTCGTGAGCGCCCATAGGGAAAGACAGAGATAAACGAAGGCCATCCCGAACGGGAATCGCTTGCCGTCGCGGCCTCTCGTTACAGGTACGGTATTGGCAGGATTGACTTGCTGCATTCACTTTCCACCCCATTGCAACTTAATATGTGACTTCTTCTCTTTTGAGGAGACGGTTCGTGATCAAGGACAGGATGACCCCGAAAATGACGATGTAGATCGCAATAGTGGAACCGTAACCGAAGTTCTGGTCCACGAGGGCCTTCTTGTACATGTACGTGCCGAGCAGTTCCGTCCCGTTCCCGCCGCGGGTCAAAATAAAGACGAAGTCGAAAATTTTGAGCGTGCCGGTGATGGCAAGGATCATGACGACCTTGATGTCGCTCAAAATAAGCGGGATGGTCAGCATGGTTGTTTTTTTGATGCCGCCGATTCCTTCCAGCTTGGCTGCTTCATAGAAATCGGAAGGAATTTTGGACATGGCGGTAAGGAAGAGCACGAAGTAAAAGCCGACGTAATGCCATACGGTCGGAACCGCGACAGCTTTCAAGGAGCCCGTCTCGCTCATCCACAGGATCGGCTCGAGGCCCAGCTTGGCAATGATGCCGTTGAGCAGGCCGAACTGGTAGTTGTAGATCAGCACGAACAGCAGGGATATTGCGGCTCCGGAAATGACGATCGGGAAGAAGAACACGGTGCGGAAAAACTGCTTGCCTTTGGAGATGCTGTCGACCATGACGGCCAGTACAAGGGCGATCCCGACCTGGAAGAGCAGGACGTAGAGCATGATTTCCAGCGTATGCAAGGTAGCGGCGCCGAGCAGGTTATCGGAGAACAGGCGCTCGTAATTGTCCAGGCCGACGAATTTCTTGTTGAAGAAGCCGTTCGTACGGTAGAAGCTGAGGTAGAAGCTCTTCAGGAACGGATAGTACACAAAGGTGCCGAGCAGCAGGAAAGCCGGCAGCAGGAAAGCCAAAATATAGTTCTTATCGCCCTTCATCAAATCACCTTTTTGCGGTTTATCGTCGAGCCTCATTCTTTTAAAGAAACTCGCCGCCCTTCAAGCAAGCGGGCGGCGAGTCGGGTTGGCTATCGCCTGGATATGGACGCCTTACTTCTTGTTCGCGACTTCGATCTTCTGCGCGGCTTCCAGGGCTGCTTTCGCCGTATCTTTGCCGGACACGATGCCTTGGACATGCTGGCGGATCGTCGTGAACGTTTCCTGAGCGACTTGGGAGTCGATCGGAGCGTTGATGGATGGAGCTTCGCTGGCCATTTTGAAGCCGTCCAGCGCGAGTTGCGGCAGGCC
This sequence comes from Paenibacillus sp. D51F, assembly GCF_053345695.1. NCBI lineage: Bacteria > Bacillati > Bacillota > Bacilli > Caryophanales > Paenibacillaceae > Paenibacillus > Paenibacillus sp. D51F. Next base: position 31,844 of record NZ_JBKFAO010000013.1, on the reverse strand, counting down.
TTCCACTTGCACGTTGGCAGCGGCTGGAGTTCCGGAGTTGGCTTGCGCGATCGCTTTGATCGTGTCAGGCGAAGTCAGGTACTTGAGCAGTTGGACAGCTGCATCCTTCTTGTCCGCGTTGTCGTACGTGCTCTTCGACAGGTAGAAGCCGGAGCCGAAGCCGCCGATGATGGATTTGCCGTCGCCTTTGCCGCCTGGAATAGCTGGGAAAGGAAGAACGGTCGATGCTGCTTTGACTTCGTCGGAGAAGCCGCCCTGGGCCCACGAGCCTTCGATGACCATGGCTGCCTTGCCTTGGGAGTAATACTTGGCAGCCATGTTCAGGTCGATCGTCGCGGCGTCTTTAGGGAAGGCGCCCAGCTTGCCGATCTCGTTCAGCTTGGAGAGACCGAGCTCCCAATCCGGATTGATGGCGTCCAGGATGCCGGAGTTGTGGCCTGGACCGCCGGCGGCTCCGAGGACGAAGTGCTCGATCAGATAGTGGGATTGATCGTATGGAGCGGCGAGCGGGATGACCTTGTTCTCGTTCAGCGTTTTGATTGCCGTCGTGAACTTATCCCAGTCGGTAGGAAGCTCCAGATTGTATTTCTTGAAGATGTCCTTGTTGACATACAGGCCTTCGTAGTAGCCCGTCAGCGGAGCGGCATAGATGTTGCCGTCCGGCTGCTTGACGGCGTCGAGAGCCGCAGGGTTGAAGCCCGCTTTCCAGTCCGCGTCCTCGTCGAGCAGGGCGTTCAGCGGCACGACTTTGCCGGCATCGACGAAGCCTTTGGCGTCGGCGCCTACGAAGTAGAAGAGCAGGTCCGGCTCGTTGCCGCTGGACATGTCGGTGTTGACCTTCGTGCGGAAGCTGTCGTCGTTCGCGGACATCGCGTCGTTCGTGATTTTGATGTTAGGGAATTTGGCGGAGAAATCGTCAAGCGCTTTCTGGAAAGCAGGCTTGGCTGCGTCCGTTCCGGCGAAGGTGGAGAATACGCGGAGCGTGACGTCTTTGGCTTCCGGAGCCTTGGACGGTTCCGGGCTCGGCGCGGCGCTCGCAGCCGGGCTTGGTGCCGGACTTGCGTCTCCGCCGGTATTCCCGGAGTTGTTGTTGCCGCCGCATGCGGACAGGAGCAGCACAGTCGCCACGGAAAGGGCGCATAGAGCTTGGGACTTCTTCTTCATAGACGATGATCCCCCTTAGTTTAGCTAAGTCTTATCGTACAGATCGTTGATCTGCTTAAGTAAAGTCTAGAAGGTTTCCACCAGCCCGCCAAGGCAAGATTGGTTCTAAAGGAGGGGGATATTCCTACGGGCATGGGGGATTATTTTATGGCCAATAGGGGAAAATCATCTTTTTATTTCCAGATGCTGCAGAGGAAGGGAAGATGGGATGAAATCAATGGGCCGCAAGTCGCGTTGCCGATTGAAGCGCGGCGGCGATTGCGCTCTGGAGTTTCTGGGATTATGGGGGTTCAGGAGTTCTGGAGTCTCTATTGCTCCGGAGCTCGGATCTCGGGGCGCATTCCCGCATAGCAAGCATGCGGAGTGCCTGGTTCGGCTCGGATATGGAGATTGAATTCTATTCTTTCATTAAGGCGGATTTGATTGGCACAAGCCGCATCGAGCGGCCCCCCGCCCGGTAAAGTCCTGCACATGCATGAATCTACTGAATTATAGGCCTTCTGCGGGTTTGCTTCCGACAAAAACTCGGCCAAGCTGAAACCCGTCCGCATAATTGGCCAAGACCCCTCATAGACATGTTATCAGCTTAGGAAAACCAATGTGCAGAGGGGATGATTACATGCGTCGCATCACATGGATCGCGGCTTTGATTGCCTGCATTACGCTGGTGCTGGCCGGATGCGGCAGCAAGGACGCCGGCTCGGTGGTGAAGGAGCTGGGCAAGCTGCAGGACAAGACTGAGACTTACCAAGGAACGGGGACGATGACGCTCCATACCGCCACGCAGCCGCTGGAGTACAAGGTGGACGTGAAGTTCCAGAAGCCCAACTATTACCGGATCGCGCTTACCAACGAGAAGAAAGACCTGACGCAGATCGTGCTTCGCAACGACGAGGGCGTGTTCGTCCTGACCCCGAGCTTGAACAAGGTATTCCGCTTCCAAAGCAACTGGCCGGAAGACCAAGGTCAAGTCTATCTGTATCAGACGCTGGTGAAGAGCATCCTGCTCGACAACTCGCGCCAGTTCGCCTCCGAAAAGGACAGCTATGTGTTCGATGTGATGGCTAATTATCAGAATGCTTCCCTGGCCCGGCAGAAAATCTGGCTGAATAAATCGGACTATGCGCCGAAGCAGGTCGAAGTAAGCGATTCGAATGCTTCCGTGCTGGTCGACGTGAAGTTCGATTCCTTCAAATTCAATGAAAAGCTGGATAAAAGCGTGTTCGATACGAAGACGAATCTCCAATCCTCTCCTGCGGCGGGCTCGCAGCCAACGACTGCCGTTCCGGAGTCGGATGCGACGGACGGCAAGGCTGCCGACCCGGCCGGCAAAGACGGGGATGCAGGCAAAGGCGGAGCGGTATCTGCAGGCGATGATCAGCAAGGCGCCGGCTCGGCGGATCCATCCGGAGCGCAGGATGAGGACGGGCAGCAGGATGCCGCAGCCGATCCGACGAGCTTCGTGCCGATGGAGCCCTCCTATCTGGGCGGCGACGGCATCGCGCTGAAGGATTCCAGCGAGATCGTATTCGGCGGAGAGCCTGGATACATCCAGCGTTACACGGGCACCTACAATTACACGCTGATCGAAACCCAGCCGGAAGATACGGCGGTGGCCATGGGCACCGGACGGATGGTGGACCTCGGCTATACGTGGGCCCAGCTTAACGAAGGCGACCAGACGACGCTCACCTGGACCTACGGAGGCAAGGAATTCCGCTTGACTAGCGGCGATCTTCCGCAGGACCAAATGATTGCGGTAGCACAGTCTGTAGTGGATGAAATGGGCAAATAAATCAAAGTGCAAGAGGCGTTCGCGGGCATTAGGCGGCGCCTCTTTTTCCTACCTGCCGATGCTGGATTGGCAACAGGTGCCAGTGCCGAATCGGCCCCGTTTCATTGACAGTCCGGGGGTCAGCGTATAACATTAGAGGCACTGGGTTCAAAAGAAAAGGACTGAAATACGATGGATGAAGCGGCATTTTATCGGCCGACCGCAGCTCATATTTCCCTGGATGCCCTGGCTCACAATATCGCAGCCTTCCGCTCCACGCTGCCGGCACGCATGAAGATGATGGCATCCGTCAAGGCGAATGCCTATGGACACGGCCTCATCCAGGTCGCCCGCGAAGCCGAGGCTCGCGGAATCGACTATCTGGGTGTGGCTTTTCTTGACGAAGCTCTCTCGATCCGCAGAGCGGGCATTGCCGCGCCGATTCTCGTGCTGGGATACGTTCCGCCGGAGGGACTGCCGGCGGCGCGCCGGCATGATGTATCGATCGCCCTGTTCCGGGAGGATGTGCTAGAGGCGGCGGCATCGCTGCCCGAGGATGAAGGGCGCAGGCTTAAGGTTCATATCAAAGTGGATACCGGAATGGGCAGGCTCGGGACGCTCGCCGACGGCAGCGGAGCGGCCGAACGGTTCATCGAGAAGGCGCTCGCGATCCCGCAGCTCCAGGTCGACGGCGTGTTCACCCACTTCGCCAAAGCGGATGAGGCAGACAAGAGCTACACGCTGCTGCAATACGAGCGGTTTGCCCAGATCATGCATTACGTGCGCAGCCGCAGCCTTCCGATTCCGATCCTGCACAGCGCGAATACGGCGGCAGGCATGGATACTCCGGAGCTGGGCGGCGACATGCTCCGTCTCGGCATCGGCATGTACGGCCTCTATCCTTCGGATGAAGTGGACATCGAAAGTGTCGGCCTGCGGCCGGTCATGTCCCTGAAGACCGAAGTCGTGCACGTGAAGACGGTGCCCCCTGGCTGGGGAGTGAGCTACGGCACCCGCTTCGTTGCCGCGACGGATACCCGCATCGGCACGCTGCCGGTCGGGTATGCCGACGGCTTCAGCCGGATGCTCACCGGCAAGGCGGAAGTGCTGCTGCGAGGGCGCAGAGTACCGGTCGTCGGCACGATCTGCATGGATCAGTGCATGATTGCGCTTGCAGCCGCAGACCAGGCGGATTGTTCGGCGGTGCGCCCGGGCGAGGAAGTCGTGCTCATCGGTTCCCAAGGGAAGGAGACGATCTCGGCCGAAGAAGTGGCCGGCATGCTCGGCACGATCAATTACGAGCTTACATGCATGCTGGCTGCGCGCGTGCCGCGCATCTATACGCGCGGCGGTGCAGTCGTCGAAGTGTCGAATCCGCTTCTCGGCGGAGGGATGTGAGGCTTCTTGTCATTTTTTGAAGAAGTCAAGCAGGAATCGCGTCGCTATGCGGCGAATAGCCTTTTAACGACTATTGAAGGATCTTGCCGTTCTAACGAAAAGTGCCCTTTCATAGGTATGGTTGAGTATAGCTCGATACCAACGGAGACATAATGGTAATAGGCTTTGACAAGTTTTGGAGGTGCGAGTTGGTGGCCAATCTGCAGAATACCAAACGAATCATGATCAGTATCCCGGACCAGCTCCTTGAAGAAGTGGACGGAATCGTGGCCAAAGAGAACTCCAACCGCAGCGAGTTCATCCGGCAGGCGATGAAACTTTACCTGGTGGAGCGCAAAAAACGTCAGATCCGTGAATTGATGCAGCGCGGTTATCTGGAAATGGCTAAGATCAACTTGAACATGGCCTCGGAAGCTTTCCACGCGGAGGAAGACGCAGACCGTGCGCTGGGCCGCCTCGTCAGCGGGGTGTAGCTCTTGATCGTCAAACGCGGCGACGTATTCTTTGCAGACTTATCTCCCGTCGTAGGCTCCGAGCAAGGCGGCGTGCGCCCGGTGCTTGTCCTTCAGAACGATATCGGCAACCGCTTCAGCCCGACGGTCATCGTAGCGGCCATTACGGCCCAGATCCAGAAGGCGAAGCTTCCTACCCATGTTGAGATCGATGCCAAGGCTCATGGCTTCGATCGCGATTCGGTCATCCTGCTCGAGCAGATCCGCACGATCGACAAGCAGCGTCTGACAGACAAGATCACGCATCTCGACGACGAGATGATGAGACATGTCGACGACGCGCTGCAGATCAGCGTTGGTCTGATCGACTTCTAAGCCGGCAGGAATCGGTTCCGCCATTTTCTGCCTGGCGACTGTGTCTGATGAGGCAAATATGGAAAAAAATGCTGGACAGGTATTTATTCTGTTGATACTATAGACTCAAACATAACCGTATACGATGCATGGCATCGTTTTGCTCGCGAAGAACGCAAGCAGTTGAACCGGATCACCGGTTCCTGCTTGCGTTTTTTGTTTTTCCTGGGCAGAGAAGGGAGCGACATGTTCAAAAGAAATCAGAAATCCACCGCTTTTCTGGCAGCTGCGCTATCAGCCGTACTTGTATACGGTCTTTATCAAGTCCAATCCAAGATGCTGGAGAGGCAGCAGTCGGTGCAGATCGTCGCTCCCAAGCGCTTCATTGCGGCCGGGGAGAGGATATCGGCGGAAGATCTCCGTTACATGGCGATTCCGGAGATGGCGTTCAATTCCGACATGATGACGGATATGGGTTTGGCGGCAGGCAAGGAGGCCGTCGTTCCGCTTGGGGAAGGAGAGCCGCTTCGAAGCTGGAAGATGGATGGATACCGGCTGATGCCGGCCAAGAACGAATCCACCTTCCAGCTGCCCCGAAGCTATGTGCTTTCGGTATCCAACGGCATCCGCGCCGGCGATCGGGTGCAGCTGTATGTCTCGGGAGCGGCTGAGCTGTCGGAAAGGCTGTTCCCGGAACCCGTCATCGTCGCTTCGGTGAAGACTGGAGGAAACCAGGAGATCGACGACATGGACAATCCCAATCTGCTGTCGCTTGCCGCTGGCGACCGCGAGAAGATGTATGCTTCCCGCCGGGATGCGAACGGAAGGATCGAGGACATCAACCTGAATCTGACGGAAGAGCAGTGGCTCCGGATCGATTCGCTTTGCAAGTCGGGAGAGAGCAAGCTCGTCGTGGCCTATAGCCCAGACTCGCTCAACGCTGTGGCGGCTGCCGCCGCGGGAGGCAGGCCATGACGGCACCGCTGATCGCCTTTATCGGGACGACGCCCAACATCGGGACGACGGCGGCGGCGTATGCGGCGGCCTGCCGAATCGCGGAGCAGACCGGCGGAGAGGTCGGCTTCCTATGCCTGAACTTGAAGAGCGCCAAGATTCATCGTTACCTTGGGAGCGATGCTCCTGCGCATACTCTGGATGCGATCCGTCCCGAGCTGAAATCCCGCTCCCTGACACCGCGGATGCTGAGGCGAGCTTGCTGGCCATCCCCGGATGAGCCTGGCGTACATGCTCTCTTTGGCAATCTGCTCAGGGACCAGGCCGAATATTTCACGCCGGAGGAAGCAGAGCATTTGCTGGAGACAGCTGCCCTGACCTTCTCGGCGGTCGTGGCGGATGCCGGCTGCTACTGGGACAATGCCGCGACAATCAGCGCGGCTCGGCGCGCCGATTCCCGGGTATTGTGCACGACCGGAGCGCTCTCGCATTTCCAGGAGGATTGCAGCCGCTGGATTCGCCAGGTGTCCCCTTTGTTCGGAGTCGATCCAAGCCGATATGAGCTGCTTCCCATACACTCTCCATGGAGAACAGGAGGATACAAGATGAAGGAAATCGGAAAAGAGACAGGATTGCCGCTGATCGGAAGTTTCCAAACGAACGAAGCCTTTTATGATTCCCTTGACCATGGCCGATACGGGCATTGGCTCAAGAAGGATGCTGCCGGTACCCAGGTCATGAGCGGTCCAGCAGAGACGCTTGTGAATCGGCATGGCCTGAGGCAGCGGCCGGCTGTGGAATCGCAGCCTTGGTATCGCCGGCTGCGCGCTCATCGGGGAGAGCTGGGAGTATGAGCGGAGAGAAGAGATTTTCCCCCTCCGCCTATTCCGCGAAGCTCAAAAACGAGGACGCGAACGAAAGCTTGCCGAAGCAAGCCGGAACTGTTCCGGTCGTCCGGATGATGATGAAAGACGTCGGTGAAGCTGACGAGGATCAGGCTCGGAAGCCATCCGACTTTGCCAAAGCGGCCGATGACATGAGGGCATATCTAGCTTCGCCGCGCGGCTTGACGGAGGAAGAGCGGCGAGAATACGGCGAGAAGCTGAATCGGGCCGTTCTCGGTTATTCGGGAGAGCGCAAGGAGATTCTGGCTCTCATCACGGACAGGCTGTTGAGGCTTCGCATTCACGAGCTGCCCGGAACGGCTGGCGGGTACCCTTCCTTGGCGGAGGCGCTGTTCGCAGAAGTCATCGGGCTGGGGGCGCTGGAGCTTGTCCTTAAGGAGCGGACCGGCTTGGAAGAAATCCAGGTCGTAGGAACAAGAATTTATGTGATGCGGGAAGGCCAGGTCTCGCGATCTCCGTGTCGCTTCCAGTCATTGAAGGAGGTGGAGCGGATCCAGCAAAATCTTGTTCTCTACAATAATGACCGCATCAATCCCCGCAAAAGATGGGCCGAAGTCATGATGCGGGACGGCACCCGCGTTACGATGACGGGATTCGGATTCACGTCCCAGCCAACGCTTACGCTTCGTTTTTACGCTTCAAGGGCTTTTCGCCTGGAAGAGCTGATCTCTCCCGAGTGCGGCACGATGAACGCCGCCATGGCAACCATGCTTAGAGCCGCGCTTGAGTGCCGGTACAATCTGGTCATTATCGGACCGACGGGATCAGGCAAAACCCATCTGCTTAAGGCTCTCATCGCGGAACTGCCCGACGACGAGCGTCTCGTCACGCTGGAAAGCCGGCTGGAGATGATGCTGAGCCGCGATTTTCCAAATAAGAACGCGGTGGAATACGAAATGGACGAGGATGATCCCCTCCACCGTTCCGGACAAGCATTCAAGCTGGCGCTCAGACAATCCCCCGATAGGATCATCCATGCCGAGATTCGGGATGACGATGCGAACATCTACGTAAGGGCCTGCACCCGGGGGCACTCGGGCAGCATGACGACCGTTCATGCGAACCGTCTTGAAGATATACCGGATACGATCTGCGACATGTGCATGCTTGATGGAAGAGCCATGAATCCGGAACGATTGTCCAAGCGGATTGCAGGTTATGTGACCCAGATCGGCATCCAGATGCAAGTCTTGGACGGCAAGCGAAGAATCGTAAGAATAGGCCGGATACGCTGGGATCGTGGACAAGCAAGCGTGCTCGACTGGGCCGTGTATGAACGCGGATCAGGCAGTTGGCATATGGCAGCTTCTCCTGATCCGGATGATTGCAGGCGCTTTGCCGAAGCAGGCTATTCGATGTCTTCTGCCGGTTTTGATGTCTCCGAGGCTGAAGCTGGCGAATATAGGACGGAGATTCCGATGAAGGCGTTGCAGCTGTGACCGGAGGGGTCCTTGCCGCCGCGGCCTCCCTGCTTCTCGGACTATGCCTCTTCATCCTGGTGATGACGATGCTTCGTCACGGGGAGAGGGCCTATTATTCGGCTGCCAGACTTCACTACCGCCGCGACCGCAGCTTCAAGGCAAGGCTTGCTTCCTTGTTGGCCAAGCAGGAGCGTATGTACAGTCATCTCTCTCTCTTGCTTGAATCGGTGCAGTCTAGAATCAAACCCGAAGGCTTTTTGCTTTTATCCTTCTTTCTTTTGTCTGCAGGATCAACGGGAGGGGCGCTGCTGTTTTTAAGCATCAAAGGAAGTCTGCTTTCCGGAGCCATGGGAGGGCTGATCCCTTACGTTTTCCTTAGAAGCCTGCTGCTGCATCGCCAGATGCAGGCGAGAATGGACTTCCTTCCGGCGGTGGAACTCTTTTACCAATGTTATATGATTACGGGCGAACGGCAGATCCGCAGGGCATTGCAGCGGGTTGTCGAGGAACAGCGGCTTCTTGGACCGATGCAGCCCGTTTTCGAGCAGCTGTACCGCAACCTGTCCGTCCGAGGGGATGACGAAGCCAGCCTTCGGATCTTCGCTTCGTCGCTCGGTCATATGTGGGGCGATTATCTGGTCGAAATTCTCCGAATCGCCCTCATTGAAGGCAATCCAGTATCCGAAAATCTGCGGGAACTGGTGGGAGACATGCGCAAGTCGAGGCGGATTGCAGAACAGGAACGCCATAAGCTTCTGGAGATTCGAATCGCGAACTTTACGCCGATCCTTTTTCTTGCCATCTTCATGGGAATCAATATCCGGTACAACGCAGACAATTCCTACCGGTATTATCTGCAGGACGCCGCAGGCAGGGACATGCTTCTGAATGCGCTGCTGCTTATATTCATGTCTTTCTTGATGGGGCTTTGGCTCTCACGCAAAAAAATGTAAAGGACACAGGTGTTTATGATCATGATGGAAGGCTGGGCCACTGCCATATTCTATGCATCTGCTTTGGGACAGTTCGTGCTTATCGCGGTTTCGATCATTTTCTTAGGGAGGTTGCTTCCGGCGAGGCGCAAGCGCTGGCTCCATCTTCCCGAACGTCCTTGGAAGCATGTTCGGGTGACGGATGAACGGCTTGCATTTTGGAAGCTTTCTAAGGACAGCCTCGATTATAAATCAAGGGCGGCGCTGCTGGCCGGATGCGGTCTGGAATACGATCCGGGGCTTTATCTGCTTGTACGGAGGATATCAATGCTGGCTTGCATGCTCGCGGTGACGGGATTTGGAGCCTGGATGGCACTAGGAGCGGCGCGACCCGTTCAAGCAGCAATCATGGCTGTATCCGCGGCGGTATTTGTCTGCGCCTATGCCGACAAATCCATTCTCGGTGCCTGGAAGAAAGCCCGATCGAGGCGTGTCATCCAGGAAGTGCATGCCATCAGCGTACAGCTGCTGTATCTGCAAGGCTCCAGCCTGCATATTCACGCCAAACTCATGAGATGCGTGCTCTATACACGATCCATTCGGAGCGACCTTCAGCGGCTGCTCGGCGAATGGTATCACGATGCCGAAGGATCCATCCGCCAGTTCAAGCAACGGATCGGGACGGAGGAGGGAATGAGCTTCGCCGAGACGATCGAATCGCTGCGGGTGCATGATCATGAGGCTTATTACGTCCTCTTAAGGGAGCGTATCCGCGATTATAAGGACAAGCTGGAGCTTTTGAAGGAAAGCCGCAAGGAGTCGAGCTCATACATGTTGTTCGTTCTCGCGGGTATTCCGATTCTGTATACCTTTCAGGTCTTTATCTATCCATGGGTGAGGGAGAGCCAAGTTCTATTCAATTCGCTCAATTAGCGCAACCACTCTGAGCTGAACAAGTACCTGATTCAGCTCATCAGACTCGACAGCTCATCCAACTCTACAGCTCATCCAACTCGACAGCTATAGCAACTCGACAGCTCATCCGACTGGACAGCTAAAGCAACTCACTAGATCGACTCCCGCTTGACTCCATTGATCCATGATCCGGTTTATGGCAAATGCTATTCAAGGAGGTGAGATGATGCGCAATATTTTAGTCACGGTCATGATGCTGGTTGTCGTCATGCTGCTGTTCAACTCCATTATCGCGGATAACGGCACCGGTACGCGGGTACAGATTCAGAATCACGGAACGGCTGCGAACGGCCAAATCAGCAGTCTGTTGCCCTAAAATACTAAGTGTCCAATCGATTGGCTGAAAGCAAGGGGGATCCATGAAGGAACTGCTCGTATCCATGCTTTTATTGGTAACGGTCATCGCCATTTATCTATCCGTCGTGGACGGAGCGGAAGGGTCCCAAGGCCGATTAGCCTCGATGGGCAGCCGGATGGCGGAAGAAATCCGGAGCACCGATCCATGAAGCAGATTCTGGTGTTCGTCCTGTTTGCCGGAATGCTGTGCTGGATGATGTTTTCGCCGCTTTACAAGCATGTCTTCATCGTCAGAGAAGCTCTCCTGCAGAAAGAAGTGGATTTCCTTCTCGAGACGGGGGCGAGCGGCAGCCGCGGCTATATCGACGATGCCATGGTCGAAGCCTCCCGCAGCAGGCTGGAGCAGGCTGGAATGAGGCGGGATCAGATCCGGTATCGCATATCGGCTTCGGATGGAGGCGACGCCACTTCTTCGGCCAGACCTTTGCTGAGAGGAACGGGGCTGCTTCTTACGATCAGCTATCCCTACGAAAGGCTGTTCCAGATCGACAGCCTAATAGGGGTTGCTGTGCCTGATCCGGAGGAGAGGATGTCCGCATCGGGCATTAAAATGAGCGAATACGTGCCATAATGCCTGAACCTAATCATACAAGGGGAAAAACATGTCCAAACTGCTGCTTATCATGCTCATGCTGACCGTCTGGGCTTCCGCCCATGCGCTGCAGATCGACGAGGAAAGATCGATCCGCACCTTGTTCGAGAGCAAGCATTCCGTCAGCAGAGCCGTCCATGCGGCCGCCCAGCAGCTGAACAAGGAGGATTTGGCCGAAGGCCGGTTCACGATCAATGAAGAGGCGGCGTACGAAACGGCAATGGAGTACTTACAGCTCAATCTGCTGCTGGATGCTTCGGGCCAGCCGCTTCCCGGCTCCAGGCTGCGCCAGCTCGTCGTGCTGGAAGACTGGGCGGTCATCAACGCCGGCCAGCCGTTTCCTTTCACGTACCGCAATTCCCGATACAATTACGAAGTGACGCTCGATCGGCCCGGCGTCGTCATGATCATAGCCGTCTCTTACCCGCGGTTGTTTTCCATGATGGAGCCGATTGTCTGGCATGTGAAAGGAACGGCTGAGCTGACCGGGCCGATGAATGCCGTCTATTCGAGCGTTAGCCCCTAATCAGGAACCGCAGCGGATGGTTGATGCCGGACAGGAAAATTCCGTGTCAAGGCTATTGATTTCCTTTCCTCCAGCTCGGCTTATTCTCTTAATCTACCAGCTCTTGAACACATCAGTTTGCACTTACCCCGCTACTTCTAGTAAACTTTTTAAAAGAGCTGTCCGCGAGCCCTTCATTTCTGTATATTTCAATGGGCCGCGGCAAAGAGCAGGGGGGCGAGTGACAATGCTGAAGCTCGGAGACAAGGTCGTTATCATCGCTGATCAATATGAGCAGAATCTTCCTGTCGGGGAGTATGGATATATTATTGCTTATGACCGCAATGCGGATAATGTATTTGATTATGTCGTCCGCATACCTGCGGAAAACCGCAATTTTCTCGTTCCGGGAGATGACGTGGAGCTGGAGGAGATCCTCCTTCGTCTGGAGGCTGACCGCGTGGAGCGGGAGGCTCTGATCGATTATGCCTTGGCGACCCGCAACGAAGAGCTGTTCAACCGGATCATGAACGGCGAAGAAGCCGAAGAGCCTGCCGAAGATCCCGGATCCAAAGAGCTGCAGAGCCGCGACGACTTTATCCGGCAAGTCAATCTCAAGGCCTGGATTTAAGAAGGCGCGGACTTTAGTTGATACAGGAGGATGATGAGGATGGAAATCATTTTTCACGGCCAATCTTGCATTCAAATTACGGCGGATAACGGGAAGTCCCTGCTGGTCGATCCATTCATAAGCGGCAATCCGCTGTCCAAGAGCAATCCGTCCGATATCCGCACGGATTACGTTCTCCTTACTCATGCGCATCAGGATCATATTCTGGACGCCGCAGACATTTCCAAGGCCAACGGAGCTCCGATCGTCGCTATTCCCGAACTGGCTGCCTATATGTCCTGGCAAGGAGCCGAGACGATCGACATGAACATGGGTGGAACGGTCGACCTCGGATTCGCCAAGGCGACGATGATACCGGCCTTCCACAGTTCGGGCATCGTGCTCGATGACGAGCAGAGAATCGTATACGGCGGCATGCCGGCCGGATTTGTCATTGAGGTGGACGGCAAGCGGATTCTGCATGCCGGCGATACTTGCCTGTTCTCTGACATGGCTCTGATCGGCAAGCGCAGCAAGCCGGATATCGCCTTCATCCCGATCGGAGGCCATTACACGATGGGGCCTGAGGATGCCTTGCAGGCGGCCGAATGGTATGGAGCGGAGCATGTCGTGCCGATCCACTACGATACGTTTCCGCCGATCCGTCAGGATGCCGGCGCTTTCGTCGAGAGCCTGAGAGGGCTCGGCCTGAAGGGCCAGGTCGTCGAGCCGGGCTCCAAGGTCGATCTCTCTGCCTGGAAGTGATATTCCGGCACAGCAAGCAAGTAGCGCAGAAGGCGCCGCCAACTTGGCGGACGCCTTCTTTTTTTGCATATGCAGCTCATTGAGAATGTTGTCGAACTCAAGGTATAATACAAGGAATGACGAACAGGCAAGGGGGAACAGCGCGATGAATATAACGATTCGGGATGTGGAGCATGTGGCGGGACTGGCCCGGCTGGAGTTCACGGAATCGGAGAAGGAGCAATTTGCCCAGCAGCTCAGCGCCATACTCGCTTATGCAGATAAGCTCGGAGAGCTGGATACGACGGATGTGGAGCCTACGAGTCATGTATTGCCGGTGACGAACGTCATGCGGAAAGATCAGGTACGCGAATCGGTGTCCAACGAGACCGCTCTGCTGAACGCGCCGGATGAAGAGGACGGGCAGTTCAAAGTGCCTGCCGTGCTGGAATAGGATCCCTAGCTGAAAGGAGGAACAACGCTTGGCTTTATTTGACAAGAGACTTCAGGATGTACATAACGAGCTCGCTGCCGGCAAGCTTTCGGCTGCTGAACTGACGGATGCTTCCTTCAAGCGCATCGCGGAGACGGACGGCAAGATAGGGGCTTTCCTGACGCTGAACGAGGAATCCGCGCGTGCCAGGGCTGCAGGGCTGGACCGCGACGCAGGAGCGGAGAAGGGGCTGCTGCACGCGCTTCCCGCAGGCATCAAGGACAATATTGTCACGAAGGGGCTTCGCACGACTTGCGCCAGCCAGTTCCTGAGCAATTACGATCCGATCTACGACTCGACCGCGGCTTCCAGGCTGCGCGATGCCGGAGCGGTTACGATCGGCAAGCTCAACATGGATGAATTCGCGATGGGCGGTTCCAATGAGAACTCCAGCTTCCACCCCGTCCGCAATCCTTGGAATACGGACTATGTCCCTGGAGGATCCAGCGGCGGCTCGGCTGCCTCGGTTGCAGCCGGCCAAGTGTATTTCGCTCTAGGATCCGACACCGGCGGCTCCATCCGCCAGCCAGCATCCTATTGCGGTGTCGTCGGCTTGAAGCCGACCTACGGCCTCGTATCCCGCTTCGGTCTGGTCGCATTCGCTTCCTCGCTGGACGCGATCGGGCCGCTGACCAAAAACGTCGAGGATTCCGCCTATGTGCTGCAAGCCATTGCGGGACATGACGGCATGGATTCGACATCGGCGAACGTTTCCATTCCGGATTACGTCAGCGCTTTGACAGGAGATGTCAAAGGGCTTCGCATCGGCGTTCCGAAGGAATATATGGGTCAAGGCATCGACCCTAAAGTCAAGGAATCCGTCCTGGCCGCGCTCAAAGTGTACGAGAGCCTCGGAGCGACATGGGAAGAAGTATCGCTGCCCCATACGGAGTATGCGGTCGCGACCTACTACCTGCTCGCTTCCTCTGAAGCTTCCTCCAACCTGGCCCGGTTCGACGGAGTCCGGTTCGGCGTGCGCGCCGACAATCCGGACAATCTCATCGAATTGTACCGCAAGTCCCGCAGCCAAGGCTTCGGCGACGAGGTGAAACGCCGCATCATGCTCGGCACGTATGCGCTCAGCTCCGGCTACTACGACGCTTACTATCTGAAGGCGCAAAAGGTCCGCACCTTGATCAAGCGCGACTTCGACCAGGCATTCGAGAACTTCGACCTGCTGCTCGGACCGACGGCTCCGACGCCTGCATTCCGCATCGGCGAGCAGATCGGCGACCCGCTGACGATGTATCTCAACGACATCGTCACCATCCCGGTCAGCCTGGCCGGCGTGCCGGCCATCAGCGTGCCATGCGGCTTCGCGGACGGCCTTCCTGTCGGCTTGCAGCTGATCGGCAAGGCGTTCGATGAAGCGACTGTGCTGCGCGCAGCCCATGCATTCGAGCAGCATACCGACCACCACAAGGCGCGCCCGCAGCTGTAAGCGCCCGTATCTTGCAAGCAGGAGGAACGTTATCCATGACGGAATACAATTCGTATGAAACGGTGATCGGGCTTGAAGTGCATGTGGAGCTGCATACCGCCAGCAAAATTTTCTGCGGCTGCTCGACATCGTTCGGCGCGCCGCCGAATACCCATACATGCCCGATCTGCCTCGGCCATCCCGGCGTATTGCCGGTGCTGAACCGGCAGGCGGTCGAGTACGCGATGAAGGCAGCCATGGCGCTTAACTGCACCGTTGCCGATATCAGCAAGTTCGACCGTAAAAACTATTTCTATCCCGATTCTCCGAAGGCGTATCAGATTTCCCAATTCGATCAGCCGATCGGCGAGAACGGCTGGATCGACATCGAAGTGAACGGCGAGACGAAGCGGATCGGCATTACCCGCCTCCATCTGGAGGAGGACGCCGGCAAGCTGACCCACGTAGAAGGCGGCTTCGCCTCCCTCGTGGACTTCAACCGTGTCGGCACTCCGCTCGTGGAGATCGTATCCGAGCCGGATCTCCGTACCCCGGAGGAAGCGAAGGCCTATTTGGAAAAGCTCCGCGCCATCATGCAGTATTGCGACGTGTCCGACGTGAAGATGGAAGAAGGCAGCCTGCGCTGCGACGCCAACATCAGCCTGCGCCCATGGGGACAGGAGAAACTTGGAACCCGTGCCGAGCTCAAGAACATGAACTCTTTCCGCGGCGTGCAGCGCGGACTCGAGTACGAGCAGATGCGGCAGGCCGACATTCTGGATGGCGGCGGTACCGTCGTGCAGGAGACGCGCCGCTGGGACGATTCCCAGGGCAAAACCTTCTCCATGCGCGGCAAGGAAGAGTCGCATGACTATCGGTATTTCCCCGATCCTGACCTGGTTCGGCTGCTGATCGACAGCGAGTGGAAGGAGCGCGTCCGCGCTTCCATTCCGGAGCTTCCGGATGCACGGCAAGCTCGCTACACCTCTCAGTACGGTCTGCCTGCTTATGATGCCGGCGTCATTACCTCTTCCAAGAAGCTGGCTGATTTCTTTGAAGAAAGCCTGGCGTATACGAACGATGCCAAATCCGTGTCCAACTGGATCATGGGCGATCTTCTCGCTTATCTGAATCAGACGGGCAAGGAGATCGACGGCGTCGCGATCACGGGCCAAGGCTTGGGAGAAATGATCGGCCTCCTCGAAAAAGGAACGATCAGCGGCAAGATCGCCAAGACAGTATTCAAGGAAATGCTCGAGAGCGGCAAGCTTCCGCAGCAGATCGTGGAAGAGCAGGGACTCGTCCAGATCAGCGACGAAGGAGCCATTCAAGGCATTGTCGAAAAGGTCGTCGCAGCGAACCCGCAGTCGGTGGAGGACTACCGCGCTGGCAAGGAAAAAGCAATCGGCTTCCTCGTCGGCCAAGTGATGAAGGAATCCCGCGGCAAAGCGAACCCGGGACTCGTCAACAAGCTTTTGACCGACTATCTCAACCGTTGATTTCACGGCCGTTCCCTATCGGGAGCGGCTTTTTTCAATATGCCATGTGAGCACGAAGTTTATCGCTCCTGCTCGTCTTGACCGTTACGGAACCTTGCATCCGTGTTAAAGTATGAGGAAGCGAAGAATGCTTCATGTCGACGCATGCAGTAAGGTACAATAGCCTGAAAAGGCGCGCAGCAACGAAGAGAAAGGATGGGATGACATCATGAGCGCATCCTTGGCTGCGAGCAGCCCGTGGTATATCAGCGAATGGGAGATGCTGCTCCGGCTGCTGATGGCTGTTCTGCTCGGCGGGCTTGTCGGTTTCGAGCGGGAGCAGTCGAATCATGCGGCGGGGCTTCGAACCAATATATTAGTTTGCCTTGGCTCCTGTCTGCTGATGCTTTTGTCGGCATATGGATTTTCAGCCTTCATCAACGAGACGAATGTCCGTCTCGACCCGGCGCGACTGGCTGCGCAAGTCATTACGGGCATAGGTTTTCTGGGAGCGGGCACCATCTTATTTACCGGGAAATCCATTACGGGCCTTACGACGGCCGCTACGCTATGGGTCGTTTCCGCCATCGGACTTGCGGTCGGGGCTGGATTTCTGTTTCCTGCCGTGTCCGTCACGGTGATCGTCCTTATCGTCCTTATCGTCCTTAATAAAGTCGAACGCAAATTCAGCAACGGAAAAAAAGAACATCACCTGCAGATTCTGGCTGACGAAACGAACGCTCTTCTTCAGGCGATCAGCGCTCTTCTCCAGCAGCAAGGCATCGTCATGCGCAAGATGTCGCTGCAGGAGCACGGGGACTGGGAAATGGAAGGGCCGAGGGTGATGCTGCTGCTGTATGTCAATTTCCCCCGATCGTGCAATATGATCAAGTTGCTTGAAGAAATCAAATCGCTGGATGGTGTGCATGCCGTGAGCGCGGAATGAACAATACCCGATCCCAACCGAAACGTCGCTGGCTTGCCGGGCTGCTTGCTTTTTTGCTTCCCGGCGGAGGCCATCTCTATATCGGTCGCTATGGACGCGGCCTGGTCATTTTGCTTGCGGTGCTGCTGGATCTGGCGGCTCTCGTCCGATTTTCCGATGCAACGAGCGGCAGCCGAGCCCTTTTGCTCGTTTATTTGGGAATGGCGCTGCCGGCGCTGTATTTCGTCAGCGTGTTCGATGCCCTGCAGATTGCCAGCCGCAGGCGTCTGTCTGAAGACGAAGCGCGCCTTCAGCCGGAGCATGCAGGCTTCGCGATGACTCATAGCATGATTCTTGTCGCCGGTGGAATCATTCTGTTTTTCCTTATCCGTCCGACAAGAGCTGTCCAGCCAAGACTGGATTGGCTTGGGGATATGGCATCGGGAGTCATTCTCCTGATCATCGCCGGATGGATGGCTTTTCGGATCAAGCCGGGCTTCTTCCGCTTCGGCAGGCTCAGCAGCGCCGCTGTGCTGGCCGCATGCGGAGTTCTGCTGTTGTGGGATCAGGTTGCGGGACGCAATGACATCGGGCTGTTAGCCGACTGGTGGCCGCTCTTGTTCGTCCTTGCCGGGATCGAAATGCTGGTCTACCAGCTGCTGGAGAGGAAAAAAGCTGGCCGCCGGCTGTCGGCAGGCGCTGGCTCGCTTCTTGCAGCGCTTCTGCTTGCAGGATCAGCCTACTCGATTACCCAATATGGAGGGCTTCCTTTCCGCTGGCTGGACCAATACGGAACGGGTGCGAGGATGGAAAATCTTTCGGAGGAAAAGGGGTATAGCTACAGCTTGAAGCCAGTATCCGCCGTAATTACGGAACCGCTGAACGATGTCGTGGTCGATAACCCCAACGGAGACGTGTCGGTCGTACCTTCGACAGACCCGTACAGCCGGGAAGTAACCGTTGAAGCGATGCTCTGGGTCGATTCCGACAACAAGCAGGAAGCGGATCTGGTGGAGCAAAAATCAGCCGTCACCCTTTCTGCGGAAGGAAAGCTGCATATCGAGACGAAGGGGATGCCTTACGGCGCCAACGGGGCGCGGATGCCGCGTTTCAATCTTCGGATTACGATTCCAGCCGATTTGGAGACGCTGCTGTCCGTTCCAGGAGCATCCCCTTCTCCGGTTCCTATTTCGACGGCAACGGCCCTGCCAGGAGAGAATGTTCCTGATGGTACGGAGCCATCCCCTTCTCCAGAGGCGGACGCTGCGAGTCCCGCTCCTCCTCCCGCTGCTCCTGAGAGATCGGTCAAATTCCTGCTCAATGCGGGCAACGGCTCCGTCAAGCTAAGCGGCATCCGCGCAACCGGCGGGTTTGTCGTACGCAATCGCAGCGGTTCCATCGAAGCGATGGATTTGACCGGACCGCTGGAAGCAGGCACTAGCAACGGCGAGGTGAAGGCCCGGAGAATTACCGGAGACGCGGCGTTGTCGGCCAAGGAAGGAGCGATCTCAGCCTCGTCGATCCATGGCAAGCTGACCGCTTCCACGGCCAATGGCAATCTGGACATCAACGATGTCCGTGGTGAAGCGCTGCTCGAGACGAGGAACGGATTCATCCATGTCCGTGAAGTCAGCGGGAGCGTGCAGGCGGATACGCTGAATGGAGAAATCAGCCTGGCAAGCTCTGTCGTCGGGGGCACTTGGGACATCAACAGCTCCATTGGCGAAATTCTCTTATCCTTGCCGGCGGACGGCTCTTATACGGTAGATGGATCGGTTACCTTCGGGACGATCCGTGCCGAGCTTCCTCTCCAAATCGAGAAAAAGACGGTTAAAGGCCAAATCGGGCTCGGTACGTACCGGATCCGGGTCGATGCCAACAGCGACATTCGGATTACCTCTTATCCTGGTCCCGGATGAAACCGCATAGGCCCATCGAAAGAGAAAACTTGGATGGAAGCCTCTTCATTGACAAAACGTAAAATCCAGGCTTACAATAGAACTACTACAAAGTAAATACAACTATAAACTACGAAGGACGTGATCGGGAATGGGAGCCAGCGTTGAGCAAGCTCTGGAGCAGCTGAAGGCAAGCGGCGTCCGCATGACCCCGCAGCGTCACGCGATACTTGGGTTTCTGATGAATTCCATGACTCATCCGACTGCGGACGAGATCTATAAAGCTTTGTCACCCGACTTCCCGAGCATGAGCGTCGCTACGATCTACAACAACCTGCGTTTGTTCGTCGAGGCAGGCTTGGTCAGGGAGCTGACCTATGGGGATGACTCCAGCCGGTTTGATGCCGACTTGTCCGACCACTATCACGCCATATGCAAAGTATGCGGAGATATCGTCGACTTTGAGCATCCCCCTCTCATGGAGGTGGAGCAAGCCGCTTCCAGAGAGACCGGATTCCGTGTCGAAGGACATCGAATGGAAATTTACGGGGTATGCACGCAATGCGCTAAAACGACCGTGAATTGAAACCGTTTGGAAGCGATGCTTCCAAACGGTTTTTTTTTATTTGCATGAATATAGCCCTCTCTTAATAGACTCATAGAGAGGAGTCGATCAACTTTTTGCGTTCCGTATTCGTCTAATCTTTGTATACGCAAGGAGTGTGAGCAATGAGAAGGGGCATGACCTCTGCGGGCAGGCGCAAGGGAAGAGGATTTCGCCGCTTGCTGGGATTTTGTGTATGTATCGGTATCATGGCAGGAGCATGGGCAGGATATCAGCTTCTTATGCCCAGCAACGAACAGGAGACGCCGGTGTTCTCGGTCGAGCATCCGCTGTTTTATAAAGGCCATTTCATGGAAGCGGGAGCTCTGCTGGAAGGCGATGAGATCAAGCTGCCGATCGAAGCCGTCACTTCCATGCTCGGAAGCGAGATTCCGATTCGCTATGAAGCCGATTCGGAATCCATCATTTTAACCAATGGCAGTCAAGTGCTGAGGATGAAAACGGATACTCTCACCGCCAAGCTTGGCAGCAAGCCGTTCAAGCTGGCTGTCGCACCGGAAACCCGGAAGGGCATCGTCTATGTGCCTTTGACTCCGCTGAACACGCTGTACGGCGTCCAAGCGCAAGTATCGCCGGCGACTGGAGCCGTGACGCTTGCCAAGGGAGGCGACAGCGTCCAGTATGCGATTCCTGGCAAAAAGGAGATGGCTGTCCGCAACGAGCCGAGCATCCATAGCGCTTATATTGAAAAGGTTCCATTGGAGGGCAAGCTCACGGTCTGGAAGGAAGAAGGAGATTGGTACTCCGTCCAAGGGCCAAGCGGGTACAGCGGTTATGCCCGCAAATCGGAGCTGCAGCTGTCGGACAAGCAGACGACCCAGGAGCCTGTCGAACAGCAGCCTGAATTGGCGTGGAAATCGACCGGACAAAAAATCAATATGACTTGGGAAGCGGTGTACAACGCGGCTCCCGATCCGGCCAAGTTCCCCGCCATGGAAGGGGTCAACGTCGTCAGCCCCACCTGGTTCGAATTAATGGACGGAGCCGGGCAAATCCGCAGCAAGGCGGATGCCAACTATGCGAAATGGGCGAGAAGCAAGGGTATCCAGGTGTGGGCGCTGTTCAGCAACGGCTTTGATCCGGAACGGACGACTCAAGCTTTGGCCAATGTCGAGACCCGCTTTTCCATGATCCAACAGCTTTTGGCCTACGCCAAAATGTACCAGCTTCAAGGCATCAACATCGATTTCGAAAATGTACGGACTTCCGACAAAGGTGCACTCGTTCAATTCATGCGCGAGCTGACGCCGATGCTGCATGAGCAGGGTCTTGTCGTTTCCATTGATGTGACGCCGAAGTCCAACAGCGAAATGTGGTCCTTGTTCCTGGACCGGGCCGAATTGATTCAAAGCGTCGACTACATGATGCTCATGGCCTATGACGAGCATTGGGCATCCAGTCCCGAGTCGGGCTCGGTCGCATCGCTGCCTTGGGTGGAAAATTCGATTTTGAGGCTGCTGGAAGAAGATAAGATTCCTGGCTCCAAGCTTATTTTGAGCATGCCTCTATACACGCGGATCTGGACGGAGAAAACCGCTTCGGACGGGTCGGTGAAAGTATCGTCGAAGGCTGTCGGAATGAACAAGATCAGAGAGCTGATCGCTACGAATAAGCTGAAGCCGGAATTTGATCCGTCAACGGGCCAGAATTACGTTCAGTACCCCATAGAAGGAGGGCTGAGCCGGATATGGATCGAAGACAAAGTCTCCCTGGAGGCGCGCATCGCCTTGGTCCATAAATACGGATTGGCAGGCGTGGCCACATGGAGCCGCTCCTTCCAGGCGGATGATATCTGGTCTGTCATCCACAACGGCCTCAGCAATCCATCTTGATTCAAGGACGCTTTAATCACGATCAAAAAAGCCCTCGGCGCCATGACTTCCAAGCGAAGTCGCTGCGCGGAGGGCTTTTATGAAATTCAGGCCTGGGACGAAGGCGGAGCGGCTGCCGCCGGTCCCGAATCGGTCTTGCCTGCAGCGGCAGGAAGCTCCTCTTCGCTGTCCAGACCGTGCGTCGCCATATCTTTGTCCAGCGTGAGGATCGTCTTGCAGTACATGCAGCGGTCGGTGCGTCCAAGAATTTTGGTCTGGCGTCCGCATTCCGGACAGATGAGCATGACCGCGCTGGTCGAGAGCATGCCTGCCCAAAAGTAGATGCCGACGCTGACGAGCAGGGCGATCATGCCGATAACCATGAATACGGCGGCAATCACTTTGCCGGTCTGGCCCCAGAAAACGATGCCAGCTGTACCAAGAATCATAACCCCCATGCCGACAAGGATGAGGACAAGCCCCCAGAGGCGGAACTCGTTGATCTTGCTGGATTTAAGTAGCACTCGAATTCATTCCCTTTCATTGGCTCGGGCATAGCGGCCCGATTTCTTGTAAGCAAGGCAGGAAACCGCCTGTTTTTGTCGAATCATACCCTACAGACTAATATTATAGCGGAAACTTCTGGTGGAAGCTATATGGGGGATAACCGTTTGGAACTTATGAAAAAACACGTTTCGAGTATGCTCCAGTTTGAAGAAGGAGTGATCGGGCTTGTGTCTGTCTCTCATCCCTATCCGTTTCATCCGCAGATCGACGGGTTGGACCTGCTGCTGCTCGTCATCACGAGCTCGGCATGCAATCAGCCATCGATCGAACATTTGCGAATGGAAGGGCAGCGCGTCATGATCCGCCGGACAACCTGCGTGGGCTTGGAGCAATGGGTTTCCAACGGGAGTGACAGCAAGATCATCGAATGGCTGCTTCGAGGAGACGTTGTCTTCGACAAGGAAAGCTTCCTCGTACAGATCAAGGCACGCATCAGCCAATTCCCGGATGAGCTCTTGAAGCGGAAGCTGCTTGTGGAGTATGAGGCTTTTTTGAAATCATGCCTTCAAGCCAAGCAAAACCTTTCGGACGGGTTTCAATTCGATGCTCATAACGATATCATCAAAACACTGAATCATTATGCCCATATGGAGCTGATTGAAGCGGGACTCCATCCGGAGCCTTCCGTTTGGCGGCAGATGAGAAGATTCCATCCGGGTATTTATAAGCTGTATGAGGAGCTTACGTCGAGTCCGGAGACGCTTGAACAGCGCATTCAGCTCGTGCTTCTCGCTTGCGAGTTTTCGATCATGAGCAAAATGCGGTCCTGCTCCGCTCTGATCTTTCATATTCTGGAGACGAGGGAGGAGCCTTGGAGCATCATGGAACTGACGAGCCATCCTTCCATGAACGGGCTTCATGTGGATCTTTCAATCATCCTGCAGAAGCTCGTTCAGCGAGGTTATGTTCGGGAAGTCGCTGTCATGGCCGATCCTAGTGAATCCGATGAGCTTGAGCTGAGATACAAGCTCCCGAGTTAAATTTGTTGTTGATTAATGATTCCACATGGATATAATAGGAAGAAATGAATGATTTGGAATCGGGAAGCACCCGTCCGCAGCTGATGCTGGGACGGGTGTTTTTTTGTTCTGGATATGGAATAAATCATTAAAATTCCCGATATAAGGCAAAAAGACGTTTTTGGAGGAATGCAACATGGTTCGGTTGGTGTTTATTACTTTGTCGGCTATGGTTATGCTCGCCGGTTCGGGTTTGATCATGTATGAATCCATCAGCTCGACCAGATCGATGGTTATTGCGGAGCAGGCTTGGGAACAACGATAAAATTTTTGTACCTTTCACTTTTCCTAGATGGCAATTAAGAACGTTTCCTAGTGTTGGCTTAATTATAACAGGGAACACCAATACAGTTACCTACAGTGGAACTACTATACCCATTTTATTAATCTGTATTATTCCTAAAAAGCGGACGGCTATGCATATTTCCGTCAAATGATAAAGGAAGGACAAAGTCTAGCATCCATTTTACCAATGAGAGTAAGTCGCTGCTCTATCGCCCGATCAAGTCATATAAGACCAAACACAAATAGGTATAGGAAACAGCAAGATTATAACAAATGTTAAGGAGCGGATTAAATGAAACTATCCAAACTGACCACCTGTCTAACAGCTGCAGCTCTTATCCTTTCTTCCGTTTCAGCATCGATTGAGGCAGCTCCATCTATTGCCGCCAGTGCTTCCTTTAAGGACGTGAAATCCAGCGACTGGTATTACAGCTCGATTCAAAAACTCATCTCGGAAGGGCTGGTCAATGGATTCGAAGACGGCACGTTCAAACCCAATAAAGAGATCAGCCGGGCTGAATTCTTAAAGCTTGTTGATGTCTCCCTTCAACTGGATATCCCCGCGAACTTATCCGGCAAGCCCTGGTACACGCCGTATGTAAGCGCAGCTGTAGAAGCTGGCATACACAATACATCCGATTTTAATGGAAATTGGACTCAGCCGATCAGCCGCCAGGAAATGGCGCGCATTACAGTAAGGGCCGTTGATCAAACGTTGCGGAATACAAAGACTAGCGACACGCAGTTGGTCTATGAAGCAACGAAGCGCGGAATCCTGTCCGGCCTAACCGGCGGCGAGCTGGGCTTGAAAGAAAATTCTACACGCGCTCAGGCAACGGTTATTGTGGATCGTGTGCTTACGGTTCTAAATGGGGGGAATCTTCCTGCAGACAAACGAGCAGCATCCTATGCAGAGGTTGCTTATCGAGGAATAAATGCCGAAACAATGTGGGAAACATCCATGATTAGACCATTTCCATTCACAGAAGATATCTCCCCTTATGCTAAAGGTACATTTAAGCAAATGCTCGTAATAGATTTAGCTGACAAAAATAGTCCTTACAGAAATCTAGTGCCGAGTCTTATCAGAGCAGATGGTAAAAGTTGGAGCAACGATTATCTATTAGCTTTCAATGTAGTTATGACTGCTACAAATACATTACAAAATACTGAACGCTACCTCAGAGAGATGATAAGTAATCCTTATATGAATTTCGCAGCCATTTACCCATCAAATTCCGAATCTAAATTAAATAAACTTCAAACCTTGAAAGCACAAAAAAACAGCACGACCGAAGTATGGCATCTCGTCACCATAGATAAAAAGGATTTTACCAATATTAAAAACGGTAATTGGCCTTTCTTGTACTTTGATTGGTCCAATAAGCAAAATAAGATTTATTTAGAAAAAGAAGGACGGATTTTCGGTGGTGGTAACAATTGAAGAACTTTTTCGTAATCCTTTTACTTCTTTCATTTATTACGTCTGATATTTCAGTATTTTCACAACCAGTCTCAGCTGCATCTTCAGATACATTTACCAGTACATTCAGTTCAACCAATAATCCTGGATACCAAAAATTTTATCCGAGCCAGATAATCAATGACTTCAATATTAATGTTCCCCAATATCAAAGCTTCGACGTGAAATCATATTCAATCAAAAAAAATGGCTTAGAAAAAGGGCAACTTGGTTCGTACAATAAAGCAATAAAGAAGATTGAAATACCTCAAATCAATGGTGACCCAATAAACGTTGATTCTGCAGGAATTTCCACTATGTATTTTTCTATATGGAGAGATTCAAGTGGTAGGAATTGGAGGACTGGCAAAAGCTCTACAGGAGACTTCATATGGAGTGCGCCATCGGAAACCATTACTGGCGGGGTTTCTCAATATCCAGGTTTAATTCCAAGCACAGATAATAGCGGAAAGAGCATCCCCTTGGAATTAAGATATTCTGATGGGAGCGCTGCTTCATGGTCAGATAAAATACCCCCACCTGATTCAATGTTTACAGCCTCACAAGAGGAAGTGTCAATTTCTAAAATTGATCCGAAATCAATTAATATTACTCAAGCTACCCCGAGCACTAGAGGTCTAGTTATAGATTATAAAGGAAAGGGCGCTGACGGTTACGGTTTTCTGAAAGTCCACAAACAACTGAGTGCAAATTATAATTTTGAAGGAATTGATTACCGCGTTGATAATTCACTTGGCGGAAACGTTCAAGGTAGAGATTATTTACTTGATTCAAATACAGTTTGGTCTGGTGTGACATATCTTTTGGAATATGAGGTAACTGTTACATACGAAAGGATAGGAACCCCAACTAAACCAGATTTGATTGCTGACGACATTACCGGCCCAACTGCCATCGAGGTCGGCAAATCAGCGACCTTCACGGCCACTTATCATAACGAGGGCTTGGATATCAATAAAGCCTTCAATGTAAAGGTGACGGACGAAAAAGGAGCCACACTCAAGCTCGATATCAAACCATCAATTAAGAGTGGTGAATCGGCCAGCCTGACGTTCACGAGCACCTTCACAGCCAATACCTCTAAGACCTTCAAGCTCACAGTAGATAGTGGAGCTGTCATCGATGAATCCAATGAGAACAACAACACGGTTCAGCGCACCTTTACGCCTGGTGCAACTCCGACACCGACGCCAACTCCGAACAAAGAGATCAAGGCCGATTTTGACGTCCTGCCCTCTTCAATTGATTACGGGGATAGCTTCACAGTCCACCCGAAGGATCTGCAGCTGGGGAGCTGCACGTATACCGGTCACATGTACAAATACGTCCGCGGCAGCAACGAAAGCGTCACCGGATGGTTCAGCAGTTATTCTGATACGTCCTATACCCGGTCAGACTATCCAAGAGCAATCGGGCAAGGCAATCATCAGGTCTATATGAAAGTATTAACCGATTGCGGAGCAACCGATTGGATCGGCCCGAAGCCCCTCGAAGTCAAAGGGCCAAAGAACAACCATCCACCAACCTTCAAAATTGCTTGGGTAAAGCGCGGCGAACCGACAAAGCCTGTTCGTCAAGCTATGGAAGGAGATATCCTTGATCTTGTCGTTATTCAAGATCCATCAATCCCTACCCCAAATGATCCGGACGGGGATGACTTCATCTTTGACGGTTTCGATTACACCCGAGGAACGCCATGGATCAAAAGCTTAAATGGCAAGTACCCGACAAATGAATGGGGCATGTACGAGGTTCGAATGGAGAAAGGCACTCATACGGTCTACGGAACTGGCCGCGACCAATGGGGAGCAACCGCAGAGGCCAGCACCTTCATAAATGTTCTCTCGCGAAGTCCCATCCCAATCATCAAATGCCCGGCTACGGTCATTGAAAATCATTTCATTCCAAGCAGCTCATTTGATTCCAGTGGCAGCTATAGTCCAGATGGGACACCGATCGATCATTCCCGCGACGAATGGCAGAACAAGTTAACCAGTTATGCGAATGGGACCGGTCAGGATATCATCGTGCAGGTCCAACTGGCTGTCTATGATACAAAAGGACGGAGATCCGATGCCCCGGCAGTCTGCGATATTACGGTGAAGCCAGATATACCGCCGGTGGCCAAGCTAGATGTGCCGACACTTGGAATCCGAAACGAACCCAATATCATTCTGAATAAGTCATACAGCCCTGACGGCGATGAGATTGTGACAGCAAAATATAAGTATAAATATGACGCGCTGAACAATGGCTTTGCAGATGATCCTTGGCAGACATTAACCGGGACGTTGAAGCAAGTCACTTTTGCCGGCAGCAAGGTCGGCAAGTACTTGTTTTGGACAGAAGTAACCGAGGACTACGGTCTGACAGGCAATACAGATAATCAAACCCAGCCCACGCTTACGCTGAATATCGTGAACAATGCTCCAGAGGTATCCTTCGATCTCAAAGGCAAAAACCCGCAGCCGGATCTGGACGCCAGCACGACTATTCGTCCGGAGAAGATGCTCGAATGGCCTGTTTATGTCCCGAACACATTGGAACAGGTGTACGACAAGCTCAAGCTGTGGAGTGTTGACGGCGGCAGCTTGGTCGGTGGCGAAGGCCGCAATTTCGGCGGGGCAGCGAACAACATGAACCGATACGAAATGAATAGAGCAACAGGAAATGACACTGTATTTTGGACAATGGGAACGCAAGCCGACAATGGATTCGGACCCAACTCCCTTTCGCCTTGGCGCGCACTCACGAACAAGAACACCTTTAATGACATCATCCTAGATAAAGACAACGAACTAATGCAAGTTAGAAGTGACGGCAACATTTTGTACAATCACTTCCTGCCTCAAGTCTATTCAACGAAGAAACTCACGATTTTTTCTGGCTACAAAGGCTCAAGCTACACGATCTATGGCTTAAATCCAAAGAAGTTATCGCCTGTCGTGTGGGATTACAGCAATCCCTATTCCCCTAAACGGAAATGGACGAATGGCAGCCCGTATGAGTACATGATCACCATCGACAATGCCTACCGGAAGTGGTTTACGGTATCGGGAACCTACCTGTATCTAATCCAGACGGCTCAGGGAGAAGTAAGGGTTGCTGCCTACAATGTAGCAACTGGACAACTCGTCAAGGAAAGAAGCTTCACCTCCAGCTTTGACGGAACCGTAGCAGAGCGAGACAAGTCATGGGGATCTTTTGACGAATGGAAAATATCCCGTTCCGGAAATGACGGAACCATCATTTTTAGCAGCTTCTACAATAATCATTCCTCCGACTACACGCTGCCTGACGGCGGGGATGCAGGATACTTCGTCAAGCTTGGTCCTGATTTATCTCCGAAGCGTCTTGGAACGATCAAATCCGTACCATTAAGGCCGGGAACGTATTGGACCGGCTTTGATTATCATATTGCGGATGAATGGTATACCGACCCATATGGGAACACATACACGTATGAAGGCCATGGCACTAAAATTACTTCAGGACAGACATGGAACCCGATTCACTCTTACCTGGACTTAACGGTTAACAAATACGACTCCAACATGAATCTAGTCTGGAAGAAGTACCTGAATGAAATCAATCGAGAAGCCGGACTAAACAGGAACCAGGTCGGGTTTTACCGGGGGATGACGACCTTGAATTATCATCCAATGACGATGTCGCCATCGACGGATGATTTATACGTCCCTCTTGTTCAAAACGGGGGATCGACAAACATTGAATCCAGCGTGCTGCGGCTGAGCATGCGGGATGGCACAATCAAGGAACAGCTCCCCGCAGGAACGAGCACTTTCCTAGATTGGAACGGAAACAGGACGGGAAGCAACACGACCCTTACAGCGGATAATGCCAACACCGGCGGCGACTGCAATGCTTACGGATGCGCATTTTTCCGAGAGTACACAGGCAACGGGGTGCTGTTTGAAGTCTTGGAACCTGCCTACCCGCAAAAAATTCCTTACGTCTATATGGCCGTAGGTAATCCTACGACCGGTCCACTCGCACGACAAACGTTCACGAACGGACAGATGGTATCCGACGTTTCGCTGAACGATGCGGAGATGAAATTCAGTCTTCGCATGACGGATGTGGACGTTGATCAGGAGAGCATGGGATTCAGCTTCCGCATGCAGGATCCACGGAACCGGTACGCGATAGAGACGGATGGACACTCGTTCGATCTGGTCAAGTATGTGAATGGATCCAGGTCCGTCCTGCAGAGCGGCAGCTACCCTTTCCAGTCGGATGTCAGCTACGGATTGAAGGTCAAGACAGTAGGCAATAATATCGAAGCGTTCCTGAACAACATTCCCACTCTAAGCGCCACAGACGGCCAGTTTACAGAGGGCAAGTTCGGATACTACGCCAACAAAGCCTATGTCAGATTCAGCGCTCTGACTTACAAGGCCGTCGAAAACAAAGTGGAGTGGTCTGCGGATTATGCCATTTGGGATGAAGGCACGGCGCGGGCTGATGTGCAGTATGAAAACATTCAGTTCTTCGATCCGGAAGGCGATCCTAGAGCGGGCTCCTACTTATGGAGCTTTGAACACACGCCAAGATTCCTGAATAATCAGAGCTTGTCGGCTCTCAACGGCCGCACGTTTGAATCCGAGCAGCTGACTTTTGATAAGGTGGGGGATTACCTCGTCAGGCTGCAGGCAAAGGACGATCCGCATCCGGATTACCGCTATCCGGACGATCGATTCGGAGAATACCGTAAAGATTCGAATCCTTTCATCAAAAAGGTGACGGTTCACCGGCGCCCGGTTTCTCAGTTCACGGTATCGCCTGCAGCGGATGGAAAGGTCATCTGGACCGATAGCAGCTATGATCCGGACCGATATGTTAGTTCAACTAACTTCTCTACGGAGAATACTGGCATCGATTATTGGACGACAAAGGGAATCTTGGAGAAGAAGTTCTACTATGTGACGCCATCCGGGGAAACCGTCTATCAGAAACTCGTCACACCTCAAGAAAGAGGAATTTACGAAGTCGGGATGGCCGTCAAGGATGAGTACGGGGCTTGGTCAGCGTATTCCATTCAGACGGTGAACATAGGGGTTATACCTGCCCACAACACTCCTCCGATTCCTGGATTCAATCAAACGTACATGAGCACTTTTCGTGGCGTTTCCATCACGTTTGACTCCACTGCCTATGACAAGGAGGACGGAAGTCGGGAGAATCTCCCTCATACTTGGTATTTGCGAAATGCAACGACCAACGGCGGGGAATCGATAGCCAGCAGCTCTCGTACGAGCTGGCAAAAAACGTTCAGCAGTCTCGGGTTGTTCCGCATTCGTCAATTGGTGCAGGATTCAAGCGGGTCTGAGGCCCAGATGGAAAAACAGGTAACCATTCTTAATCGGTTGCCGTCTGTCATGCTTGCCGATCCGGCGAGCAAGGATCAGCTTAAGCCAACCGAGATGATGGAACGGAAGCCCTTATTCCGATTTGTTTATTCCGATTCTGATCAAGATGTCCAAACTCGTTTTCAACTTATCGTTTACCGGTATGGCGGAGAGAAGCTATTCGATTCCTCTGTCCTGCCAGGCACGGCCAATAGCTGGAGACCGAATTCCGATTTGCCCGAGGGTGTCTATATGTATATACAGGTCCGCGTTTTCGACGGGTTTGACTGGAGCGCATGGAGTGATCCCGGTTATTTCTGGATCAAGCCCAATCGACCGCCTATCGCCGAATTTGACTGGTCGCCTAAACCTACATATGAAGGGGACTCGTTGGTACTGCTGGATCGCTCCTCTGATCCTGATGGGGATCCGCTTACGGAAACGTGGGAGATTGCCAGCCCATCCGGGCAACGTACCATTGTGAACAGTGCTTCGACGATTATTTCGGCGGAGCCAGGGATGTACCGCGTTCGGCTTGTGGTGAGCGACGGCAAACTTCAAAGCGAGATAACCAAACAGATCCAAGTCCTGCCGCTCACTTTGACTGGCGATATTGAACATACATCGGAATGGCGGCGTATCCATGCCGATGCAGGCCATGCAATCAGCGGAAATCCAAAGGATTTCTACGCGGGCGAGAAGTGGATCGTCTATGGTTATGTTTCTCCGGCGCCAGTGCGTTACGTAACTGCTTATCTACGGGCTGTCGGGAAAGACGGCGGCATAATGGAGACAAGAACGGTGCTTAAGCCTACGCTTGCCAATACTGTCTATAGCGGAGAAATGCACCACGCCCAGTGGGGGGAATTGGACTCGGGTTTGGAGAAAGGCCTGTATTCCGTTCAATTCGAGGTCCAGTATGAAAACGGCGTTCGAAAGAAAGCGGAAGTTCCGCTGCGGATTATCGGTTATACGGCGGGAGCAGCAGGTGTTCATCGCCAGCAATAAGGCAATGCCGCTTCGGGGGCTGACGACAAGAACAGAATATCAATAAAATGTCGAACAGCCCTTGACGGCTCCTTGATGCATGTGTTAAATTAAATCTCGCCGCTTCGAGAGGGACAGAGAAAAACGCAGTGTTATCAAGGGATTCAAGAAATCTTGAAAAATTATGCTTGCGCTAATCTAGGCGACTGTGATATATTATGAAGGTCGCCGCTTGAAAGCGACATGGAAATTTGTTCTTTGAAAACTGAACAACGAGTGAAGCAAGTCAACGTTATAAATGAGCAAGTCAAACACCTTTATGGAGAGTTTGATCCTGGCTCAGGACG
>NZ_JBKFAO010000012.1:0-115059 GCF_053345695.1 Paenibacillus sp. D51F | reverse complement strand
GAGAGATAAGAATGGAAGTCGGAAGCGCCTTTGCCCGAAAGGCGCTGACCGCTTCTCCCGTTATATCCACGAATACGGGCATGTCGATATGATTGGCATTCCTTCTGGCCCCTGGCTTTGAGAACGGCAATGCCGTTCACGATTTCTTCCCGAGAGTGCTTGCTTGTCAAGAAATCCGCTGCGATCGAATCTCCGGGATACGTTACTCCGAACGCCAAAGCGACAATGTCGACCTCTGCAGGAACTTCCTCCAGCTTGTTGCCTCCGCTTCGTATCCTAACCAATACCCAATAACTATTCCGCGCTCATAGTCCATCGCCGCCTTGCAATTGATAGATTTTTAGCCCTCGGAGCCAAAACAAAGTAACCGAGTCGGCATTCACAATTAATGAAGTTGTGTTGGTGCCCGGACGTAGAATCGGAATCTCCGCCGCGAAGTAGCTGTCGACATAACCGAATCCCGCGCCGGGAAACTTGTAATTGGCAGCAAGCGGCTGATCGTTAAAGCTGATTTCAACCGGCGCGTTTCCTGCTTGATCGCGGTTTCGGGAAACGAGTCCGTTATAGTTGACAACAACCGGGAAAGCGTAGCCTTGTTGAAATTCCATTGACGCTTGGAAGGTGCCGTTTCGATCATAGGCAAAATGATCCCCTGCGAACCTCCCGTCATTGCGTTGAACCGATACGTTGTGGGTAGCCGGCGGGTTTGTCGACAGATTGCAGCTAGTCGTTTCCTGAAAATACGTGAGTCTAGTAATTTGCAAGTTATACAGCCAAAAGAACGTTCGTGCATCAGAAGCGACCTGCAATCGGGCTGTATTCGTCCCATTAGCCAGCTGTGACGAAGGGATCACAAATTGAATCAGATGCGGGCTGAAGCCTGCTCCTGGAACGGTGAATTTGGATACGATAGGCTGGCCGTTTACCGTTAACGTAATGGGAGAGTACCCTTCTCTTTCGCTGCTTCTGGATACAAGCCCATAGACCGAAAACAAGGTGTGGCCGAATTGATTCTGAAAGTCGCCCGAACCGAACTCAACGGCAACGCGGCCGTTATTTGCAATCAGGATATGATCGCCCGCAAACTTGCCACTATTCTCGATCAGCCGCAGATTTTGGTTTACTGCCGGCGGGTTTTTCGAGAAATCCGCGACATCGTTTTCTTGAACGTAACGAAAGATATTCAAGTTTAAGTTATACAGCCACAAGTAGGTTCGAGCAGCCGGGGAAGTCTGAATTTGCAACTGGTTGACTCCTTGAAAGAGATAGACCGGCGGAATGATGAAGAAATTGGGATAAGCTCCGTAACCACCGCCCGGAATCGTGTAGTCGGCGATGACGGTATTTCCGTTAACCGAAATAGTAATGGGCGAATACCCTTCACCTTCCGATGTTCTGGATACAAGCGCGCTTAAAGATAAGGCTGCGGTGTCCGATGTATGGGCTACGGCGTCCCAATTGAAGGAAAGAGTTACATTTTGGCTAATGCCTAACATAATATGATCGTTTTCAAAGGCACCGTCGCTATGGACCATGCCGAACCCTTGCAGCTGCGGCGGGTTAATGCTGAAGTTGGCTGCCAGACCGGATTTGCCAATGGTAAAAGGAACCGGTGCAGACCAAGGTCCCGCTTGTACTTGGAACATGCCGCGCACTTGGGCGTTATAACGTGCAGGCCGCGGAAGAGGCGTCATGTCTACTTTTCCTTCGTTTCCGGATATAGCGTAATTTGGCTGTAGGTCGATCGGTTGACCCGCTTCGTTCGTGACCCGGATCTGAAAATCGGTTGTTCCCGCCAAGGGGCTCCAGGAAAGCAGAAGCGTAGAATCCGATTGTGCAGCGATCGCTACTTGCTGCGGCGGCTGAAGGCCGATAATCGTCACCGGGCTGCTGTGTGTGCTCCAGTCGCTTGAGTAGCCTTCCACTGTAACTTTCACTTGCGCTGAATATTGATCTCCTTCCGCAAAAGGCTGACCGTTATCCAGCGTTAATTGTGCTGCTGGATTCGTCAGGCCGTCCATTTGCACAGCAGTCTGAAACGTGTAATTGGCTGAAAAGAGCCGGATGGAATATAACGCGGTCTTCCCCTGTAAAGCCGGAGGAAGCACGGAGGCTTGCCATGCAGCGTCGACTCGCTGTTGAATCGCCGCATACTGCAGGGATAACCCTGAAGGCGGCTGCAGCACGATCGGATCGGGATACAGCGCAGCGAGTGCTTCAGCGATTTCAGTTTCATTGAACTGGGCCGACAGCAGTGCATTCTTCATCGCTTCCTTATCCAGTTGAGGAAATACATGCGCCGATTTCAGTACCTTCGCGGTATCTAACGCATGAGGCAATTCTGGAAACACACCGGATAAATGAAGCGCTTGGGCAACAGCCGGCGGCTGGCCATAACCGACCTCCGGCCGGATCAGCACGGAAGCGGTGGCTTCCGGCGTCAAATCGGGGAAAACGGGATATGGCTCGCCATGCTTCAAAACCAGCGTCATCTGAACGGAAGTAAGCGAAGTGTAGGCTTCGTGAATCGCTTGCGTAATGTCGGCGGCTTCCTTCTGCGGAAACGCCAGGCGCAGCAACCATGCTTGGTAAGAGATGGCTTCAACCGCTGCGTCATGCTCCGTTGAGATTGCGAAAGCATCGGCTTCAATGATAGCTGGATACTGAGCACCGCCCGACGGCAGTATTAAGGGCCGGAATACATACAAGGCTTCGTTCAGCGTGATTTTCGGGTCCATTCTCTCCCGCCCCTCATGTTTACGATTTGTTGAATGCCGAATCGATGGCGTTCCGAATGTCATTTGGGGCCGACTGCGGGAACAATGTGGCCAGCGCTGCCGACAATGCCTCTTTGTCCTTGTACCCTGCGTTAAAGAACGTTTGCGCCATCAGCAAAGGCGTATTGGAGCTGTCCGTAAAGTAGACTCGCAGCAGGATGCCTAACTGCACAGGCTGAGTGTCGAACTGCGAATCGCTTTCTTTAATCGTCGCGACCGCCTCTTGAGCCGTTTTGCCTTGCTGCTGAAGCTGCAGAACGACTTGTTTTACCGATGGCGCCGGAAAGGAGCCGATTGTGAGCGTAATAAAATCCTGCATGCTGATTTTGCCTTTATAAAATACACCCAGCGCCGCGCTCGCGCGAGCAGCGGAAATGCGTGCCGCGCTCAGCGACCAAGCCACTTGGGCGGGCTGTGCGGCAGATTCGGGGAACACCTTCACCAACAGTTCAATTAGCAAAAGCGCATTGGCATGAAGCAAAGGCTTTTGGCTTACCAATATCGGAGCCGCATCAGGGGCGATCAAGCCGTTGTTTTTAAGCTGCTGTGCCAACGTTTCCACCGTCGGAAGTGAAAAAGACGGGTTGGCGACAGCCCAATACTGAAACGGCGACACGGCGTCACGGATGTTGGCGACGATT
The DNA here is from genome assembly GCF_053345695.1 of Paenibacillus sp. D51F. NCBI lineage: Bacteria > Bacillati > Bacillota > Bacilli > Caryophanales > Paenibacillaceae > Paenibacillus > Paenibacillus sp. D51F. The sequence goes on along the minus strand of NZ_JBKFAO010000012.1, from coordinate 111,641 downwards.
TCTCCAATGCCTAAAGGAGCGGTTGCTGAGCCTTGATACCGCTGCGTTCCGTAAGTGACCAAGCCGATGATTTTGTTTCGGTGTTCGGGAGGCAGTTCGGATTCCGGCGTCAGCAGAGAAAATTGGAACGCCTCGCTCACACCGGTAAAGGATAAGCCGGTCACAGTCTCTTCGGCCGTCCCGCCTTCCGCAGCAAGATTGTATTGTAGACGATCCAAGTACACGTTACATTTGAGCCCGGAGAACATCAGCTCGTTGGATACAAACGATACCAGCGTTTGCGGAAAGCCGATGCCCATCGAGTAATAAACATTGCCTTTGTCCGTCATGGTACGTAGCAGCCCGATCACGGTTCCCTCCTCTTTGCCAGCAGCTAGAGGGTAAGCTTTAAGACCGCTTCCGTGAGGCAAGACAGCGACGCTCTGCGCCCAGTATGTTGTAAGCTCGGATCCGTTTAAGCCTCTTATTTTGTCCGCCGGAAGCGTAGGGATTCGGTCCGGACTAAGCGTGCCGGACACGATTCGGTCCGCGTCCAAGCCGGGCAGCCGTTCAACTGCAAATTGCCCGGAATCAATCTGATCCGCGCTTAATTTCGGAATCCGGGCGATATCAAGCTGCCCCGACTGAATCATCCCGGCATGGAGGGCACCAAGCCGCCCGTCTTGCAACGTTACTTGCTTATGTACCGAAGTGTCGATGTCTAACGTATAGGCTGCGGGAGCGGACTCGTTGACAGCGTGAACGGTTAGCCTTGCAAGAGGAATTTGACCGGGTGTAAAGCTGCTGCCTTCTTCCGTCAAACTTAACAAGGGAACGCTTTGGAGCTGATTATCCGTCAGTGGGATCGGCTCTTCATTCGGTTCAATAGATAAAATCCAAGTTTTCCCCGCAAAGTCGGTCGCCCCCGCGTGAATCGTAACGACATTGGACTGCACGGTAACTTCTTGACCCGCAAAAGATGCCCTGTTAGATAATGATATCAGCTTACCTGCCGCATTTAGCGCAACACCGGTGGAGATGTTGACCGCACCGGTGTTGTCGTTCACAACCGCACTCACGGCCAAACCATACAGTATACCGGCTTCCCATAAGGAGACGGCGAGCAGCTCACGCTCCGATACGTGATAATCCCGTTCTCTTTCAAAATCCTCGACGCCCAAAAGCTGGTTTGAATAATACCGTTCTTTAATGATCGTCGGAACGGTCGTTATGGCCATTGTTCATCATCCTTTTTCGCTTATCGTGAGTCGTGCTAAGGGATTCGGGTGTTTTGGCCAATCCGGCTTTGCCCGATGGTCATATAATCCGGGATTGCCACCTTGGCGTAGACCGTATCCGTTATTACTCCGTTCGTGTTGTAAGACTTTAACTGCTCGAGCTGGCAGCGAAGATCGTCGGCATATTCCTTGGCTTTGTCGTTATCGATGCCCGCCAATTGGTCGATGGCAACTTTAATGCCTGCAACGGTGTCCGGATATATAAACGTAAGGTTCTTGACAACAGCATTCACAGATGCGTTCATGCCGTACTTTTCATACCGGGGGATGCTATCGAAAGGCACGTCGTACCTTAACTTGTTACACACTTTTATTGTGGTCCCGTCCCAGATCGGCGATTGGGAACCGATTTCACCTTGAAGCAGCTGGAAATTATACTGGATCACAGCCTCCCCGCCGGGCTCCCCACCCATCTTCCATTCAGCGTAATAGTCGCCGTTTGGTGCAATGCCTACGATTAAGCCTTGGACCTGAACATTCGATTTTACCTGACGAATAACGGCCATCACTTTGTCGATAGCGTCCTGAATTTTTTGCCTTGCCGCATCGAGCTGTTCGTTGGCTTGACGCTCCTTCTCTTCGTCTTTCCCCGTCAGCCAATCCCACAGCTCTTCAAACAAGTCTGCCAGCCCGCTGATTAATGCCGGAATCCCAAGCAAAGCTACGGCAGCTAGTGCCGCAGCCAATTCGGCCAATTCGGCGAGCGTTCCCTTCACCAAATTCTTAGCCGCTTCGGCCAGCGCCTTGGCTAGCTTCTCGAGCCCTTTAGCCAAGGCGCGGCAGATGAAGCGGGCGACGGCACTGGCGCCACCCTTCAGCGCGGCATATTCGGCAATGGCCTTATATGTATCTTCCTGCTGCAGCATTTCGCCGATGACGGACTGTGAGTTGGAAACCAAGGAGGTCCATAATGCGTTCGGCAAATCATGCACGCTGGCAGGGATGGCGAACATGACTGTGAAAGTGATTTCATTGTTTGCAATTTTGGAACCGCCGGCTTTAATCGTATAGTTAAGCTTGAGCGGAATTTCCATCAGTCCGCTGTCGTTTTTTCTCGGGCTGCCGTTCAGTTCGGGCTTCAACGAAGTTTCCGTCAACCCGTCGAGCCAATCCGATTCGATTTTCCGGCAGTTGTCTCCACTGTTGAGAACAGACAAGTAATCCTTGATCCAGTCCACGGTGTTGGACGGCAGCCCGTTCAGCTTCGAAATGTGGAATCCGCTGTTTGAGTCGGTTCCCCGAGTCCATGTAAACTCTATGTCCAGCGTAACTTCCTGGCTGCTGCTTCCATTTCCGGTAGGCAATTCGACGTAGTGCAAAGGAACTCTGACGCTGCCGACAAACGCGCTTTGGGACAAATCGTAGCTGGCGCTGACTCTAGCTATCGGGGTGTTCATAATGACGACGCAGGTGTCCAGTTTGAAATATTTGTCTCCCGCCGTTGAGCATATCTCAAGAACGGCATCCTTAAGCACGAAAAAATCGAAATCGAACGGCTGCAGGCTTCGGGCCGTCAGCTTGAACGTCTTCTCTTTGACACCGAGAGAGACGGCAAAGTCATAGTTTCCGAAAATAGTCAGAAAGGCTTCGGCATAGTAACCGGGATTAAGCTTGATAGTTTGGGACGGGTTCTCGGGGTCTTTATACGAATAGGTATAATTATCGTGTGCATCGGGAGGAGGTTTTAGAGCGTACAAAGCTCCTCTTTTAAAAGCGAATTGATTCGTTACTTCATCTGCCCAGTCCCATGAACCGCCAATCACTTTAGTAATGAAGTCGGTTAAAGTCAACTGCGGATCGGCGGATAACTCGACCCGGACCAATCTCGGAGAAGACGCTTCAAACAAAATAAGACCGGACAAGGTAAATGCATCAAGGCTTGGGAATGTAGCCGTTGCCTTGAACGTCGTATCTGCCGTCACGCTGCCGTTAAGCTTATAAATCCTTGCGCTTACTTTGAACTCGTTCAAGCGTACGCCGGTCATGCCCAACGGATCGTCAACGGACGTTGTTATGGATTCCGAATGGAGCGTAGACGGTTCACAGGGTATTCTACTTGGTACAGTAAAAATAAGCTCCTTTCCCGTACTCACTTCCATGTCGCCGTAAAGGAGGACCGGAGAACCTGAGTCTAAGTCGAATTCCATCAAGGATAACAAATATAACGTGCCTTGCGTCGTCGTATTGTAATCCATTATTCTATCCCCTAACAAGGCTGAAGATAAAAAGAAAGGGCGGACTCCCAACAGATATTGTCGAAAATCGCCCTTTGCTTTGCTTTGTGATTATGTAGTTGTTGTTGTGTATGTACGATTCACGGAAATGCCTCCGCCTAATACGCTGAAAAGGTCTCCAATAATCGGAATCGGCTTCGGCTCATGTGTATCCGGATCCAATACGGTGCCGGTTAGAGCCATGTTCAGCTTCATCGGCGGGTAATCGCCGTCGGCATCCTGCTTGTCCTGATCGATGGAGAGGCTGGTTACTTTAACGTTGGTATTGAGTATGCCGTTAAAAATTTCTTTGATCGTGTCCGGCCATTCTGGACCTACCTCTGTAGGAATGGTTTCAACTCCGCCTATCTTGTCGTTCAGCCAAGTGATCAAGTCGCTCAAACTGCCGAGATCCACCTCTGTGTCGGTCGGCAGTTGGAAATGCAAGCCTTTTTCTTTCACATGGTTCAGATCTTGCGCCGTAATGTTAACTTCCTTGTTGTCATTGCCGAGCCCGATCGTGATGTTGAATCCAAAGCTCATGCTTGGTTCATAATTCGTTGTCATTTTACTTGGCTCCTCTCACATTATCGATTTGCGGAACGCTGACCGAACATGACAAAGCCGCCAGAAGCATGGAATGCGATGTGGTACATCCCATAAGAACTGGCGGCTCATAGTTGTTAAAATATTCTAAAATTTATTATGCAGAGTAAACGAATATCCGTCAAGTGGAATTTAAGTAAAATATTATTGACTTATACGTATATTGACTGAATCACACGAAAGAGTATGGTCCGCTGATAAGACCTGTTCGTTTTTAGTAATGCACCATACCTACGCTGGTTTCCTCTGCCTATATGTATTTTCTTAACTGCGAAATTCTCCCCTGAGTAAGACCCATCATTTTAGCAATTTCACCCTGTTTTAAATCCGGTTCCCTTTCTAGTATCGATCGCAAGATAGCTGCAGCCTGCTCTCTTTTCCCTCTGGTTTGTTTTGGGAATCACCATGACGGCTTGCTGAATCAGGAACCGCAAAGCTACCTGTGCGATTGATTTGTTATACCGGTCTCCGATCGCTTTCAAGACTGGATTGAGAAAGAAGTCCTTCCGGCCTTCGGCAAAAGGTCCCCAGGATTCGATCTGCGTGTTGTACTTCCTCATAATTTAGCATCTTTACGACATAATCCGTTCTAGGGATCGTCAAATTGTGATCTTGTTTCAATTCTATTTTGTGTCCGAAAGTAACGTGTTCATCCATGGCAACTCTGCCGCACATCCATGCATTACATCCGTAATGGCCTTGGATTTTTTCATATTCTTAGATCCGAGGCTACATTACACCGCTGTTAAAATGAGCGGCTTACCTTTGGTAATGACAATCGTGTGCTCAAACTGGGCGGCGTAGTGATGGTCCGGCAACAGCAGGCCCCACCCGTCAGCGCTCTCATCTGCAAACTCCGCTCCGTCCGATACAAAGGTTTCCACCGCAAGCACCAGTCCGTTCGTAAGCAGCCTGCTGTCTCGCGGATCATAGTAATTCAGAATGCTATCCGGCATCTCATGCAATTCGCGGCCAATGCCGTGCCCGGACAAATTGCGGATGACGGTAAAGCCGTCCTTGCGGGCTTCGTTGTGAATCGCCCGTCCGATGCTGCTGATCTTCGCACCCGCCCTGGCCCTCTGAAGCCCCTGATGCAGCGCGCGAAGCGAGCTTTGACACAGCTTTTCCTTGTGCAGCGAACTGGTTCCTACCACAATCGTTGCCCCGGTGTCAGCAAAATATCCGCCCAGCTCCGCCGACACATCAATATTAACGACGTCACCTTCCTCCAGTACCCGAGGACCTGGAATGCCATGCGCAACAACCTCATTCACGGAGATACAGGTTGTTCCCGGAAATCCGTAGGTGATACCAGGCGCGGAGACGGCTCCATGCTCATCCAGCACCCTTTTGCCGATACGGTCGAGCTCTGCCGTAGTGACTCCCGCCCCGACAGAGGACAGCATCTCCTCACGGGCCATTGCGACGATACGGCCGATCCTCTGCAAAGCGATTAGATCGTGTTCTGATTCGATAGACAAGTTTTAAACCTCCGGTTTGCAATATATTTTTCTCGATTAATTTCAGTATACACGAAAAAGAGCCTCGTTTTCCTTCTGGAACTCAACTACGGCTCCTGGGCTCGCGCAAGCGATGTTCGCAATCAGGACGAATGCTCCGGCGCATGCATGTCCGTGCCCGTTCTTACCGGCGCCCCGACCTCCCCAAGGCTCAAATTGATTCTTCGGCCGTTGAACGCTACGGCGTTGATCTGGACCTCGCCTGCATTCGAGCTTGCCGGTTCCGGGGGAAACGGAACATTTTCATGTCAAACGAGCACGATGAAAAGATAAACGAAAAACCCGCTTCGATCGAAGCGGATTTTTCGTTATTCATAATGCCTCTGCTAGGGATTTCTCGATGTCCGCGACACTTTGGAATTGGCCTTGGACGATGCGGGCGATCTTCCCTTCCGGAGAGATAAGAATGGAAGTCGGAAGCGCCTTTGCCCGAAAGGCGCTGACCGCTTCTCCCGTTATATCCACGAATACGGGCATGTCGATATGATTGGCATCCATGAATTCATGGATCGTTCCACGGCTTTCCCCCACATTGACGGCTAGCACGGCCGTCGTGTTTCCAGCCAGAGCCGAGCGGGCTGCTTCGCTGATCAAAGGCAGCTCCTTGACGCAAGGAACGCACCAGCTGGCCCAAAAGTGGATCAGCACCGCCCGGCCGCGATAGTCGGATAAACGGATGCTGTCCCCGGTCAGAGACTTGACCGCGATATCCGGAGCTGCCGAGCCTTCTTTGATCGAAGCGTCCGTCCCTTGCGGCCGGTTGTCGACGATAGTGGCGACGGTCACAAGGAGAGCAGCGGCGAGAAGAAGCAAAGTCAGCATGACCTTTGGCCTTCGCAAAGAAATGATGCGGCCTCTTTTCATAATTCCTCCTTATCCGGATACAGGGCGCGTATCGCTGAAGGCTGCATGCAGCCCGCCTGGACCGTATTCCTCCAAAAAGGACGAAACAGCGCCTTGCTTGACGGCCGATCCTTCCTGAAGGAACAAGACGTAATTCGCGGAAGCTTCGGCGACGGGCAGCTGATGAGTCGAGTATATCACGGCATGGCCATCCTCGCCGGCCCTCTTCACCAGCTCCACAAAAGCATCCATCCAGTAAGGATCCAGGCCGTTGGTCGGTTCATCCAGCACGAGCAAGGACGGCCGTGAAAGCAGCGCCTGAGCGAACAGCAGCCGTTGGCGCATGCCTTTGGAAAATGAGGTGACCTGCTTGTTCCTTACTCCCGTCAAGCCGACTTCTTCCAGGACCTCCTCGGTCCTCCCGCTGGACAGTCCCCTCAGCGAAGCCCAGAAGCTCAACGTCTCCCAAGCTGTCAGTCCTCTGGCAAAGGAGTAGTCGTCCGGCATATAGCCCAACTGCCCGGCGTAGGACCGGCGGTTATCCTTCCAGCTGAGGCCGTTCACTTCAATCCGCCCTGTCGTCGGCTGAAGGATGCCCATCACCATGCGCAGCAGCGTGCTTTTGCCCGCCCCGTTGCCGCCGCAAAGGGCATAAACGTCACCTCTCTGCAAAGACAAGGATACAGGACGAAGGATCGTCTGGCCTTTGATCGTTTTGCCGGCTCCCTCGATTCGAAGAACAGGTTCATCCACGGGAACGCCCCCTTTCCCAAGCCCAGGCTGAGACTCCGGACGCCGCCGCGATCCAGAGCAGGCATACGGCTGCAAAAAGGATGGATCCCCGCGGCTCGCTCATGACGTCCACCCATTTGTAATAATCGGGACCGAGGATAGAACCGCCGCCCAGCTTCACCACGACGAATAACCGCACCAGCTCCGCCGGATTGAGAAACGTCAGGAAAATCAGCGCCGGCTTGATCCACAGATAGGGAACAAACCCAAGTCCCGCGATCAGCAGCGCCGGCCAGCCGATGACGGTGAAAAACCAGAAAGCGACCCCGTAAGAGAGCGCCTGCCAGCGGTTGCGTGCCGCAGTCCCGATCAGCAGCGCGACGGCCAGAAAGAGCAGAATCAGGAGGACGGAGAACACCAGGAACAGCAGCAAGGTCTGAAGCTGGAAGCCTCCTCCTGCCAGCGCTCCGGCCACTCCGCTCACGCCGTAAGCGAAGGCGGCGACCGTCATCAGCACAATGGCGAGCCCGGCATATTTGCCGAGAATGAACGACCATGTCCGCAGAGGGTAGGTGGACAGCAGCTGCCAGCTCCCTTCCTCTTTTTCCGCTGTCAGGGAAAAGGAACCGATCAGCAGCGTCATGAGAGGCAGCAGATACAAAATCAAGCTTAACATGGAGCCCGTCGTGCTTGTGTAGCCCGATATCGAGCTGCTGGCATGAATCAGCAGCAGAACGAGGGTGAACAGGGTGAACAGCGCCAGAAACGAGTAGGCCCAAGGGTTGCGGAAGCCGAGCTTGATTTCCCTGCGCGCGATATGCAGCATATTCATCGCTTAGTGGGAATCGGAGCCCATGTTCGCGTTGTCTCCCGCATTGGTTCCCATATCCATCTCCCCGCCCTCGTCGTGAGAATGTCCTTCTCCCATATCCATGCCCATCTGAGTTTTGTTTTGCGTCCACTCATGCGAAGCCAGGTCGGCGGCTGTCATGAGTTGGCCTTTTCCTTGTTCCTTCGTAAAAGCTTCCGCTGAAGCTTTGTCCTTGAAGCTGTAAACCCCGTATGCCATCGGCGATTTGAAATCGGCATTGTACACATAAGCGGCCTTGTCGTAAGGGATCCATTCTTTGTCGTTGTAATCACGGACGAATTCGCCGCCGATCTTTGCATCGGCGTTTTTCTCCTTCCACTCGTTCATGCAGCCGATATCGTCGAATTTGAATGTCTTGCCTTCGGTTGTCGTCAGTTGAGTGGCGAAAGCGTCGTCTTTTATCTGCATATTGCAAATAGCGCATTTGTCCACCGTCTCGTCGATCGGTACCGGCTCATAGGTTTGCTTGCCGCAACCGGCAGCCAGCAAGATGGTGAATAAGGATACGAACAGCATGAGCGTGATTTTTTTCATGATTTTTTGACCCCCATCAATGTAATGATCATCAGAGCCGCGACGAGCAGAGCCGCTCCGGCAATTCCCGTCTCCACTCTCCATGGATCCGTCCGCCTATCGGATGAAGCGATTGATGGCAATGAAGGCTCCATCCTGGGCTCGCGATCCTGAGTCCATTGCTCTGCATCCGCAGTGAAGAGACTTTCCAGAAACCTCATGCCCGGAGACTGGAAAAAAATCTGATAAGCCGGTATTCCTTTCGTCAGCCTTTGAAAAAAAGGATTCATCGCATACGGGATATCGCTGATCCCGTCGCCGCTGGGATCCAGTCCTTGAAAGGCATCCCAATAATTATGGAGCAGCTCGTTGTCCTTGCTCCCGTCCGCCTGCGTTTCGATGACATTCGAGACGAAGCGATTGCTCTCGAGCCGGTTGCTCTGGGAGTCCAGCAGCTGGATGCCGACGAAGTTGTACGATACGTCATTGTCTTCCCATACGTTGTTCCGGGACATCTCGATGTAGAGTCCGACACGGTTTCCCGTCAGCTCGTTGCCTGTGACCCGGGTATTCTGCACATCGAAGAAAAGCATGCCCTGCGAGTTGACGCTGCCTTTCTGCCGAGTAAAGACGTTGCCGGTCACCTCGGCTCCCTTGACGATCATGGCCATGATGCCGGTGACGTTGTATTCGCCGCTGTTCCCTCTCATGATCGTACCGTTGGTATACATGCAATGAATGCCGTATCGCGAATGGTCGATTTCGTTGCTCAGGACGGTATTGTCATGGCTGCTTTCCATGTAGATTCCATCGAACATGTCGGTCACCCGATTTTCCTGAATGACATTGCCGTTGGACTGAAAAAGATCGATTCCATTGCGCTTGTCGGTCTGGCGAGCCGATTTCCCCTTGAGATCATCCGTCGGTGCGACGATCGAGCTTCGAATGGTTGAACCGTCGGATTTTCGGAGCTGGATGCCGTAGGAGCGCGACTTGATCCTAAGCCCATCTACCATGACTCTGTCGGCGGATATCAGAACGGCCGGAGCTTCGCCTGCAGCCTCTTTTTCCACTGCCATTCCGTGCAGCTCCGCTCCTTCCGCCTCAAGCTTCACGACAGGAGCATCCCCGCCCGACCCGGTCAAGGTCACGCCTTCGGCTTGTACGACCAGCCGTTTCGAGATGACGATTGCTTCCGCGTACTGTCCCGGCGGCAGTGTTACGGCTTCTCCCGGCTTGGCTGCATCCAGCATTTTTTGGAGCGAAGCCGCTCTAATCTCTGGCGAGGAAGCCGCAGCCGGATCGGTATGGCCCCATGCTCCCAGTATGAATACCTTGCATACGGCTAGGATGGCTGCTCGCCTGGCGAGCCTTCCTAATCGGTAATGATGGTCAGTATGGATGGCCAGGAAACTCCCCCCTCTGTACAAAGCCCGTTTCTCCCCATCGACCATCATAAAAGAAACGGGGACTTTGCACATAACCCTTTCGGGCTATGAGCATTGACGATCCCGTGACAGGCCGTGTCAGACCGTGTCAGACCGGTATTTTTATTCCGATATCCATGCTTGCTTGGCGGAAGAACCGAATGCAAGAGGATCGGAATGCCGCGGCCGGGATGGACTAAAACCGGAAAGCAAGCCGTTCATCCCTGACTCGAAACGGCGTGAACATGCAGCAAACGCTGACAGGACTGCTGACGAGCTCAACCTACTGCCCGCAAGCAAACAAAAAGAGAGCGCCGGATCGGGGATCGGCGCTCTCTTTTAATTTTGTATCTTTTATTAAGGACATTAACAACCTAGGTCAACAATCGGAGGCAAACAATTAATATCATTAATGATATATTCCATCAAATATCGATCAAGCCTTTAACTTCTCCGCTCGCCCAATAAATCGGCTTTCCCTTAGGCGCCGTTTGACCGCAGCAGAGCTTTGATCTCTTCCAGATCTCTCTTCGTTTCGCTGCGGAAGCTTGCAAAGTCCGCCTCGAGGCGATGCAGATGCCCTTGCATATCGTCGATTTCCAGCTCGGCCTTGTAATTGATCGCATAATCGATCATGCTCTCGCGCTTGTCGCGGGCCGCTTGGCGATTCTGGCTCATCATGATGATTGGAGCTTGAAAGCCCGCCAGGAACGACAGCACAAGGTTGAGCAGGATGAATGGCGGTCCGTCGAAGCGGATCGCCTTCGTCAGCGCCAGGCTGTTGATCACGATCCATAGGGCCAGCACGGCAAAAAAGATGACGATGAACCGCCAGCTGCCGCCGAACTGGGCGATCCGGTCCGCAAGCTTGTCCGGCCAGCGGGTATTTTTATCGTACTCCTCGTTCACCTTGGAATGGATCCGCTGTTCGAACTCGGCTACGAGTCCGTTCAGCCTGGACGAATACCGGCTCAGCTCGTCCCGTGCAAGCTCGGCCTCCTGTTCAACCTCTTCGCCTGCAGCATCCATATCCTTCTTTGTATTCGCCATCGCTCATCTCTCCGCTCCGCTCTTTGTCATCGCCGCAAGGAATCTATAGAGACAAGGAAGATATCCAGAAGCTTCCGTCGCGGGAATAATCCCGGTAAGGACCCGGCACGATCACATCGATGGCATCCAGCTCTTCGCCCGTCCATTGAACGGCCAGAGCGCCCAGGTTCTCCTCGAGCTGCTCACGGTTTTTGACGCCGATGACGGGAATGACGTTTTTCCGCTGCAGCAGCCAGGACAGGGACAGCTGACTCAGCCTGACCCCTTTTTCTTCCGCAAGAGCGGCCAGCTGCTCGACGATTTCAAGCTTCTTTTGGTTCCTCGGCTCGGCCAGGTTCAAGCGCTCGCCGCGGGAATCGGCGGGAAGCGGCTGATTCTGCCTGTATTTGCCCGACAGCCAGCCGCCGGACAGGGGCGAATAAACGATTGTAGCCAATCCATGCCTCTCCGAAGCGGGCAGGATCTCCTGCTCGATCGTCCTGTCCAGCAGGCTGTAGGAAGGCTGATTCGAGACGAACCGTTCCAGGTTCATCCTGTCGCTGGTCCAGAGCGACTCCACGATCCGCCAGCCCTCGAAGTTGGAGCAGCCGATATAACGGACCTTGCCCTGCTTGACCAGATCATCCAGCGCCCTCAACGTTTCATCCAGCGGAGTATGGGGATCCGGACGATGGACCTGATACAGATCGATGTAGTCGGTGCCGAGCCTTTTCAGGCTTTGCTCCACCTGCTTCATGATCCGGTAGCGGCTCGCTCCTTCTCCATTGGGACCTTCCTCGGTCCTCACCTTGAACTTGGTCGCGACAACGACCTTGTCCCGGCGTCCCTTCAAGGCTTTGCCGATGATCTCCTCCGACGTGCCCTTGCCGTAGGTATCGGCTGTATCCAGGAAATTGATTCCGGAATCCAGCACCTGGTCAATGACCGCGAGAGAGCTTTTTTCATCCATATCCCAGCTGCCGTAAGTCATCGTGCCGAGGCAGAAGCGAGAAACCTCCAGTCCCGATCTTCCCAAGTACGTATAGTCCATGATTCCATTCCTCCTCCGATGATTAGTTGAACACGAACCAGATCAGAGCGACGACGCTGAGCACGGCCGTCACCGCATACAGCATGCTGAGCCTTGCCCATTTTTTTCCATGCGCACGGTCGTAAGCGGGGTTTCCATTTCGATTTTCCTTGGAAAAGCCAACCGCCAATGTAGCGCCAATCGCCGCCAGTATGACGGCCCCTACGAGAATATAACTGAACATGACAATCTCCTTATCGACTTATTTAATGTCAGGCTTGATAAGCGACGATGCCGTTGACGACCGTCATGAGCGCCTTGGCATGGAGCAGCTCGTCGGGATCCATGCCGTCATGGATCCGGCGGTCGACGACGGTGAAGTCGGCATGCTTGCCGATCCCGATCGATCCTCTCCGGTCGGCCTCCCCCGCAGCGGCCGCGCTGCCGTGCGTGAACAGCCCGATGGACTGCGAGATGCTCAGCTTCTCCTCCGGCAGGTAGCCTTCATGCCGCTCGCCGGGCTTGCGCCTCGTTGCCGCGGCATGAATGCCGAGGAACGGATTCAGCGGCTCGATCGGCGCATCGCTGCCTCCGGAGCATGGCAATCCCGTCTGCAGCCATTTCTTCCAGGCGTACAGGTAGCTTGTCCGCTCCGGGCCGACCCGGTCCATGACCCAGGGGAAATCGCTCGGCACGAACCGCGGCTGCAGATCGACGGCCAGATTCATCCTCTTCATGCGCTCCACCGTAGCCGGCTGCACGATCTGGGCGTGGATGAAGCGGTCCGGGAGCTTGGCGTCCGCGCCCAGCGGATGGTCCTCCAGCACATCCGCCATCATCTCGGCAGCTCCGTCCCCGATCGCGTGGAAGGCGATCGGATATCCCTGCTGCCGCGCCCTGCCGACAATGCCTGCCAGCTCCTCCGCTGTATGCATCGCCAATCCAAGCGCGGAGGGCGCGTCGTGATAAGGCTCCTTGAGCAGCGCCGTGCGGCCGCCGACCGCCCCGTCGGCGAACAGCTTCACCGCTCCGATCCGCAGCCAGTCGCTGCCGCTGCCTGCCCGCATCCCGAGCTCCTTGATCTCGTCCAGGAAGCCGTGGAACATCAGCTGATGGGTTCGGAAAGCCAGGCCTTCCTCCCGCAGCTCGCTCTGGATGCGCAGCATCGCTTCCACGCTGCCGAGCAGCCGGAGATCCTCGGTGTGGGCGGCCGTCAGTCCGAGACGGAGCGCGTCCTCGCTGGCCCGCCTCATCGAGCTCTTCAGGAATTCGTAATCCGGCACAGGCTGGACGGCGGCGAAAGGAGCGGATGCATTCTCGTAGATCCAGCCGTTCAATTGTCCGCCGGCATCTCTGCCGAAGGCGCCCGATTCCGTATCGGGAGTGTCGGCCGCAACGCCGGCTCTACGGAACGCTTCCGAATTGCCGAGAAACGCATGGAAGCAGGTCCGAGTGAGATAGATGGGATGCCGCTCCGTGATTGCATCCAGCTCGGTCCGATGCGGCGCCGTTCCGTCCGGGAAATTGTTCTCGTTCCAGTTCAGACCGAGAATCCATTCGCCGTCCGGCGTGGAGGCGGCCCGCTCGGAGATCATGGCCAGCATCTCTTCCCTCGATGCCGCTTCGGTAAAGTCCAGCATGCCGAGCTTCATGCCATGCATCCCGAGATGCATATGGGCGTCGACCAATCCGGGCAGCACCTGCGCCCCGTTCCAATCGACTTTCGCGTAAGGACGCCCGCTGAGCTGCAGCTCCAGCTCGGAAGCAGTTCCAATCGCGCGGATGATGCCATTCTCGACGTAGACCGAATCGGCCGCGGCCGATTCGGTCATGAACAGATTGCCGCGTACGAATAAGACGGCAGACATGGCGACCCCTCCCCGATTTTTCCTTCATTATACCAAATCGCCGCAGCCGTGAAAGACAAAAAACCGCCACGCGCGTGACGGTCTTGTGCCTAATGCTCCGAGGCTTATGGCGATTTCTTCAGATGCAGCTGCCTGTATTCGTCCTCGAGAATGGCCATCAGAATGGAGTCATGATAGGCATGATCATAATACAGCGCCTCGCGCTGCACGCCTTCGCGCTTGAAGCCGAGCTTCTCGTACACATGCGCCGCCCTGTCGTTGAACGCGAATACGTTCAGCTCGATGCGATGCAGATTGAGGATGCCGAATCCGTAATCCAGCATGAGCCGCATAGCCTCGCTTCCGTAGCCTTTGCCCTGATGGGACTTGTCGTTCAGCGCGATCCGTATGCCCGCATTGCGGTTGTTGCGGTCGATGTCCTGGATCGCGATGTCTCCGATCAGCTCATCCGTATCCCGGAGAGCGATCAGCAGAAGGACGGAAGAGGCATCCTTCTCCTTGCCGTGGAGATAATCCGCGATTTGTTCCCTCGTATAGTGCTTCTGCGTGCCGGTGAGCATCCGCGTCTCGGACTGGTACAGGCCGGCGTAATACCAGTCGGCATCCCAGGCTTCCACAGGTCTCAGATAGACGGATTCTCCTTCCAGAAATCGGACAGGTTTCATGATGGCTGTTCCCCTTTTCTATTGAACGCATTATTCCAAGAGATTACCAGCGTCCGTGCGGCCTGTCCAGAACCGGAATCGGTTAAACCCGTTTTTCACCATCCTTCCGGAACGGAACATAGACGAAGGACGCCTTGGCAGGCGTCCTGGCCGAAAGTGATACGAGGCATCAATCCCCGTAGTAGTACATTCTCTTGCTTGGAGAAGCTAGCATCGCCTATGTCCGAACGTTCGTTCCAATCAGTATACAAATGCCAATGCCTGCTCGCTTAGCAGCTCCACCGCAGCGGGAGACAGCTGAGGACCTTTTCCAACCAATGCTGCCGCTGAATGACTCATGATTCGGCTCCCGGGCAGCCAGGCAAAACAGGGCGTACAGCATTCGGCCCTGTGTATCCCATTCCAGCTCCAAGCCGCTGCTCCATGCCCAAGGCGCCGCACCCTATAGATCCCGCTGGATGTCTCTACCTATCCGCCGTTTCCTTGCGTCATGCCAGGAAAGGCTCTATTCCTCGCTTGCGACGGCGTCATGCCGACATATTGCTTGAACAGCCTCGTAAAATAATTGGGATTGCTGCAGCCGACGCGTTCCGCGATCTCGGTGACGGACAAGCCGGTTTCCAAGAGCAGCTTGGCTGCTTCCTGCATCCGGCAACGGTTCACGAAATCGGTGAACGTCCTTCCGGTCAGCCTCTTGAACAGCTTGCAGAAATGATGCGGGCTCACGCTCACCATCCTGGCCGCTTCCCTGACTCCCATCGGCGCTCCGCCGCTGCCTTCCACGCGCCGGATCAATTCCTTGAACCGTTCCTGCCGGAATCCGGTTTCCCTTGCCCGACCCGCCTGTCCCGGAGGCAGATGAGTCCGAGCCAGCAATGCAAAGGCAAGGAACAGATAGGTTTTGGCGATCATCCGTCCGGAAGCGGAGGACCCGGTCCCGCATTCCCCGACAGCCTTGTCGATCAGGCGAGACGCTTCTTCTCCGCATTGGCCCGGGTAGGCAGGCAAGGAAGCCCTTCCTTCCAGATAGGGACTCAGCAACGCGTCATAGTCCTCTTCCTTGGCCCAATCGCTGAACAGCGCCCCGTTGAACACGATGGAGACATACTCCACTTGCTCCGAGCTGCGGCTGAATCCCGTATGCAGATCGCCTGCCTGCACGATAAGCAGCGTTCCCGGCTCCGCCTCGCACACCTGGCTGCCGATATGGAATACAGCCAGTCCCCGCCGCATCAGGATGAACTCGAAATGTTCATGCCAGTGCAGGAACAGGACGCATTGGCCGGGCTTCGTTTTTCCGGAAGCGTTGAAAAACAGTTTGAAAGGATAGCTGCGGTCCAGAGGGTTGTTCTCCCAATGTTCCCGGTTCATCTCCATCGGCTTCACCTGCACAACATAAGAGTGTTTTTGCGCAATTTAGGATCGAGAATACAGGGCTGAATTACGCTATAATTCTCTTGACAGCGTTTACTATAGCTCAAAATCAGAGTGGATGACAAGCCCGATAGGAAGGGCCTGGCTAGAGGAGGCTAATGCTAATGAAAGAGAAGCCGTTTCGAATTGTCGTCGCCGGATGCGGCGGGATGGCGAATACTTGGGTGGAATACGCCATGGGCATGCAGGACGCGGAGGTTGTCGGACTCGTCGACATCCGTCTGGAGTCCGCTGAGCATATGGCCAAGAGGCATGGGCTGGGCTGCGGGAAGTATGTGTCGCTTGAGGAAGCAATCCGGGAAAACGGAGCCAATCTCGTATTCGATGTCACCATCCCGGCCAGCCATCACGAGATTGGCACAACTGCCATGAAGCTTGGCTGCGACGTGTTCTCCGAGAAGCCGCTCGCTGAATCGCTTGATGGCTGCCTCGATCTCGTCCGGGTATCGGATGAGACGGGACGATGTCATGCAGTCATGCAGAACAGGCGCTTCGACCCGAATATACGGGCGTTGCGGCGCTTGATCGAGGAAGGAACGATCGGCAAGCCGGGATTCGCCGGAGCGGACTTTTTTATCGGCGCTCACTTCGGCGGCTTCCGGGATGCCATGGAAAGTCCTCTCATTCTGGATATGGCCATCCATACATTCGACCAGGCGAGGCTTATTCTCGGCGCCGACCCTATATCCGTTTATTGCCATGAATTCAACCCTGCTGGCTCCTGGTATGCGGGGAGTGCGGCTGCCGTCTGCATATTCGAAATGTCCGACGGCTCCGTGTTCAACTATCGGGGCTCCTGGTGCGCAGAAGGCGCTCCTACCTCGTGGGAAGCCCAGTGGCGGATTACGGGCTCTGCCGGAACGGCGATATGGAACGGCGCGGACCGCCCTTATGCGGAAATACTCGCCCCCGAGCAAGAGCAGCAAGCCTTCTTGAAGGCCACGAAGCGGATCGATGCCTCCCCTGAAGCCGGCGGTGACTCCTGGCATCACCGCTGCCTGGACGAGATGTTCGCCTCCCTGCTGCAGGAACGCCGCGCCGAAACGGACTGCCGCGACAACCTTTTCAGCATGGCTATGGTGCTCGGCGCTATGGAAAGCTCAAGAAGCGGGCGGAAAGTGCTGATGTCGGAGCTTCTCCAACGCTAGCTGCGACTTTTCTTTGATCGGAGATGTCATCGCCGGATGATCTCTCCGATCATTCCGTTTTTTAGAGCTGTCATCGGGTGACCTCTCCGATTATGTCGTTCTTGAGAGCGCCGGAATGGCTGATGCGCGAATTCACCTTGATTTCCACAACCGGGTTCATGTCGAACAGAGACGTATCGTTCCCCAACGCTTTCCATGCGCGATTGGCTTTTTTGTACATGGCATGCTCCAAATTCAGCAGGTCCGTCTTGGTGCGGATGGATTGCTCGACCATCTGGCGGACCTCTTCTTCAATTTTCTTGCTGGAAGCCGACTCCAGCTGGGACAAAGACAAGTACTTCTCGTTTTGCCTCGACGAAATGTACCCTTTGGTCTGGATTTCGATCTCGAATGTTGGTGTCGGGCCAGGGCGGACGGAAATGCTGGATTTCGGATCCAGAAATATGATCTGCACGTCCGTTTTGTCCTCCGAAGGCACAAGCAGCGAAATCCGGTTCGATTCTTCGGCGAGCCAGCGGAGTCCCTTCAGCTGCTTGATCGGAACGAGCGATTGCAGCCGCTTTTCCTTGATGAAGTAAGCCCCGCTCACATACGGCTTTTCCTCTTTTCCTTTCTGGTCCCTCCACTGCGTTTTATTGATGGATACAGCCGGTATATAAGCGGTTTCTCCCGGCTCGAATGCGCTTCTCATCAATTCGAACAATTGCACAGGCTGCAGCTGCGAATCCTGAATGAAGATCGACTTGGGCTCATGCAAGATCGTATTCAGAGCGGATTGCCGGAAAAATCCGTTCATCATAAGGATGTCCTCCATCTTATCCTTGGTCCCGTATACCCAAGGCGTCAGCCTGATCTCATGGTAACGGGGCAAGCTGTCGAACACATGCTCGAGTCCGTGGCGAATGGCTCCTTCGCCGAAGACGATCGCCGTCATATGAGACCATACAATCATGGACTGGCTTGTTTTATAGATCTGAAACATCGCGTCGTTCAGCGTGGAGCCTTCGCCATGACCAACCCAGATCATCGGACTCTGAGCGTTCGCATTGGTTTCCGTTTTGGCGACGGATGCGAAATCGAGCA
Source organism: Paenibacillus sp. D51F (assembly GCF_053345695.1). Taxonomy (NCBI): domain Bacteria; kingdom Bacillati; phylum Bacillota; class Bacilli; order Caryophanales; family Paenibacillaceae; genus Paenibacillus; species Paenibacillus sp. D51F. Next base: position 93,382 of record NZ_JBKFAO010000012.1, on the reverse strand, counting down.
TTTGATAATACCCGACGTACTTGCCGTCCACGTAGTCGATTCCGATCGCGGTAACGTAATTCAGATCCTGGGGATCGACGATATCCGTTCTTCCAGAGCAGGATGTCATCGTCAGCAAGACGGCGATCCCGCCAAGCACATGTCGGAGCATTCTATCCCTTCTTCCGTTTTTTCAGCATCGTTGCCGTATAGCTGCGCCTTTGGCGCGGATTCAAGGCAAAAGCGGACAACCACTCCCGGAAGTTCAGCGAAGCGATCGGCTCCAAATAGTTGAGGCCGAACGAATCGAGCCGGCAAAGATAGATCAGGATGCCGATGCCGGACAGCATGAATCCGTACACGCCCAGGTAAGAGGAGAGAAGCAGGACGAAGAGCCGAATGACGCTCACCGTGCCGGATAGGGATTGGTTGACGAGCACGAACGTCGCGACCGCGGATGTCGAGATGACCACGAGCATGGTAGGCGAAGCAAGTCCTGCACGGACGGCGGCATCTCCGATGATGATGCCGCCGACGATGCCTACCGTCTGGCCGACCGCTTTGGGCAGCCTGACCCCCGCTTCCCGGAGCAGTTCAAACAGGATCAGGAGCGTAAGCGCCTCGAGCGCCAGAGGAAGCGGAATGCCGCTTCTGGAGACGACCACCGTCGCCAGCAGCTGAAACGGGATTTGGGATACGTTCACCGAGCCTATCGCGACCCAGAAGCCGGGCAGGAAAATGGCGATCAGAAATCCAATCATCCGGAGCAGCCGCTGAAGAATGACGAAATGATACGGGAAATGCACATCCTCCGGCGACTTGAGCACCTCGAAGAAATTGATCGGTCCGATCAGCACCATCGGAGACCCGTTGACGATGACGATGAACCTTCCTCTAAGCAGGCATTCCGTTGCAAAATCGGGCCGGGCAATGTAATCGAAGAGAGGAAACAGGGAAAAAGACCGGTCCGACAGCCACTGCTCCAGTTGGCCGCTCCCAATGATGCTCTCCGTCTCGAAGCTGGAAAGCCGCTTCCTGATTTCCTCGATAAGGACCGGATCGGCTTTATGATCCAGATATACCAGGTATACCTTCGTGCGGCTCAAAGACCCGATCTCGAACTGCTCGCTGAATAGATGAGACGTCTGCAGCCTTTTGCGGATCAAGGCGAGGTTCGTATTCACCTCTTCGGTGAAGGAATCCTTGGGCCCTTTGATGGAAATTTCCGTATTGGACTCGGCAGGCTGCCGCTTCGGAATATCCGCGATGTTGAGGGCATGGAACCTCCGCTCCCCCGCTTGATGAAAGAGGACATAACCGGTGAAAAGCAGATCGATCATCCGGCCGGCGGTGTCCGCCTCGATGATTGGCGGGGACACTGGCGGGCTGTCCTGCTCGCTCCCCCCTTTGTCGAGCCAAGCGATAAGCGGATTCATGTATTCGTTAAGCTCGGCATTATCGATCATTCCATCGCAATAGAAGACAGCGAACTTGGATGCATATCCTTCCGGAACGGGAGCAAAGCGTAGATCCGCATAGACCGAAAGTCCTTGCTTCAGATCCCCCTCCTTCAGCTTGCCCTCCGCCAGCAGTTCCTCCAGACGAACAATCGCCGGCGGCTGCTTCCGCTTATCCTTCATTTCGGCTCATCCCTCTTCCAGGCGGAATGAAGCTGGCGATGAAAAAGATCAGCAGCATGGCAAGACCGAACAGGACAAGACCCGGATAATAAAGGAACTCCATGAATTGCTGCATCGTGATGTCGCTGATGGGCAGCAGGATCATCACGACCAGGGCAAGCGCCATTCCCGTTGTCCACCACTGCCGGAATCTCTTCGATTTTGTCTCCAAAATATCCGTCAACAAGTAAAGCATCAGAGCGACTCGAACGACCGAGCCGGTCATCAGCTGCAGAATGGCCAGGAAATCGACATGGGATATCCGCTTGCCGACAATGAGCAGCCTCCATTGCTCGAAGGCAGGGAAACGCAAGCTGCCCGCAACCGAAGGTCCAAAAGCAGCGAGGCTGCCCGTTACGGGTCCAATGACCAGCCCGCACAACAACGTGATCAGGATGACGAGGCTGATATAGTTGAGAGGCTTTTGGAGCTTATGCTGAAGCAGCAGCAGCAGAAGCAGATCCGTCGTTCCGCCTACGACGATCATGCTCCCCTTGAGCACAGGTCCTGCTCCGTTGGCCAGGACGGGCATCAAATAGCCGTAGTCTTTGGCGTAAAACGTAAATGCCGAAACGAAATGACCTAAAATCCAGACGATCGGCAGAAGCATGGCCGACATTTGAAACAGCGTGCTTCCTCCTTTGTAAGAAGCGCCCAGGGCGAACAGCATGAACAATACGGTAATAATCCAGATGGGTGTAAACGGCAGGAAAAAAATCGCCACGACCTCGACCATATCGAAGAGGGCAATATACCCCGCGAGAAAATAGTTCAATGCCAAAGCGGCGATGAGCGGAACGGCGATCCAGATGCCCATGCGCGACTTCAGCCAACCATACAGCTTCTCCTTGCCGATGGATTTGGATATCCGCACAAAGAACAGGCCCCATGCAAGCAGAAATACGTATGCGACCAGGACACTGATCCAAGAGTCCCTTCCGGAAGTCTTCAGCAGCTGCGGCAGGATGAGAACATGATTTGATATGCCCAGCGATAACAGGAGAAGAAAAATAACCTGCGTCCGTGAGTACATGTTGTTTTCGCCTCCATTGCAGCAAGTAACGCTTAGAGTATCCATTTTCATCCATGGATATTCGGCAGCAAACCTTGCAGGCGACTATGCTTTCTCGTTGCCGAGCGTATAAAAAAAGAAACGCATCTTTGGCCAAAGGCTGAAGATGCGGTCGGCAGGAGATGATGCTGCCGGCAGGCTTAATATGTAATCGTTGGACCAGGAACTTCCATGCGACTATCCCCTCTTCACCCATGTCGGTATTTTGCCGGCAACGGAATCCATCGCCTCTCGCAGCTGCTTGTTGTCGATATGCGTATAGATTTGAGTCGTCTCGATGCTCGCGTGTCCGAGCAGCTCCTGCAGCGTCCGGATATCCGTGCCGCTGCGGATCTGCATCGTGGCGAAGCTATGCCTCAGCTTATGGCTCGACAGCTTCTTCATCGACAGCTCCGGCAGGCTGGCCTGCAGCCTGGAGAGCGTGGAGTCCGCCATGTTCTGAATCATCCGGATCGACAGGCGCCTGCCCAGCTGAGACACGAACATCGGCTGCTCCTTTCCTTGCTTCATCTTGAGCTCGGAGGTTTCCATCATTTGGAGCAGCAGCCGCGCGAGCGACGACGGCAGCGGCAGATAACGCCATTTGCGCCCTTTGCCGAGTACGGACAGCATGCCTTCAGACGTCAGGTCGTGGCGGTTGAGCCTATGGATTTCTCCGACCCGAAGTCCGGCATAAGACATCAGCAGCAAGATCGATAGATTGCGCTCGCGATGCTTGCCTTCGACATGCTCGAACAGCAGCTGCAGCTGCTCCTCCTCCAGATAGACCGGAATACGGTTTTTCTGCTGCCTGGATTTGGCCGTCAGCGCGGCCGGATTCACATTCAGCAGGTCCATCTCGTTGAGAGCCTTGTAAAAGGCGCGCAGCGAAGACAGCTTCCGGTTGCGCGCTTCATCCCCGGCCCCCGCTTCCCTCGTGCGCGACAAATAACGCATGATGTCGAGCTTGGTGGACTGCTCCAGCGGAGCGGGATGCATCATCGCGAGATATTGGCCGACATCGGCTTTGTATGCTCTTTCGGTCGAGGCAGTCATGCCCTGGTTTTTCATCCAGATGCCGAACAGCTCGAGTTCCGTTCCATAGGTGTCCTGAAGCTCATGATACGTTGTGAACAAGTCCTCCAACCCTCCCGCATTGAGTACTTTTATTGCTTTAAAATCGAAGTTGCGTAAAATATGTATTTCACGCCATTTTTAAGGCAACAAAAATCGGCAATCCTATGGCTAGGAATGCCGGATATGCTGCAGCGTCTGCGTGAATATTTGCTCCACATGGTCGTCGTCCAAGGAGTAGAACACGGTTTTGCCTGCCTTGCGGCGTTTGACGATGCGCATGTTGCGCAGATAACGAAGCTGATGGGATACAGCCGACTGGTTCATATCCAGCAGCACGGTCAAGTCATGCACGCATAATTCGGCATGAAGCAGTGCGCCGACCAGCCTCACGCGCGTAGGATCCGAAAAGGCCTTCATCCAATCGGCCAGCTGGCCGGCGGAATTCCCGTCGAGCATCGATGCGCGCACAACATCCAGATTGGCTGTCGAGCCTTCCCCGAAGTCCTCGTCCAACAATTCGGCCGTCTCCTGCAGCCCGTCACCGGAATCAGGCCGCTCAGCCGAAGAATAGGATGTTTCATCGGTCATTCTTCATCACTCCGGTTTCTCTAGGGTTGTTTTATTATATCAAACGTGGAGTTAATGCGGAACTTTTACGGATAATAAAAAAAGATATCCCTCGAAGGGCTGTTTGCATTGACACTCCAATGGTTTAATCATATTATATGAGCAAGTGATCATATGTTATATTTATTCTCTTTCTGGAAAGTAGGTACCGACGATGACGGAATACCGCGTGAAAGGTCTCAGCTGCGGCAATTGCACGCTCGAGCTCGAACGTGAAATTCGCAAGCTTCCTTACGGCGATACTGCAACGCTTCATTATTCCTCCGCTCGGCTTGTCATCGACGAGCGGGTGCCGCTCGATAAGCTGCGCAAAATATTGAAATCCGACGGAGCGGCATTGATCGGTTCAGCCGTGGCTGCTTCAGGCTCTGCTGCAGAAGATTCCTCTTCTTGCGGTTTGCCGGAATCAGGCCAAGGTCATGCGTCGGAACATGAACATGGCAGCAGCGAAGATAGCCATAGCCATAGCCACAGCAACCACAACCACTCGAAATTGAACAGCACTACTGGTGTTGCGGCGGTTGCTTCAGACGGCGCCCAAGACACTGGCAATGCTCACGCAGGTTCTCAAACCCGCAGCCATAACCACACGCATGATCATGACGGTGATCATCATGACCACGATCATGGGGATGGAAGCCGATCGACCTTATATCTATTAGGCGCATCCTTCCTTCTGTTCGCTGTGGCGGCATGGTCAGGATCGCTTCTCTCCGGCACGATGCAAGTCGTCTTATATGTCGCGGCGATCGTTCTGAGCGGCTGGTCGACGTTCTGGAGAGGGTTCCGCAATCTGCTGCGCCTTCGCTTCAACATCGATACGCTCATGACCGTCGCCTTGATCGGGGCGGCAGCCATTCAGGAATGGAAGGAAGCGACGCTCGTCGCCATACTGTTCGGCATCAACGAGCTGCTTGAAGGTCTCGGGATGAACCGCGCCCGCCGTTCCATGGACCGGCTGCTGCAGGCGGCGCCGAAGGAAGCCGTGCTGCTTGCTGACGGCAGCCAGCAATCCGTCCCGGCAAGCCGACTGCTTGAAGGCGATCTCGTGCTCGTCAAAGCAGGCTCGCAGATTCCATCGGACGGCACGATCGTAAGCGGCCAGAGCTCTGTCAACGAAGCGGCTATCACAGGCGAGTCGCTCCCCGTCGACAAGAAGATCGGCGATCAGGTTTTCGGCGGCAGCCTCAACAACGAAGGCATGCTGACAGTCCGGATCGACCGGGCCTACCAGCAGTCCTCGCTGGCCAGAATCCTGCAGCTCGTGCAGGAAGCCCAGGAATCGAAAACGCCGACAGAGCTGTTCATCAACCGCTTCTCCCGGTACTACACGCCCTTTATTATGCTTGTTTCCCTTCTCGTCATCCTCATCCCTCCGCTGCTGCTCGGCGGTTCATGGAACCACTGGCTTTATGAAGGGCTGGCCGTCCTTATCGTAGGATGTCCCTGCGCCTTGATCCTCTCTTCGCCTGTTGCCATCCTGGCCGGAATTACCCGCTTGGCGCGCGAAGGAATTCTTGTCAAAGGCGGAGCCTTTTTGGAGCAGCTCGGCAAAATCGACATTATCGCCTTCGATAAAACCGGAACGCTGACCAAAGGCCGGCCGCATGTCGCAGCCGCGGAAATTTGGGATGACCGGTTCCTGCCGATCGCGGCCGCGATCGAGAGCGGTTCGTCCCATCCGCTTGCGGGAGCGGTTCTGGATTATGCCAAGCAGCACTCCGTACCTGTCGAGCCGCTGGAATCGGAGACGGCCGCGGGGCGCGGGCTGAAGGCGACGAAGGACGGAACGACCTATACCCTCGGCAGCCAGCAGCTCATCGAGAGTCTTGGCCTTGCCGGCTATGACAACATCAGGCCGTCGGTCGAAGCATTCTTGAAGCAAGGCTATACGCTTGTGCTTGTTGCCGACGATACCCGCGTGATGGGCATGTTCGGCATATCTGACGAGCTGCGGCCGGAAAGCCCGACGGTGCTGCAGAGGCTGCGCCGGGCAGGCATCAGGCGCACGGTCATGCTGACCGGCGACAATGCTCAATCCGCGGACCGCATGGCAAAGGCAGCCGGCTTGACCGATGTATATGCCGGCCTGCTGCCGGAGGATAAAGTCAAGCGCATCCAAGAGCTCAAGTCATCCGGCAAGGTAGCCATGATCGGCGACGGCATCAATGATGCTCCTGCTTTGGCGGCTGCCGATCTCGGCATCGCCATGGGAAAAGGCACGGACAGCGCCATAGAAACGGCCGATCTGGTGCTCATGCAGGACAATCTGACAAAGCTCCCCTCCGCTGTCCGGACCGCAAAGACAACGAATCGGATCATCCGCTTCAATCTCGCCGTAGCTCTCGGCCTCAAGCTCATCGCCCTTTTGCTCACCATTCCGGGCTGGCTGACGCTTTGGATCGCGATCCTGTCGGATATGGGCGCCACGATCTTCGTGTCGCTGGTCAGTCTAACGCTGCTCATTCCTGCACGAAAAAAAGATAAAGCCCATTCATAGACATCATAAAGGCGCCTTTCCACCAGGAAAGGCGCCTTTATATTCCGGGTTACTAGCAGGGCAAGAGCGTCTTCGACGGCATCACCGTTTCCCCAATTGTGGAGCCGCCAGATAAGTACCGCAAAGGTTTGTCCATGAACCCAATCGATCTTCATTCAGCCATTTCCCCCTCTCTATCGAACGGAATCTTCCAGACATTGCCTCTCCGCAGTCAAATAAGTTACGCTGGATACGAGCTGAAGCGAAAACTCAGGGGAGGCAAGGCTTGTGGAGCAAGAACCGATCATCACTCTTTCCAATATCTCCAAATCGTATGAAAAGCGCAAAATATTATCTTCCGTTAACTTATCCGTTCAACCCGGACATGTCTATATGCTGCAGGGGAGCAATGGTTCCGGCAAAAGCACGCTCATCAAGATCGCCGCGAACCTGGTGGCTCCTTCTTCCGGAATCCGCAAGGTTGCCGCATGTAAAACCATTACGATCGGTTACGCGCCCGATCATCTTCCCAAGCTGAAATTGTCTTCGTCCGAATACCTCCGATATATGGGACGGATAGCCGGCATGGACAAGCATGTCTTAACGGACAAAATCCTCGAGCTCCATCGGCTCTTTCAGCTGGATCCCGATTCCTCCTCCTATTTGCTTCACTATTCCAAAGGGATGCTCCAAAAAGTAAACCTCATGCAGGCTTCGCTGCAGAAGCCGGATCTGCTTTTGCTGGATGAACCTCTGTCCGGCCTGGATGCGGTATCGCAAGCTCATCTGCTGGAAGCGTTGCAGAAGATCAATCGCCAAGGCACAGCGGTTGTGGCAGCCGTGCATGATTCCTTGCTGATCGAGGCTCTTGGCGGCACCATGCTCCAACTGAACAAGGGCATCCTTTCGGTGGAATCGAGCGGTCAATCAAGACCTGCAGCAGCGGCCCCGGACAGCCAGGTCGAAATCAAAGGCAGAGCCGAGACGGACGTGCTGACACAAATTCTGATCCGATATCCGCAAGCCAAGCGTCAGCCTGTCGAGTCCAAAGATTTGACCGGGCCCAATGACTTCATTATTCATCTTCCCCATGGACAGTCGCAGCCGCTGCTGCTTGCCTTGCTGCAAGCCGGGGCGGTCGTCGACCATATGATTCCGATAAAGGAGTGCTGAAAATGCGCCACCTGCTGGCATACCATTACCGCTGCCATCTTCGTTCTTACCGCTATGCGGCGCCGCTCTCGCTTTTCTTGCTGGCCCTTTTGTTCATCTACGCCCAGGTTCCGAATCCGGTCATGGGCAGCTATGGTTTTTCCTCCTCCTTATTGTTCTTGATAATGATCTGGGTCTGCATCGGAGTCATGGAAGGAGAAGAGGCCAATCAAGACATGATCCTTTCCTTGCAGGCAGGTTCGTTCCTGCGGCTCTTCGCTTCCAAGCTGCTCTATGCTTGGTGCTTTTCGCTGCCCTTGGCCGCATTCGCCGTTCTCTACCCTGCCCTGTTCCATAAATTCGCCAGAGCTCCCGAGCTGTCCGAATTGGCCTTTTCATTCGGAAGCCACATCGCGATGTCCGTGCTTGGCGTCGGACTTGCATCGTTGTTCAACAGCAGATTGATAGCTTCCCGCTCGATTTCCTATCTGCTGCTGCTGGCCGTCATTGCCCTTTCTTTCTCGGGACAAGGCATCCTGGACAAGCTTCCGATGCCGGCCAACGGATTGGCCTGGCTAGCTCCTCCGGCTTGGAACATGGTCCGCACCCTGACGCAGTACGACGGCGAAGCCTTTGCAGCCCGAATAGCAGCGCTTGCATTTCCATTGCTGTACGGAGCCGTCGCGGCTGTCTTGGCGGGCAAGCTTATGAACAGCCGCAAGCTCGATCTTCCAGCCAAGTAACCCGGAACAAAAAAAGCCCCGCTGATCAGCGGGGCTTCGCATTCATCAAGGCACGAATTGTTGAACGATCTTCGTTACGACTCCGTCCTTGACGGTAATATGATACGGGAAATAGCTCAAATCAAGCACGTCGGTCTGCGGATAAAGCTTGGCGAATTTCTCGAGCGAGATCGGCTCGTTCCACTCGGTATCCGCCGCGTCGTTTCCTTTGTCATAGATCTGCATCAGGACTTCTGCATCCGGAGCCACCTCGTAGGTTTTGACGGAAGGATCGTCATTGACGATGTAATAACCGTCCGGAGCTCCGTCCAAGCCGGAATCCGGCTCATGCTTGAGGAACTGCTCATCCGCCTGAGCGCCTTCGTACCAGTCGATCTTGTCGGCGGTTATGTACCATTTGCCGTCTTTATGAGTCATTCCATTAATATAATCCGTTTGGGTATCGGCGGTCTTCTTCACGGGCTGATAATCGCCGCCGACCGCATTGGCCGTGGAGATGAAGTAGAATACAATTGCCGCTGCAGCCATCATGCTGAACATCGTTTTTTTCATTGGGGTTCGACTCCCTTTCTCTTCGCAGGCCGATTCATTGGCATATTACCCGTTCCCGTCCGCCCTGAATCATTTGCCCTTGTTCCCTATTATAAACGGCTCATCTCCCCAAGAAGTTGCAACAAAGTTACAAAAGGCTGTAACCTGTAATTAAAGACTATGTTCTTGTCCAAAGGGATTTCAGCGCGGACAATAAAAAGGAGCTGCCAGACGACAACATGAAGGTAAAAAGAAGCGCAGGCGCCGCGGTATTTATGCTTATCTACGCGGCCATTACCTATTATATTGGATGGTCCGCATCGGCATTCATGCAATCCTACCATCTCAAGACGGGCTGGATTTGGCTGCCCGTCATCTTCTTCTCCCTTTCCTACTTTGCGGCCATGGCGCTCATCCGCATCTGGGATTCGGCGCTGATACGCGGGGTCAAAGTCGTTTCTTCCTTCTACGTCGCGATTCTCGAATACTTGATTCTTCTCCTTCCCGCTGCCGGATTGATCGGCTTCGCATGGAACGCCGCAGGCGGCGATTCGGAAGCTTACGTCCAAGCAGCCGGATGGGCGGTGCTGGCACTGCTGGCGATTCTGCTCATCTGGGGCTCTCGGAACGCATGGAGTCCTGTCGTCAGAGAGCACACGCTTGAGATCGCCAAATCCGTGCCCGGACGAACCAGCATCCGAATCATGGTCGCATCGGATATCCACCTGGGCAACATCGTCGGCAACAGGCATCTGCGCAAGCTCGTGCGCAAGGCCGAACAACTGAAGCCGGATCTGATCCTGCTTCCCGGCGATGTCATCGACGACAGCGTCAAGCCGTTTTTGCGCAACAAAATGGCCGATACGATCCGGGGGCTAAAGGCTCCGCTCGGAACGTATGCCGTTCTCGGCAACCACGAATATTACGGCGGCCATATTGGAGAGTATGCGGCAGCCATGGCACAAGCCGGCATCCCGGTCCTGCAGGACGAGCTGGTCGAGACCGGCGGCGTCTTCATCGCCGGACGCAAGGACAAAACCGCCGAAAGCCCGGCCTTCGGCGGCCGTCTTACCGTACAGGAGCTCGTAAGCGGCGCCGATCCATCCGCCCCGTTGATCGTCATGGACCATCAGCCTTATGCCTTCGACAAAGCCGAGGCTGCCGGAGCCGACCTCCTGTTATGCGGCCATACCCACCGGGGCCAGTTCGCTCCCAATCACCTCGTCACTCGCCGCCTGTTCGAGCTGGATTGGGGATATATGATCAAGTCCCGCATGCATGTGCTCGTTTCTTCCGGATTCGGAACATGGGGACCGCCGATTCGGCTGTTCAGCCGCAGCGAAATTCTGCATATTAAAATTAATTTTTTTTAAGCGTTGACTTGAATACGAATTCCAGGCACAGGCCTATTTCCGGCCTGTTCTTTTTTTTTCATCAATTTGGTTTACATAACTATTCTTACTATAAGGTGATTGTTGGAAACGTCCTGTCTTGATAAAATAAAGAGTCTAGACTGGAGGCCATTCATGCCATGAATATTTTAAAAATAAAAGACCGTCAAGAGCTCGACCGGCGCATCCCCTCCATGCCCTGGTATGTGGAGAAGTTCATCAACTACAAGCTGCCCGACCTCTCCCCCTCTTCCTTGCTTGAATATGTGCGGGATTATGAAACCTTCTTCGGGTGGATGATCGCCGAAGGCTTGTCCAATGGCCCTACCCTCCGGGATGTTGCCTTGGAGGAGCTCGAGAAGCTGCATATGGACAGCATCGACCATTATCGGATGCACCTGGCTTCCCGCCCCGAACACGCCAATACGCGGACAACGATATCCCGGAAGCTGAGCTCTCTCCGCTCGCTCTTCCATTACTTGAGCCAAATTGCCGAGGATGACGACTTCTACCCGCTGCTGAAGCGGAACATCATGGCCAAGGTCGCGATCAAGCGCACCCACAAGCCCAAGGATACAGCGGCGAAGCTGGAGGGAAAGCTGCTTCAGGAGGAGGAAATCTCCGAATTCCTGCACTATGTCCGTGTCGGCTACGGCGCCGATGTGGCGAACAACAAGCAGGCTTTGTCGGCCTACGAGCGCAATTCCGTCCGGGATGCGTGCATTGTCAGCCTCATCCTCCACTCCGGACTGCGAGTCTCCGAGGTCGTCAATCTCAACGTCGATGATCTCGATCTGAAGAAGAAGCTTACCTACGTCTACCGCAAAGGGAGCAACGACGACACGTTCAAGACGCCTGTCTACTTCCGCCAGGAGGCGCTCGACGACCTGGGCAGTTATATCCAGCTCCGGGACAGCCGCTATAAGGCGCCGCGCCGCGAGAAGGCGATGTTCCTCGCCATTGCCAACGGCAATCAGGAAGGCTCGCGCATGACGAAGAGAGCCATCCAGCAGATGGTGCTCAAATATGCCAAGCGGTTCGGCAAGCCTTATTTGTCCGTCCACAAGCTCCGGCATTCGTTCGCCACCGACTATTATTTGCGCAACGACCTGTACAAGACGCAGGAGCAGCTCGGCCATGCTTCTCCGGATACGACGCAGATCTACGCGCATCTGACCGACAAAACGATGTCCGAGGCGATCGACCGGAACAAAAAAGAGGAATAGCCCGCGTCTCCGCGGGCTGTTCCTCTTCGTTGATGCCGTACCGTTAAAGCTGCGGCGCCTCTTCCAGCGCATAATCGAAATCCTCGATGTCGAACACAAGCACCGGCACCTCGGCCTCGATCAGCTTGTCCTGGAACTCGTACTGATCCGACAAGAGCGGAATCTGAAGCTTGGATGCCGTCAGCAGCAGCTCCGTCTCCACAGGGTCGAAATAATCCCCGTAATGCGCATTGTCTACGGCATTCACGACCGTGAATTGAATCCGTTCATCCAATATAAGCGGAGAGCTTTCCCTCCACGGCACTTGGAGAGCCCTCTCGATTTTTTTGCGATTCAGCGAATCCTCGAAAAATTGGATCAGCTCGGCCACTTTGCCTCGCACGAACACATCCTCGGCCGGATCGTCCATGATCGGCTCCGTGCTGTCCTTCATTTCGTAGAGTTCCAGAATGGTGGAATAAGGCAGCACGAAGTCGACCGGCAGGCTCGGAACGAGCAGCTGTCCGTAGGTCGCTACCATGACCGCTTCAATGACGAATCTCCGCCGCATCCCAGATCCCCCCTCACCCAATAAACTTTTGAAATCAATGAATTCATTATACATGAAATAGAGGCGCCGTACACAGAGGTGCTTGCACAGCTTGCCCCTCACCGGCTTGAATTGTACAATATAGGTTACAGTTGCATGATCGGAGGTTGTCAGCAAGTGCAAGAAGAAGAAATCATCATCGTTGGAGCCGGTCCATGCGGCTTGGCCGCAGCGGTCGAATTCCAGAGCCGCGGCATCGGCTCCTTGATCATCGAGAAAGAGAATCTGGTCCATTCCATCTCCCAATATCCTACTTACCTGCAATTTTTCAGCTCTCCCGAAATGCTCGAGGTCGGCGGCATTCCTTTCACGACGGCAATGGAGAAGCCCTCCCGTCTCGAAGCGCTGAATTATTACCGGACCGTGGCGCTGCGCAGCGGCGTCCGCGTGAACGCCTATGAAGCGGTCGCTTCGATAACAGCCCGGCCGAATGGCGGCTTTGTCCTGGAAACCGAAAACCGCTACGGGGAAAAACAAGCCTATTCGGCCAAAGCCGTCGTCGTGGCGACCGGATACTTCGACCATCCGAACCGTCTCGGCATCCCTGGAGAGGAGATGGGCAAAGTATCCCATTTCTTCCGGGAAGCTCATCCTTATACCGGCATGGAGGTCGCCATCATCGGAGGAAGCAATTCCGCCATCGATGCCGCGCTCGAGCTGAACCGCGCCGGCGCTAAAGTGACGGTCGTCTACCGCAAGCCGGACTATTCTCGATCGATCAAGCCGTGGGTCCGTCCGATTTTCGAAGGCCTGGTCGCCAAGGAAAAGATCGCCATGCTGTTCAGCTCCCGGGTCATCGAGATCAAGCCGCACACCCTCGTCATTCAGGATGAGGCCGGCATCCGCGAGCTCGACAACGACTTCGTGCTTGCTCTTACCGGCTTCCATCCCGACCGCGAGTTCCTGATGTCGGCTGGCGTCGCTATCGAGGCCGAGGGTTACCCACGCTTCGACGAGGAGACGATGGAAACCAATGTTCCCGGCATCTATCTCGCCGGAGTCGTTGCTTCCAGGCATCAAGCCAATGAAATCTTCATCGAGTCCGGGCGATTCCACGGACAGCGAATAGCCGATCATTGGCTCCGCACACGCTGAACAAGAGTTGAGACTGCTATTTGTTTTTTCGAGTTCGATCCAGGGCTGATTTTGGATTTCTCCCCTTTCGGCCCTTTTTTTAATTTTGATCATCTATGGTTTACATAATTATCTTTACTTGTTCAATTTATTGATTCGCGTCGTTAAGGTTTCTTTCCAGTTGCTGGACAGTTCAGGAATGGCCGCCAATTTCCCCATTTCTGCCTCATCGGTTTTGTGCAAATAATAGATAACATTGGCTGCCGCCACAGTCATCCCGTGCTCCGGCCTGCTGACAAGCGTCAAGCTGTCTCCTGCCTGAATGTCCCCTTCCCGAAGAACGCGCAGGTAGAACCCTGTCTTGCCTGTCTGCTGCACCTTCGCCGGCAGGTCGGCTTGTCCATGCCGAAGGCCGAGCTTGAAGCACGGCTGCCGCGGCTGGCTTACTTGCAGCAGCGCCGTTCCGGCCGCCAGAATATCTCCGATGACGACATCCTGCTCCGTCGTCCCTTCCAGCGTGACGTTTTCTCCGAAAGCACCGGCCTCGAGCCGCTTGCCCATTTCGTTCTCCCAATAAGGATAATGGTCATGAGCATAAACGCATATGGCCTTGTCAGGTCCCCCGTGATGCTCAAGATCTCCTTGGCCGTCGCCTTCCGGGCCAGTCCATCCGACCCGGACCGCTCCCTTGCTCGGAGTTTTGCTTATTGCCGTCATAATCGTCTGCCTGCCGTAGGCCATCTCGACCGGCAGCCCGGTGTTGACGGATGTGATCGTTCCCAATTTCATGGGCTTCCCCCCCTTTTTCAGGCTCCATTATAAAGGATTGACCGAAGGAAAGAAATGGCTGCGGGCGGCCGGAGCTCTCACGTTTCGACATTCAGGCCGCGTTGACGACAACGGGCTGTCGAACTTTTCTCCATCTTGTTGCTTTGTGCGCTTCCCCGGGAAATAGAGAGCGGGAAATGAGCCATTTCCCGCTCTCTCGCTGCTCTGCCCACAAGCCGTATTCTGTTCTTATTGGGGATGATACCTCTCCGTCCGCAGCAGCTCTTCCTGGCTGAGCCTCATTCCCTTCTCCATGCCCTCGTAACGATGTCTTCCCATGAGCAGGAACATGCCTCCGGAGACAAGCAGCCATGCTGCCGCGGCTGCGGCTGCGGCAGGAGCCGCGAATGCCGCTGCGGCCATCATCGCCGCCAGCGTCGCGACGGCGAGCGGCTTCGCATAAGAGCCCGCTCTTCCGAGCGACCAGAGGGGCTGCATGGCCGTCAGCTTGTCATTCCCTTCCCGTGTGATCGACAAGACGAGAGGGATCAGCTGGGCTCCATGCTGCAGCAGGATCGCCAGCGCCAGCAAAAACAGGACAGCACCCGTCAGCGCATTCATCAGCATGCCGGCCGCCAGCGCCAGCAGAGCTGCGCAAGCTGCGGCAGCGCAAGCACCCCAGGCGAATGTCCTGCCCTTGCGAACAATCGAGGACAACTGCCTGCTGAAAGGCAAAGCCTCATCCCTCGAGAGGCTTCCAGCGAGCCTGCTTGCAGCGAACAGCACCGATCCGCCGGATGCGCAAAGGCTGACCCCCACCGCTGCTGCCGCTGTCGCCCTCCAGCCGCCGCCCCAAGGGGCAGCAGCCTGCAGAAAGAAATCATGCTCCGCTCCCAGCGGAAGCTTGAGGAGCGTCATAGCAGCCAGCCCAAGCAGGATAAATCCGCCGACGTATACATACGCCCCCGACAGCACATGCCCCCAGGGAAGCCTGATTCTCGGCTCGACCGTCTCTTCCGACAAATGCTCCGCCGTCGCCGACCCCATGAACATCCGGTAAAGCAGGAGCAGACCCATGATCCATCCCGCTCCGACGGCTCCCGGTTCCCCGGCAGCCGCGAGCGGCCGGGCGGAATAGAGCTTCTCCAATCCGAAGGAAGGCCATAAGTAGGCCGTCATGACGGCGATCACTGCTGCTACGGATGCGATTTGCAGCAGCGCCGCGCTTTTTTGCAGCGTTGAGAAGCCGTAATTGCCGAACAGGCACAAGGACAGCTGGACCAGCATCAGGACGACAAACAGCATGGCCGTGCCTGCTGCATGGCTCCATCCGTTCCATGGAGCCAATAGGCCCTGAATCCAATTCGCTGCCGCCAAATTCACGAAGGCGAGCATGCTGATCTGGCCGCCAAGCTGCAGCCAGCCCGTCAGGAAGCCCCTTCTCTTGCCGCCCAGAAGCAGCGCGGCATGGTAGCTGCCCCCGGCTGAAGGAACGGCCGACATCAGCTCCGCCTGCGCGGCATGGACCGAGAGCGCCAGCAAGCCGAGGACGGGCCACGCCCATACAAGCAGCCATTCGTTGCCTGTATTCCAAGCGTACGCGTAGAACAGCGCCGCTCCTCCCAGCAGCGACAAGGCATTGAACGAGACGCCGAAGGCGGCGAACGGTCCGAAAGCGCGTTTGAGCTGCTGCGGTATGCCGAGCCTGTTCAGCTCCCTTTTGTCCTGCATGAACTGGATATAAGCGGCGTAGCGAGTCATGGAACGATACCCTCTTCTCCTGAGTCCGTTCTCCGCCGCAGCTGCGGCAGCGAGCCAAGCGACCGCCACTAGGCAAAACAAAGCAAACCCCGTCCACATCAACATGCTCCATGCCCCCTGTCCGTATCGAATATCTATCCATCGTCTCCAAGCAGGCGCCCGCGGCAAACAACCCGTCGCAGGTCAACAGGCGCGGGCAAGCAGGAAATCGGACCGTCAATTTTCATTCATTACGGATAAAGGGCCTTCGTCGGCGACAATGTCGGACAGGTCATAAACGGAGATCGGAAAATAGGGGAAGCCGTACACGTAAGGGGTAATTTCGTAAATGCTGAACCAAATCACGAGCGCACGGTCCGCGATGTAATAATCCTGATCGGCCCGGATGCCCTCGAACGGCTGCAGCAGCTCGATCTGCCGTCTCTTGATCTGCGCTGCCACCAGCGCGCTCAGCCTGGCGCTGTAATCGGATCCGGGCTTGAATAGGCTGGCGAGCTTGCGCGGATGGCCGTCTGCAGTCATGAAGGTAAGCGACTGCTGCAGCGTCAAGCCATGGGCTCCGCCCGTGAAGGCATAGTTGAAGAGAGAAAGGCTGAAGACGCCTCTCTCGTTGGTTTTGACTTCATAATAAGCGATCATTTCGGAGGACGGGTCGGCCAGTGAGCCTTGATCTTCGATCATCTGTCGAACGGATCTGCGGATGGCGGAATTCATATGCGCCGCAGCCAGCTCCCCGCCTTCAAGGCTTACGACGGGAATGAACAGCTCTGTGCGTAGCCTGGTAACCTTGGTCGTGTGGACCGATACGGGAGGCTCGAATGCCATGGGGCGCCACCTGCTTCCTGCATGGGATCTTTGCTCCTATCCTATGCGTGGCAGATCCCCGTTCATGCTCTAGAGCAGCATTTTCTCCTTGCTCGTCAGCCGCCTGCCGCTCACTTGCAGCACCAGCTTGCCTCCGCTAAGACCTAGAATCCGGTCGGCGAATCTCTCCGCCCAATCGCCTTGATGAAGTACGGCTATGACGATGAGTCCTTGATTTTTGCACAGCTGCTTGAGGTCCGCCAGCACCTGTTCCCCGGCATGGGGATCGAGGCCGGAAATCGGCTCGTCCAGCAGCAGCACCTTGGCTCCGTGCACAAGCGCGCGGGCGATCGCGACCCGCTGGCGTTCGCCTCCGCTCAGCTTGTCCGCCTTGTTATGCGCCTTGTCCAGGAGTCCGACCTTCTCGAGCATATCCATGGCTCCCATATAATCGTCATTGCGGACCATGCCTGTTGCGCGGCGCAGGAGCGAAGCCTGTGCGGCCGATCCGATCAAGACGTTTTTGAGAGCGGTCCTGTTCGCGTTCAGGAAAGGCTTCTCTTCGACGAGCGTCACTTCCCTGCGGATGCGCATCCTTCCGATAGCCGATGTCTGTATTTGCCTGCCGTCTATCTTATAAGAGCCCGATGTCCAGCCTTCCTGGAGGGCCAGGCATTTAAGCAGCATCGACTTGCCGCTCCCGCTGCCGCCTTTGATCGCGATGAATTCGCCTTCATCCGCGCGGAAGCTGATATCGTCCAGCACGAGAGGTCCCGCCGGAATCTGTTTCTTGAGATGGGCTATATGGATCATGGAAGTTGAAGCACTCCTTTGGCCGCTTCCGGACAATTGCCGGCAAGCTCTGGGTTGTCCAGCTTATTCTTCAGTGTACGGGATAAAAATTTCTCTTTCCACCCGAACAAATGTTTGCTATAATCAAAACAGAACAAACGTTCCTAAACCTCTCTTTCCCGAAGGAGTGAGTTCCGATGAGCTGCGAGCATTTTCGCTTTGTTGAACGTCATCGCCCTTTCCGCGATCTGACCTTCAAGTTCTATGACGACGGGCGTCTCACCATTATTGACAACGAATCCGAATCCATCGTAACTCCCAACGATCTTCGCGGCGATAGCCGGGACTTCTATGTCCGCAAGCGAATCGCCTTCATCAAGAAGGATCTGCAGAGCAAGGTGCAGAAGTACGCCTGATTTTGCCGAGCCTACGCCGGGATTATTTCTTCAAGCTTCTCCTCCGATTGAGTTTCCTTTCTTCAATCGTCCTCATAGATTGACACCATGACCTAGCCCCATCCGGGGCTTTTTTCCGTTCTCATTCCTTCTGTCCTGTCGCTTATTCGAGCTTGCACCGGCTTCATCCCGCAAGGCTGGAATTGACTGCGCGCATTCCCTTGCTGTAGATTGGATGAAAATAGATCCGACGCAAGCTTACAAAAGGGGTTAGACCACCATGAACGCGCCAATCAGACAAACGATTCTGTTCGATCTCGACGATACGCTCATCCATTGCAACAAATATTTCAACCTGGTCATCGATCAGTTCGTGGATGCCATGCTGACCTGGTTCCACGCTTATCCGGACATGACGGAAGCCGCAATCCGCCGCAAGCAGATCGAAATCGACATCGCCGGCGTACAAGCAACCGGGTTCAAGAGCGACCACTTTCCGCAATCCTTCCTCGACACCTACGTCGACTTTACCCGGTTGACCGGCAGGCCGGAGGATTCCAACGAGATCGACCTGCTCTGGAGCATGGGACAGAGCGTCTACGAGCAGGAGGCAGAGCCCTATCCCGATATGGAGGAGACGCTCCTGCGGCTGAAGGACGAAGGTCATGACCTGCATCTCTACACCGGGGGCGAGCCGGCGATCCAGCGCCGCAAGGTGGACAGGCTTCGCCTGGACCGCTACTTCGGTGACAAGATCTATATCCGCCAACATAAGAATATCGCAGCGCTGGAGCAAATTCTGGCGGAAGGGCATTTCGACCGCCCGAACACTTGGATGATCGGCAATTCCATCCGCACGGATGTCGTGCCTGCATTGACCGCAGGCATCCACGCGATCCATGTGGAAGCGCAGACCGAATGGGAATACAACAACATCTCCATCGAAGTCGCTCCTCAAGGCGCTTTCCTGCAGCTCCATCATCTGAGAGATGTTCCGGATGGCATCCAGCGTTACATCCTGGCAAATAAATAAACGAAGGGCATGGTTCAACCGGTTTTATCGGTTAAGCCATGCCCTTCGTTTTTTGCTTGCCTTCGCTGCGGCTTGCCGCTTGCGGCCGCTCATTTTTTCATGCCCATGAACAAGATCATGGCGTGTACCGGTTTCCATACTTGGCGGCTAGCTCTGCCCATGTAATCGGTCCGGTTGGGTTCGACAGCCTGTTTCCAAATCGAATCCGCGTGTTTCCTCTCGTGGTTGGACTGGTGGAATCGTTTGATTTCCAGTTCGCTTCGGTATACCTGTTCGTAATTCATTGTCAGTGACACTCCCTGTTTTTCGTTATCGGCCAGGTTTTCATCGCTCCTTGCCGTTGAATCAAGTATCTCATGACATATCAGGAACAAAAAGTGTACAATAATTTCAAATGACTTCCTCTTTTACAGCTTGGAAAGGGCTTCCATTCCTCCATGCCGCTTGCATGAAGGGTCATATCGAGCGAAAAGGAGAAATCTGCGCGCATGCTCAACGCCGAACGATACTTACTGCTGCTCAACCGGTTCCATATCGAAGAGCCGGACACTGATGCCGAGACAGCTCTGGACGAGCTGGCCGAGCTGTTTCACTGCACCGAACGCAATGTGAAGCTCATCGTGCGCAAACTCGAGGAGGAAGGCTGGATCCGCTGGGTTCCGGGCAAAGGAAGGGGCAACCTCTCCAAGATCCATTTCCTGAAAAGCCGGGAACGCTTCCTGCTCGATCTCGCCAAAACGCTTGCTTCGGAAGGGGATTACCAGCAAGCCTTCCAGCTGCTTCAAATTCATGGCGAGCATACTTCCGCCCGCGACCGCTTTGTCGAATGGCTGAGCGGACATTTCGGATCTGACCGGATCGAGGAAGGCTCCCCCGCGCAGCGGGATGTATTCCGGCTTCCCGTCTACCGTCCCCCTTATTCCCTTGATCCCGGCAAGCTGTTCTTCGCCTTCGACTCCCATTTGATCCATCAGATTTTCGACCGGCTGCTCGGATTCGAGGATGATACCAAATCGCTCGTTCCTGGTCTGGCCCATTATTGGGAAAGCAACGATTCGGCAACGGCATGGACCTTCCATCTTCGCAAAGGCGTCCGCTTCCATCATGGTCGGGAGCTGAACGCATCCGACGTCTGCTTCACGCTGAGCAGGCTGGCCGACGGGCAGCCCAATCGCTTCCTCCTGGAGTCGGTCGAAGCCATCACCGCTCTGGATGCGCGGACGGTCCGCATCGCGCTGAACAAGCCCAATCGCCTTCTCCCCCGCCTGCTGTGCTCCGGGGCCGCCTCCATTCTCCCGGCCGATCTCGTCCAGGAAGACGAGAAGCGCTACTGGATGCTTCCATCGGGCACTGGCCCCTTCCGGGTCGATTGCTGGACATCTGATCGGATCGATTTGTCCGTCCACGAGCAATACTTCCAAGGAAGAGCTTATTTGGACGAGGTTCAGATCGCTTTCATGCCCGAGGACATCCCACCCGAATTGAGGCTTAAATGGGGGCAGATCATGGCCAGCGATTCCCGCATGGCTTCCAAGGATGAGCAAGGCTGGGGCATGATCAGAACCGTCCATCAAGGATGCACGCTGCTCAGCTGGAACCGTCTCAACGAAGGGCCGCAGCAGTCGCTCGCCTTCCGGCAGGCCGTAGGGCTTTCCATGGACCGGGTCGGCATGATTGGCGCCGGCGGCGAACTTAGCTATCCGGCGTATGGCTTCTTCCCCGTTCCAGGCGCAGAGCTGTCGGCAGAGCGCTACGAACCGGATACAGCCATCCGGATGCTGAAGGAAGACGGTTATGACGGCGCTCCTCTCAAGCTGCTGACAACGAACCAGCATGCCAAGGAAGCGCTTTGGATCAAAGACCGCTGCGGGGAGATCGGCATTCCCGTGGACATCCGCTGCGAGCAGCACAAAATCGTGCATTCGAGCGATATCGTCAAGGAAGCCGACTGCATCCTGATGAGCCTGGTCATGGCCGAGGAGGAAGTCGGAGAGCTGGAGACGTACCTGCAGGAGCACAGCTATATCCGGCAGCATCTGGATCCCGCTCTGGAACGCTGGATCCGCCGGGTGACCGATGCCATTCTCGCATCGGATCGGCGCGATACCCGGCGCACCCTGTTCAACCAGATCGAGCAGCGGCTAGTGCAAGAAGGCCAGGTGCTTTTCCTGCAGCATCGCTCCCTCAACACCTATGTGCATCCCTCGGTCCGCGGGATCGGCATCAATACGTTCGGATGGATGGACTTCAAGGATATTTGGCTTGTCTCGGATAATCCGGTCTGACTTCAGATAGGAAAAAAAAGAACCTCATCCCATCTTCTTGGACCAAGAAGGCGGATGAGGTTTTTTGATTCATGGCCTTAATTGTCCGTCATGTCCATTCCACGACGGTATCGCCTGTTCGGGCATCCTTGAGCCGCAGACGGCCCTTGGCGCTGCCCTCCGGACCGGGGAATGCGGCCGATGCCGTGCTCCCCTTGGCGAGAAGCGATTGCAGCATGGCCGGCGTCAGCGTCCGGCCATGCTGTTCTTTCCAGAGGACGAACTTACAGCCGTCCCGGAACCGGGAACAGCCGTAGCCCCGCTTGCCTTCGACGATGCTGCCGCCGCAGCTCGGGCAAGTTCCTAGCGGCTTCAGACCGGCCGAAGACGACTGCCCTGGCGAGGAGGCTTGTCCGGACTGGAATGCTTGCTTGGATGCAGAGGCTTTTCCTGCTCCTGATGGCAGACCAGCTGCCGCTATCGAAGTTGCCCGCGCCCGGGCAACCTGCGGTGGATTCGAAGCAGATGCCGCAGCGGACGATCGGGCGGAGCCAGAAGTCTCCGAGTTCCCGCTGCGCCCAGCACTTGAAGCTGCTGTGCGGCTCGCTCCTGCTCCAGAGCGGGAAGCTCCGCTCCCCTCAGCCGCCTTGCCTCTCCGCGAGCCGCCGCCCTTGGCGGCCACCTTGCCCCGCTCCGGCTCAGCGAACGTTCCTGCAGGCGCAGGCGCCTGCTCCGCTACCTTCTGGACGATCATCCGAGCGAACTGCTTGACCTGCTCCATGAACTTTTCGTCGGATGCCTCATCCCTGGCGATCTGGCTGAGCCGGCGCTCCCATTGTCCGGTCATGACCGGCGAAGCCAGAAGCTCTACGCCGGCTCCCCGGATCAACTCGATGGCCGCGCAGCCTTTCGCTTCGATCTCCAGCTTCTTGCCGCTGGCACGGATATAACCTACCGTCTTCAACCGCTCGATCGTTGCCGCGCGCGTCGCAGGCGTTCCCAAGCCGCTATCCTTCATCGTCTCGCGCAGCTCTTCGTCCTCCATGGCCCTGCCGGCGCTTTCCATCGCTTTCAGAAGCGTTCCTTCCGTATAGGACTTGGGCGGCTGCGTCGACTTCTCTTCGGCTTTTGCCTGCTTGCACAACACCGGGAGCGATTCGTCGACTTGGAAGGACGCATCGGTCAGCTCCTGCTCTTCCTCGTCTCCATCCTCTTCCTGCTTGGCCTTGCCCTTGCCGCGCTTGGGCTTGTCCTCCGTCTCCGCAGCTCCCTGGGTCACTTTCCACCCGGGATCAAGCAGCTGCTTGATGCGGGTGCGGAACGTCTCTCCCTCCACCTCGGTCATGACCGTATGGTTGAGATACAAGGCGGGTCCGTAGTAATGGGACAGGAAACGGCGAACGATAAGATCATAGATCTTTTTTTCGTCCGGACTCAGCGCGCCGGGTTTTTTGGGTGTCGGCAAAATCGCATGGTGATCTTCCACCTTGGCCGGATTGCAGACGGCTTTGTTGCCTTTATGTACCCGGGACCTGTCCGCCCCGGCGGCAAGCTCCGCATACTCGGTTCCCCGCAGCATGTCGAGCGCCTTGCCCATGACGGGAACCGTTTCTTCCGTCACATAGTTCGAATTCGTTCTCGGATACGTGATGACCTTATGCTTCTCGTATAAAGCCTGCGCCACATCAAGCGTCTTTTTGGCGGGAAAGCCGTATCGCCCGTTGGCCTCGCGCTGCAGCAGCGTAAGATCATGCAGACGGTAAGGATATTCCTTGCTCTCGGCCTTGTCGTAGCGGACGATTGTTCCCTTTTTTCCTTTGACCTTGGCTGCGATGGCTTCCGCCTTGGCCCCGTCCGTAAGCTTGTCGCCTTGCCAGATGCCGCTGTACTTGGAGCTTTTCTGATCGAAGGAAGCCTTGATCTTGTAATACGTTTCCGGCTTGAACGCCGCGATTTCCTGATGGCGGTCGTACAGCAGCGCCAGCACCGGCGTCTGCACCCGTCCTACCGACAACAGCGACTTATGGCGGATCGTGAAGGCGCGCGAGGCGTTCATCCCGATCAGCCAGTCGGCCTCGCTGCGGGCCTGAGCCGCCCTCGTGAGCGGCGCATACTTCTCGTCGCTGCCCAGCTGATCGAATCCCCTGCGGATCGTCTCCGGCGTCAAATCGGATATCCACAGACGGTCTACGGGCTGATGGAGCTTCAAATACCGGCGGATCAAATGGAAAATAAGCTGGCCCTCCCGCCCCGCATCGCATGCATTGACGAGCCGTCCGCATTTGCGGGCGAGCTCGCCGATGACCTTAAGCTGGTCGCGGGTGCGGGGATTGGGGGACAGCCTGAACGTATCCGGTATGATGGGAAGATCCTGCGCCTGCCATTTTTTGTACCGGGGATCGTAATCATCCGGTTCCGCGAGGCCGACCAGATGCCCGATTGCCCAGGTGATGATATAACGTTCGCCTTCGAGATGCGTGCGGCGGTTCGTCGCCCCGGGCTCGATCGCGGACGCGATATTGCGGCCCATATCCGGCTTTTCTGCGATAATCAATGTCTTCAAGGAACCGCCTCCTTCTATTCCGGGTGGTCCTTGGCCAACAATGGCGTCAAGCGGCAACCTTTTCCTGAAGCATCGCGAAAATCTGGCGGACGCCGCGGGACCACTTCGGGTCTTCCGCGTATTTGCGGTTGATCCATGTCAACGGGTCGGCATTCTGCGGCCTGTTCTTGCTCAAGTTGACGACGGTCTTGGCTGCGATCCGCGAAGACTCCTCGATGCTGGTGTTGAAATCCTGCCAGCTGTAATACACATTGAACGGATTGTTGGCCATCTTGACCGCGCGCTTGTGGTCGTCGGGCACGAAGCTCTGTTCTTGGCCGGTAATGGCGAACAGAAGCAGCGGATGCACGTTGTACTGCTTGGCGGCCGCGATAATGGCGTTCATATAACGGGGCTTGGCCAGCATCGACGAGCGGCTCTCCAAATAAGCCGTCAGGCGCTCCACTTCAATATCGGCATATTGAAGCGACTGTGGAAGCTCGTTTTTGGCTAAAGGCGCCACGGGCGCTGATTGCGCCTTCTTGGCGACGGGCTGTGCCTTGGGAGCCGGTACGGCAGCCTCTGCTGAGGCCGCGACGGGAATCGCAGCGGCATGGCGATGGAACAGCGACCAGCCATATACAAGTGTACCTCCAAGAAGCATGACGGACAATACCGCCATCATCAGAACCCTGGTGCTGCTGCTTCCAAGCATGGAGGATTCTCGTTTAGCGGACGGATCGGAGACGGTTTCCGGCAAGTTGAGATGATCCGCCACGGCAGCCAGCAGCGCTTCTTCGCGTGAAGCCGCGAACGGCTTGACGCGCCTGAGAATGCGCTCGAATTCGTCATGCTCGAGCGACACGTCCAGCTTTTTCTCCACCCAGTTCATCAGAGGACGGGCGATGCGCTGATCGCGGAAGTTGAGGTTCAGGCAGGCGGCAAAAATATCGTCGCTGTTGACAATGCCTGCTTTGGAGATAATATGGGTACGAATCAATCTTGCCGTCAGCTCTTTCTTGATCGTCTCGGCGAAATCAGGGAGCTGTTGGAAGATGATTCGGCGAATGGCGTCGGATAGAATTTCAGAACGTTCACTTTGAGGTTTGTCAAAGTATTTCACATCGATAAAGGTTCTGATATGGTGAATATCCGCCGGCGTCAAGACAGATGCGCCTTCGGTTGTGTTCACGGGCAGTCTCTCCTTTAGGTACACAGACTTATGGACAATACGAGTATTGTACCATAGGTCCCATCGTGCAGGCTGCTCCACATTCTGGCTCTTCTCCTGTTTCTCCTCCTGGACACCCGGACACCATTCCATCTGGCGCTGGCTTTCTTATCTTCCGTTCCTTTTCGATGGAAAAAGAAAAAGCGCCGGAAAGGCGCTTTTAGAGCCGTGCAAAGTGAGGCATTAAGGCAGCATCGTCGTTCCCATCAAATAACGGTCCACTTCGCGGGCGGCTTCACGGCCTTCGTTGATGGCCCAGACGACGAGGCTTTGTCCGCGGCGCATGTCGCCTGCGGCGAATACCTTGTCCACGCTTGTGCGGTAATCGCCTTTGCGGGCTTTGACGTTCGTGCGGCGGTCCTGCTCGACGGAGAACGCATCCACAAGCGTGGATTCCGGACCCTCGAAGCCTACGGCGACGAACACGAGATCGGCCGGCCATACTTTTTCGGTACCGGGAATTTCCTTGTAGATCTTGCGGCCGGTCTCGTCGACCGTGCGCTCGATTTGAACCGTATGAAGCTCCTTGAGCTGGCCGTTCTCGTCGCCGACGAACTTCTTCGTCAGGACGGAGAAGGCGCGGGGATCTTCGCCGTAGACCGCCTTGGCCTCCTCATGGGCGTAATCGAGCGTGTACACGTTCGGGAACTGTGGCCATGGATTGTTGATGCTGTCCCGCTCAAGCGGAGCCTTGGCATGCGTGCCGAACTGGGTGACGGACTTGCAGCCATGGCGCAGAGCGGTCGCAACGCAGTCGGTGCCGGTGTCGCCGCCGCCGATGACGATGACATCCTTGTCCTTGGCCGAGATGAAGTTGCCGTCTTCGAGACCGGAATCCAGGTAGCTCTTGATCGTTCCGTTGAGGTAGTCCATTGCAGGGTGAATGCCGCCAAGGGTGGAGCCTTCGATGTCTACTCCGCGGGCTTTGGTGGCGCCGCCGCAAAGGACGATGGCATCAAAGCCTTCCAGAAGCTCCTCCGCTCCGATATCCTTGCCGATCTCCGTGTTCGTCACGAAGCTGACGCCTTCGGCTTCCATCAGATCGACGCGGCGCTGCACGATGCCCTTGTCGAGCTTCATCGTCGGAATGCCGTACGTGAGCAGGCCGCCGATCCGGTCCGCGCGCTCGTAGACGGTCACGGTGTGGCCGGCTTTGTTGAGCTGGGCGGCACAGGCCATGCCGGCAGGTCCGGAGCCGATGACCGCAACGCGCTTGCTCGTACGCATCTTCGGAGGCTGCGGGACGACCCAGCCTTCATCGAAGCCGCGGTCGATGATCGCCTGCTCGATCGTCTTGATCGTGACGGAATCGCCGATCAGGCCGACCGTACAGGAGCCTTCGCAAGGCGCCGGACATACACGTCCGGTGAATT
The DNA here is from genome assembly GCF_053345695.1 of Paenibacillus sp. D51F. Classification (NCBI taxonomy): domain Bacteria; kingdom Bacillati; phylum Bacillota; class Bacilli; order Caryophanales; family Paenibacillaceae; genus Paenibacillus; species Paenibacillus sp. D51F. The sequence goes on along the minus strand of NZ_JBKFAO010000012.1, from coordinate 66,821 downwards.
CCGGGAAGTTGTTCGTTTTGTGGAGGCGCTCCAACGCTTCGCGCCATAGGCCGCGATAGATCAGATTGTTCCATTCCGGTATGAGGTTGTTGACAGGGCATCCGGAAGCGCCGCCGGCAATCTCCATGCCGGTGTGGCAGTAAGGGGTGCCGCAATCCATGCAGCGGGCTCCCTGCGTGCGCAGCTGGTCATCCGGCAGATGCTTGTGGAATTCTTCCCAATCCTTGACCCTCTCGAGCGGGCTGCGGTCCGCAGGCAGCTCGCGCTTGTAGTCCATAAAACCAGTAGGTGTCGACATCTTGCCCATTCCTCCATCCGTAAGGTCCCTATCGTTATGTCATCTGTCTGTCGGCTCCAAAGGACGCAGCCCCGAATGCCGCTGCCGGAAAAAGCAAAAAGTTGCATTCCAGCGCATACTTGTACCTCATCGTAGCATTGTTGACCGGTCGATCATAATGGAGTAAGCGTACAATCATTTGCACTTTGTCGCATGACAGCAATAAAGACTAATCCTTCACCCGTTCATAACGGTTGAAGCGGTAAGCGACTCCCAGCTTCTCGTCGCCCTTGCCGGGATAGGAATCCGCGAGCTTCCATTCTTCCTCGCGGAAGGAAGGAAAGAAGGCGTCTCCGCCTCCGAAAGAAGCGTCGATCTCCGTAAGCAGCAGGCAATCGGCATGAGGCAGCAGCAGCTCGTAGATCTGCTCGCCGCCGATCACCATCAGCTCCTCCCCCTCCGTCTCCAACCGCAGCGCCGCCTCCAGGGAATGCACCGTTTCGGCTCCTTCCGGCTTGAAGCCGGCGTCCCGGGTCAGGATGACGTTGCGCCTGTTCTTGAGCGGCCGGCCGCCGAACGACTCGAACGTCTTGCGTCCCATCAGCACCGTCTTGCCCATCGTCCGCTCCTTGAAGTAGCTCATGTCTTCGGGAAGCTTCCACGGAAGGTCGTTGCCGCGCCCGATTAGGCGGTCGCGGTCCATGCAGGCGATCATCGTGATCATATGGCTACCTCGGCCTTGATGGCGGGATGATGCTGGTAGCCTACGATCTCGAAATCCTCGTACCGGTAATCGAAAACGGATTCAGGACGCCTCTTCAGCACCAGCTGCGGCAGCGGATGCGGCTCCCTGGTCAGCTGCAGCTTCACCTGCTCCAGATGATTGCTGTAGATGTGGACGTCTCCGCCGGAATAGATCAACTCGCCGGGCTCCAGATCGCATTGCTGGGCGATCATATGGGTCAGCATCGCATACTGGGCGATGTTGAACGGAAGCCCAAGGAAGGTATCCGAGGACCGCATCGTGAACATGCAGTTCAGCTTGCCGGCAGCCACCTGGAACTGGAAGACGAAATGGCATGGCGGAAGCTTCATATTGTCGACCTCCGCCACGTTCCAGGCGCTCACCATATGACGGCGCGAATCGGGATTGGCGCGGATGGAATCCACGACTCTCTGGATCTGATCGTGGACCGTGCCGTCCTTTCCCTCCCATGCCCGCCACTGGGAGCCGTACACAGGCCCGAGATCGCCGTTCTCGTCCGCCCATTCGTTCCAGATGCGCACTCCATTCTCCTGCAAGTAACGGATATTGGTGTCTCCGCTCAAAAACCACAGCAGCTCATGGATGATGGACTTCACATGCACCCGCTTGGTCGTCACCAAAGGAAATCCCTTCGACAAATCAAAGCGAAGCTGCCTGCCGAAGACGGCAATCGTTCCCGTGCCCGTCCGGTCGGAACGCTCCGTGCCGTTGTCCAGGATATCCTGCAAAAGCTCCAAGTAATTTTTCATGCAACCTTCCCCTTTGTCCCAATCTGTCTACAACCCGCTTGAAAACCTTTTTCCTATTCTACCATCCGCAGCCGAGTTTTGTCTCCATTATGCAAGGAAATGTCGCAAGAAAGCGATCGAATCGTTGCATAATCTTTTGGCGCGGTAACGATTAGGGGCAATAAAGATCACTGATAGGAAGGAAAAACCAAATAAGTAAGAAAAACAAAAACAGCCGGCACTCGGGGTGCCGGCTGTTGCTGCAGCCGCCGGAAATCGGCAGCTGGGCATGTTACTTGACGAAAACGTGGATCGGGTGGCCGAGAGCCACTTCCGCCGCATCCAGCACGATTTCGCCGAGCGTCGGGTGAGCATGGATCGTGAGGGCGATATCTTCAAGCGTAGCGCCCATCTCGATCGCCAGACCGAGTTCGGAGATCATGTTGGAAGCTTCGATGCCCGCGATGTGGGCGCCGAGCACGAGGCCGCTGTCTTTGTCGGCTACGATTTTGACGAAGCCTTCTCCAGCGTTCAGGGATAGCGCGCGTCCGTTCGCTGCAAACGGGAATTTGCCGACTTGGACGTTGTAGCCTTTGTCCTTGGCTTCCTTCTCCGTCAGGCCGACGCTTGCGCATTCCGGATCGGAGAAGCAGACCGCAGGCATGCACTTGTAGTCGACTTTGCTCGGCTCTCCGCCGATGACTTCAGCCGCGACGCGGCCTTCATACATCGCTTTGTGGGCAAGCGCAGGACCGGCAACGATGTCGCCGATAGCGAAGATATGCGGAATGCTCGTGCGTCCTTCGTCGTTGACTTCGATGAGGCCGCGATCCGTCATCTTGATGTTGATGAGGTCAAGGCCAAGCTCTCCGTCCGTGTTCGGACGGCGTCCGACCGTTACGAGCAGATAGTCGGCAGTGATCTTCTCTTCCTTGTCGCCGACCGTGTACGTAACCGTGACGTCCTTGTCGGTCTGCTCGGAGCTTTTTGCCATCGCGCCGGTGATGATGTCGGCTTTTTTGGCTTTGAGCTTCTTCGCCACGAGCTGGGACATGTCTTTGTCGAAGCCGGGCAGGATGGAGTCGGAGCCTTCGAGGATCGTCACCTTCGTGCCGAACTTGCTGTACATCTGGCTCAGCTCGATGCCGATGTAGCCGCCGCCGATGACGACGAGGCTTTTCGGAATCTCAGGCAGCGTCAGAGCGCCCGTGGAGGACACGATGCGTCCGCCGAACGGGAATGCCTTCAGCTCGATCGGACGGGAGCCCGTCGCGATGATGCAGTTCTTGAACCGGTAGCGCGGCGCTTCCTGATCATTGAAGACGCGGGCTTCGTTTTCGTTGATGAACATGACTTCGCCGGCAAAGTACTGGACTTTGTTGGCTTTCAGCAGGCTGGCTACGCCGCCCGTCAGCTTCTTGACGACGCTGCCGCGGAACTCCTGGATTTTGGACCAGTCGACCTTCACGTCGGCGGCCGTGATGCCGATCGCTTCGGAGTGGCTGACCGTGTCGTACTGATGGGAAGCCGAGATCAGAGCCTTGGAAGGAATGCAGCCGACGTTCAAGCAGACGCCGCCTACATATTCCTTATCCACGCAGAGGACGCTCTGGCCGAGCTGGGCGGCGCGAATCGCCGCTACATAGCCGCCAGGGCCTGCACCAATTACCAGTGTATCGATATCGAGAGATGGATCTCCTACTACCATGAGTTATACCTCCATAACGAGCAGCTGTGGGTCGGCCAGAAGCTGCTTAATGTAGTTCAGGAAATTCTGTGCCGTCGCACCGTCGATGATGCGATGATCAAAGCTGAGGGACAGGGCCATTACGGATGCAGGAACGATTTCGCCGTTCTTGACGACCGGCTTGTCGGAAATGCGGCCTACGCCGAGAATCGCGACTTCAGGGAAGTTGATGATCGGCGTGAAGAACATGCCGCCGGCGGAGCCGATGTTCGTGATCGTGATCGTGCTGCCTTTGAGCTCGGCGCCGGTAAGCTTGCCGTCGCGTCCGCGGATGGCCAGGTCGCGAATGGAATCCGCGATCGTCCAGACGTTCTTGCGGTCCGCATGCTCGATGACCGGAACGATAAGCCCGTTGTCGGTGTCCGTCGCAATACCGATGTTGTAGTATTTGCGAAGCACGATTTCCTGGGATTCCTCGTCCAGCATCGCATTCATGATCGGGAACTCGCGGCAAGCAGCTACGAGAGCTTTCACGATGAACGGCAAGTAAGTCAGCTTGACGCCTTTTTTCTCGGCGACAGGCTTCGCTTTTTGGCGAAGCTCGACAAGAGCGGTCACGTCGACTTCATCCATCAGCGTAACATGCGGAGCCGTGTAAGCGGACTTCGCCATCGCGCCGGCGATGATTTTGCGGATGCCCTTGAACGGCAAGCGCTCTTCCGGACGGTCTCCGCCTTGGGATGCCACCGGAGCGGCTTTCGCTTCTCCTGCGCCTTTGGCTGCAACAGCCGCATTGTCCGCAGCTGCCGCTGGAGCGGATTTGCCCCCGCCTGCCGCAAACTGCTCGACATCCTCGCGGGTTACTTTGCCGTTTTTGCCCGAGCCTTGGACGGCCGTGATGTCCACGCCTTTTTCGCGGGCGAATTTGCGCACGCTAGGCGTAGCAAGCACGCTGCCCTTGGCTGCGCCTTCGGCCTTGGCAGGCTGGGCGGCTGCGGGAGCGGCATCTTTCGCCGTGACTTCGGCATCAGCCTTGACAGCGCCAGGAGCGACGCTGGCCGCTTCGTCCTTCGCTACATCCTTCGGGCTGTCCTCGGCAGGCGCCGCGCCTTCCGGAAGATCGCCTTCGGCATCGATGATCGCGATCACTTCGCCTACATGGCACACCTGTCCGTCCTTCGCGAATACTTCAAGAACGGTGCCGTTGACCGGACAAGGCACTTCCACGACGGCTTTGTCGTTCTGGACTTCCATAATGATATCATCGTCGGTCACTTTGTCGCCCGGCTTGATATGCATGGTCATGATCTCGCCCTCATGCAGACCTTCGCCGAGCTCCGGGAACCGATATTCGAATTTTGCCACGGATGTACCTCCTTTTGCGTTTAGAGCTTGGAGATGGCCGCGGGCGGGACAAGCTCCGGCAGAGCCGGGCCAGCCCTTCCCCCGCCATCGGTAACGGCCGCAAGCCGGCCGGATGGATTAGAAGTCGAGAACTTTCTTCACGCCTGCGACGATGCGAGCCGGCGTAGGAAGCCATTGATCCTCGATCTGCGCATACGGGTACACCGTATCCGGTCCGGCAACGCGCAGGACAGGCGCTTCCAGATGGAGGATGGCCTTCTCGTTGATCTGCGCGATGACCTCGGCAGCAGCGCCGGAAGTCTTTTGCGCTTCCTGGACGACGATGACGCGGTTCGTCTTCTTGATGGACTCCACGATCGTATCGATGTCAAGCGGCATCAGCGTGCGCAGGTCGATGACTTCGACCTTGACGCCTTCCTTCTCCAGCTCCTCGGCTGCTTTCACAGAGGTGTGGACCATCATGCCGTAGGTTACGATCGTCACGTCGCTGCCCTCGCGGACGACGTTGGCCTTGCCGAGCGGAATCGTGTACTCTTCTTCCGGCACTTCGGCGCGGAAAGCGCGGTACAGGTTCAAGTGCTCCATGAAGAAGACCGGATCGTTGTCGCGGATAGCGGAGATCATGAGGCCCTTGGCATCGTATGGATTGGAAGGAATGACGACCTTGATGCCCGGAGTCTGCATCGCGAGGCCTTCCAGGGAATCCGTATGCAGCTCGGCTGCCTTGACGCCGCCGCCGAACGGCGTGCGGAATACGATCGGCGAGTTGTAGCGGCCGCCGGAACGGTAGCGCATGCGGGCCGCTTGAACGAACATTTGGTCCAGAGCTTCATAGATGAAGCCGACGAACTGGATTTCCGCAACCGGGCGGAAGCCTTGGACGCCGAGGCCTACAGCCATGCCGGCGAGAGCCGATTCCGCGAGCGGCGTATCGAATACGCGCTCCTCGCCGAATTCCTTCTGCAGACCTTCCGTCACGCGGAAGACGCCGCCGGTATGGCCGACGTCCTCCCCGAACAGCATTACATTATCGTCACGCTTAAGCTCGGTCCGCAGAGCGTCGCGGATTGCTTCAAGCATATTCATTTGAGCCATGTTAACAGGTTCCTCCTTCGGTGGATCGGCCGCTTTGGCCGCTTAGAAATCGGCTTTTTGTTCTTCAAGATGCGCAGGCGTGTTCTCGAACATCGAGTCGATCAGGCCGCCGACCGTCATTTTCTCGGTCGCTTCGGCTTTTTTGATCGCATCGTTCACGGCTGCTTTGGCTTCTTCTTTCACGCGAGCCGTATCTTCCTCTGTCCAGAGGCCTTTTTTGTCCAGATATTTGCCGAAGCGGATGATCGGATCCTTTTGGGTCCACTCGCTTTCCTCGTCCTTGGTGCGGTACTTGGTCGTATCGTCGGAGAGGGAATGCGGACGGAAACGGTAGGTCAGAAGCTCGATCAGCGTCGCGCCTTCGCCGTTCCGGCCGCGCTCGGCAGCCTCGGATACCGCCTTGACGACAGCCAATACGTCCATGCCGTCAACCTGCACGCCCTTGATGCCGGCAGCGAGAGCCTTGTGGGCGATCGACTGGGCAGCCGTCTGCTTGGAGTAAGGAGTCGTAATCGCATAGCCGTTGTTCTGAACGACATAGATCGCTGGCAGCTTGTAAGCGCCCGCGAAGTTAAGGCCTTCGTAGAAATCGCCCTCGGAGGAGCCGCCGTCGCCGGTGTACGTGATCGCGACGCGCTTCTCGCCGCGCTTCTTGAACGCCATCGCAACGCCGGTCGCATGGAGGATCTGCGCGCCGATGATGATTTGCGGCATCAGGACGTTGACGCCTTCGGGAATCTGTCCGCCGTGCTGATGGCCGCGGGAGTACAGGAACGCCTGGTACAGCGGAAGGCCGTGCCAGACGATCTGCGGCATGTCGCGGTAAGCCGGGCAGATGAAGTCTTCCTTGTTCAGCGCGTATTCGCTGCCGATCATGGAAGCTTCCTGGCCGGATACCGGCGCGTAGAAGCCGAGACGGCCTTGACGGCCGAGATTCACGGCGCGCTCATCCCAAGTGCGCGTGAAGACCATGCGGTACATCAGTTCCTTCAATTGTTCGTCGCTGAGCTCCGGCATGAGATCCGGGTTCACGACTTCGCCCTCCGGCGAAAGAATCGTAAGCGGCTCTACGTTATCACTGTGGACTTCGTAAGAATGCTTGTTCATGAGCTTGCTCATCAGGGAGGTTCACCTCGATTTGTTATTTGAATCTTGATCTGCTCTGTTATAGAATTATTATAAACCTGTTACCTTGAAACGGTCAAAAAGAATTGCGTGAAAGCGGCGCTTTTTCATGATTTTCAAGAAATATGTGCATGAATTGTATGTGTAACAGCCTTGCAATTTCAGTATTACAGAATAGTACAACAAGCGTTTTCATAAGCGGCGGACTTTCTGAATTCCAAGCAACGGCGAGAGCCGGCTGCGACGGGATGGGATTTCCTGCCTTCAGAACCGCATTTCAGAAAAATGAAAAACAGCTGCCGATTGGAACGGCGGGGCGCGGGACATCTCCTTATTGTTTACCCTAAGCTCCGCTTTCCCATGCAGCCCAAGGAGGACATAAGCATGACCGACGACAAATACTTGAAACGGACCATTGTAAAGGAGACGGTGCCGAGCACCTATCTGGAAACGGGCTCCCGGGATCTGCGGATCTACCTTCCCCCTGGCTACAACGAAGTGCTGAGCTATCCCGTCGTGTACGGCCAGGACGGCGAGGATCTGTTCAACTTCGGGCGGATCGCTACGCTCGCCAACAAGCTGATCATCGACGGCGAGATCGAGCCCTTCATCATCGTCGGAGTCGACGTGGACAAAAAGAAGCGCACGGCCGAATATTCTCCGGACGGAAGCCTGCACGATGCCTACGTCCGCTTCTTCGCGGAAGAGATGCTTCCTTTTGTCGAGGAACGCTACCCCGTCCGGCGCGAGCGCTCGGAGCGGCTGCTCGTCGGCGATTCGCTCGGAGGCACGGTCTCCCTCCATCTCGCGCTCCGCTACCCGGACATATGGAGCCGCATCCTCTCGCTGTCCGGCGCGTTTTATGCGGCTTCGCAGCAGCTTGCGGCACAGGAGCAGGAGCTTGGCTGGCTGCAGCTGTACCAATATGTCGGCTTGCAGGAAACGGACTACCAGACGGATACGGGCATCTACGACTTCGTCACGCTGAACCGCGAAATGCGGGAGCTGCTGGAGGGCAAGGGCGCTTCGATTCTCTATACGGAAAAAGACGGCAAGCATCAATGGGGCTTCTGGCAGCGGGAAATTCCCGACGGCCTCAAGCATTTTATCCGCTGATTGCAGGTATCGCGCAAAAAAAAGGGAAGCGGCCGAAAGCCCGCTTCCCTTTTTAATTCGTATCCGCCATTTCGCTGCCTGCTGCTCATTTCTATCCGCGCGCATGGCCGGCAAGCCTGGCCTGATCGTTGCTGATCCGATTCAGCAGCCGGTCGCAGCCTTCGCTCACAAGCCGGAATGTCTCCTCGAAGTCGCCGGTATAATAAGGATCCGGTACGCCGGTCCCCTCCTCCCCGGGAAGCAGCTCCATGAACCGCAGCAGCTTGTCGTCCGGTTCCATGGACCACTCTTGAAGCAGCTCCCTCACATCCTGCTCGTTCTTCTCGTCCATGCAGACGATATAGTCGGCCTGCTCCAGAGCCTGCCGGCTGACCAGCGTCGAGATCATGCCTTTGTAGGAAATTCCGGCCGAGTCCAGCATCCGGCGCGTTCCCTCATGAGGAGAATGGCCGAGATGCCAGTCTCCGGTGCCGCAGCTGCCAGCTTCGACGATGCCGCTAAGACCTGCTTCCTCAGCCTTGTGCCTGAGAACCGCCTCGGCCATCGGGGAACGGCAGATGTTGCCGAGGCAAACGAACAGAACCTTAGCCTTCTCTTTGTCCGCCATCAGAACAAGCCCCCTTTTCTCATGTCTCCCGAAACGGGACGCAGCGACCTTCTCGGCAGCCTCCACTTGTATATGACCGAAAACATGCGCATGACGATGATCAGCACGAACAGGACGATCAGCCCGGCCGTGCTTCCCGGCCATCCGAGACCGATCGCTGCGCCGGCGAGAATGGCCCATACGGCATAGATCTCGTCCCGCAGTACGAGCGGCTTGCGCCCGGCCAGAAGATCGCGGATGATACCGCCTCCGATGCCCGTAAGCGTGGCTGCGACCATGACCGCGCTGAGCGGATGCTTCATGCCCTCCGCGTACAAGGCGCCCTGGATCGCGAAGGCCGACAGCCCGATCGCATCGAACAGCGCCTCCATTTTGCGCCAATGCTGGATCCATCCGACCGGCAGCAGGAAGGCGATCGTCATCGCCGCCAGCGCAACCTTGATGAGCAGGCCCTGAGTCCATAATGTCGTGACCGGAACCCCGATGAGCAGGTTGCGGATGACGCCGCCTCCAAATGCGGTTACCAGACCGAGCACGAAGACGCCCAGAATGTCATACTCTTCCTCCATGGCGACGATCGCTCCGCTGACCGCGAACGCAATCGTGCCGATAATGCTGAATACGGCAAAAATATCGGTATACAAGTTATAACGCCCCTTAAGTCTCCATCATCCTACCTATAATAGCCGCGAGGGATGCAGGACGCAACCGTCATTGCGGCATCGTCTCCGGACAAGCTATAATGTCGGCAGATTCAATACCGAAAGGATGGAAAACCTTGGAACCGTCAACCTTTTATAGCCGGGTCGTCATCGTATCCGGAGGAAGCCTCGGCAGCTGGGCGCTCGATCTTATTCGAGAAGACGACTACATCATCGGCGCCGACGCCGGAGCCCTGTTCCTCGTACGCCAAGACCTCAAACCGCATCTGTCGCTCGGCGATTTCGATTCCGTCAGCCCGGAGGAGCGGCACGATATTCAAGCCGGGAGCCTGGAGCTTGCTTCCTTCGATCCCGTCGACAAAAACTACACGGATACGGAGCTGGCCTTCCGGCGCGGCCTGGACCTGAAGCCGTCCTCCCTGCTGCTGCTGGGAGCGACGGGAAGCCGGCTCGACCATACCATAGCCAATGTCCACTTGCTGCGATCGGCAGCGGTACAGGGCATTTCCGCCTCCATTGAAGACGCTGCGAACCGGGTCCGCGTCCTTCCTCCGGGCTCCACGCTGGCCATTAGCCGCAGCCGCTTCGAGCACATCTCGCTGCTCCCGCTCAGCTTGCGCGTGACCGGCATCAACCTCATCGGATTCCGGTATCCGCTGACCGACGCAACTCTGGATCTCGGCCAGTCGCTCGGCATCAGCAATGCGCTGGCCGCCGAAGCCGGCACCGTATCCACGGCGGATGGCTGGCTCCTCGTGATGGAGAGCATCGGCTGATTCCCCCGTCCGCCAAATCTGAAGCTGCTTCCGTCCGCAGCTTCCCGTCCGCTTATTCCTTGCCGCCGCCACCCGGCGTTTCGATTTTCAGCCCGTCCACATGCTTGCGGGACATCAGCTTTCTGGCCTTGCGGTTTTCCTTCGAATCGAACACGATGTCGAGATCGTACTCCGCTCCCGGATAGAGCTGCTCCTTCTCGATATACAAGGCCAGCCGCTTGCGGTTGAAGGTTCTCTTCTCCTTTTGGACCTGGACCCCGACCTCTCCCCGTTCATCCTCCTCACGGTAGACGATGCCCGTTCTCCGGATCGGGTAGATCCAGACGCAATCTCCGACGCGGAGCGGCATTTTCTCCTTTCCCTTTCCTTTTTTAGCCTCTCGATCCGAAGCGTGTTCCGCCGCTGTCCGTTCCCTGGCCTCCGCTCGTTCCGGATCGCTGCGCCTCCTTCCGGCAGGCTCCCCATCTGACTCAGCCGCTGCTCTTCCCTTCTCCTGTACCGCTGGAGGATGAACTGCAGCCGCTTCCTCTGCCGGCGGCTCCGCTGCCTTCACAGGCTGAAGCTGAAGCTCCGGAGATCGATGATGTCTCAGCTGCTCCGCACGGTCGAGAATGGACCTGGGCAGTCCGTACCGCTTGGCGATCGCCAGCGCATAGCTGTCCCCCGCCTCTCCCGGCTCCAGCCGGTACAGCGGCTGCAGAGATTCCGGATCGAATGCCATGCGGGCGTTCATGCAGCGCCCGGTGCGCGCGGCATAGGCTTTGATTTCATTGAAATGAGTCGTCACGGCAAGCTTCGAGCCTCTCCGTCCCAGCTCCTCCAGCACGGCGATCGAGAGAGCGATTCCTTCCCCCGGATCGGTGCCCGCGGCGAGCTCATCCAGCAGGACGAGCGTTCTCCTTCCCGCCGTATCCAGCACTTCGCGAAGAACGGCCAGATGGGCGGAGAAGGTGCTCAGCGACTGCTCGATGCTTTGCCCGTCGCCGACGTCGGCGAGCACGTCGTCGAAGATGCCGATCGCCGTTCCTGCTGCCGCCGGCAGGAACAAGCCTGCCTGGGCCATGAGCACGAACAGGCCGATCGTCTTGAGCGCCAGCGTCTTTCCTCCCGTGTTGGGACCGGTAATGTACAGCTGATCCCAGCCCAGGCCGAGCTCCGCATCGATCGGAACCGCTTGCTTGCCGAGCAGCGGATGGCGCCCGGAGACGATCCTTACGGCGGGCTCGGCTTCCAGCACGGGCGCCGTCCCGTCGTACGAGATGGCCAGCTTGCCTCTGGCGAGAATGAAGTCGAACATCGCCATCGTCTCCAGGTTGATGCCGAGCTGCGGCCCATGCTCCTCTGCCAGAGCCGACAGCCCGGCCAGGATGCGCTGCCGCTCCTGCTCCTCGGCCGCTTTCCATGAAGACAGCTCCGCCTGCAGGTCGGCAATGTCCGCCGGCTCCACGAACAGCGTCTGGCCGCTGGCGGATTCATCCCACACGGTTCCGGGCACGAGCTTGCGATGCTCGCGCCGGACCGCCAGGACGAACCTTCCGCTGCGCTGGCTGATGACGGCTTCCTGAAGGGCGTTCCGATATTTGGCCAGCGATGCGTCGAGCTTCCTCCGTATCCTGTCCTCCGCCACTCCATGAGCGCGCCTGATCCTGGACAGCTCAGGCGAAGCATGATCGTGAAGCCATCCCCCTCGGATGCAGCGGTCCAGCTCCGCCCTCAGCTCCGGACAGTCCCTCATGGAGGAGGCATATCCCGACAGAAGCGGCGAGGCATCTCTTTTCGCCTCCATATACCGCTTCATTTGCGCCACGGAGCCGAGCCATGCGGACAAGCCCGACAGCTCGCGCTCGTCGTAGATTCTTCCCTTGCCGAGCAGCGCCAGGAAGGGTTCGATTCCTTCCATCGCAGACAGCGGAACGCTGGCTCCGGCCGCCAGCAGCGACTCCGCCTCTGCCGTTTCGCGCTGCCACAACGCCGCTTGCCTCCAGATCGCGCTGGGACGGTGCTTCTCAGCCAGCCTCAATCCGGGCTCCGATACGGCAAAGCCGCATAGCCGCTCGTGGATGGCGTTGTATTCGAGTCTTGCCATGGATGCTTGATTCAACTTGATTTCCTCCCCGAAATTGCTCATGTCCATATCGACCCAGCCGCATGAAGGCGTTCAAGGACATAAAAAAACAGGAGGGAACGCGGAAGCGCTCCACTCCTGTCGGGCTAGGTACCTGCTGCCGTCTCTACCTGTGTATGCCTCCCATGACCGGATGCCGGAAGCCTCGGTGGAACAGGCTTCTGGCGGCAGGTGCATGAGAAACGAAAAATCCGTGCTCGAAGGAGCACGGAATACCGGTAAGACGATTGTCCGCAGACCATCGCTCAGGGTGAGTATCCACATGTTCTCAACTCTTCATAAGCGCGCCCGAATAACCTCGTGAATGATTCCATTCAGAAGGGGTAATGAGTTCGAGAAGCGCTATATAAAATTTAAGAGTTAAGAACACCTGTAATCATCAATAGCTCCCCTTTGGATAAAGTCGGCTGGAATCGTATAGCTTCCATGAGCATACAAAGAAAATCGGCTTTCGTCAAGCAGCTGCCGCCTTCGGACGCCAGCGGCCTCCAGCCCTTTTTCGTTTAGCAGTGAATTATCTTCGGAGCCGCCTTATAATGGAACCAACGATACATCGCAGGAGGTACGAGATGAAATTAAGGCTGCTGACCCCTTACCTGGCTTCAAGAGGCTGGCTCTACGCCGCCTCGCTGCTGCTGATCGCCGCCGGCAACATCATCCAGTCCTATTACCCGCACATTCTCGGCGAGTTCATCGACCGGCTGAAAAACGATGACATCGCGATGACCGACATCCGCATGTACGCGCTCATGCTCGTCGCCATCGCCGTCTGCTACGGCTCCATGGCCGGCCTCGGCCAATACCTAATCATGAGGCTCGGCCGAGGCTTCGAGCGGCTGATGCGCAAGCGGCTGTTCCGCCACTTCACCCGGCTGAGCGAGTCCTACTACGCCAAGCACGGCGTCGGACAAATGCTGAGCTACGTCATGAACGACGTCACCTCCGTCCGGGAGGCCATCTCGGTATGCCTCAACCAGACGGCCAACGCCGTCATCCTGCTGCTGTCGGCCTTCGTCATGATGGCCGCATCGGGGCTTCCATGGGGGCTCATCGTTCCCTGCGTCTCCCCCCTGCTGCTTATTCCTTTCCTGGTCGTCTACTTCGGACCGCGCATCCGCAAGCGCTCGCGCATCGTGCAGAACGCGCTCGCGCGCATGACCGAATCGGCCGAAGAGCAGTTCGGCGGCATGCGCGTCACCCAGAAATTCGCCGCCGAGGACGTCATGGCGGAGAGATTCGGCGGCACCGTCGACCGGATCAGGGAAAGCCAGCTGGGACTGGTGCGGATGTCTTCCTTCTTCCAGGCGCTGCTTCCGTTTCTCGGCGCCCTGTCGCTGGTCGTCACGATCGCTTACGGCGGCTACCAGGCTCTGAGCGGAGCCATTACGATCGGAATGTTCGTCTCCTTGACTCTCTATGTGCGGCTGATGATCAATCCCCTGCAGCAGATCGGCAACGTCATCAACACGATGCAGCGGTCGCGCGCCAGCCTTGAGCGGCTGCAGGAGCTTCTATCCATCATCCCCGACATAAGCGATGCGGAGCAGTCCGTCCCGCTCTCCGGATCCGGAATCGAGCTGCGCGGCCTCAGCTTCAACTACCCCGGCTCGCCCGTGGAAGCGCTGCATGATATCCATCTCTCCGTTAAGCCTGGCACGACTGCCGGAATCATCGGCCGCACAGGCAGCGGCAAAACGACGATCGCCAAGCTGCTGCTGCGGATCTACGAAGCTCCCCCGCGCACGATCCGGATCGGCGAGGCCGATATCCGGGAGCTCGGCCTCGGCAGCCTGCGCGAGAACATCGCTTACGTCCCGCAGGACGGCTTCCTGTTCAGCACGACGATGCGCGACAATATCGCCTTCTCCAGGCGCAATGCCGAGCAGAGGGATGTCGAGGACGCCTCCCGTCAAGCCGGCATCTACGAGAGCATCCAGCAATTCAGCGAGGGCTTCCAGACCCGCCTCGGCGAGCGCGGCGTCACGCTCTCCGGCGGACAGCGGCAGCGCACGAGCCTGGCCAGAGGCCTGATCAAGGACGCTCCGATCCTCATTCTCGACGACAGCGTCAGCGCTGTCGATGCCGTCACCGAAACGGCCATCATCCGCAATATCCAGCAGCTCCGCAAGAACAAAACAACGCTGATCATCGCGCATCGCATCAGCGCGATCAAGCATGCCGATGTCATCGTCGTCATGGACGATGGCCGGATCGTCCAGCAGGGAACGCATGAAAGCCTGCTGGCGGAGGAAGGCATCTATGCGGAGCTGTTCGCCCTGCAGCAAGGAGGGACTTCACATGGCCAAATCGGTTAAGCAAGCCGAAGCAGCGGAACAGCAGCAGCAAAACCAGACCCGCTCCAAGGAAGCCCGAAAAGGCATCATGATCTATGCCAAGCCGTACCGCAAGGCGTTCACAGGCGTATTCTTCTGCACGCTGATCGCGGTTATAGCAGACCTGCTCCAGCCTTATCTGGTGAAGATCGTCATCGACGACCATCTGATGCAGGGCAAGACGGAATTTCGGCCGCTGCTGCTCATCGGCGCCCTGTATCTTCTTCTGTCCATTCTCGCCCTGCTGTTCTCCTATCTGCAGAACAATCTGATCCAGCGTACCGGCCAAGGCATCGTGGCAAGCCTTCGCAAGGACTTGTTCCGCCATATATCGAGGCTGTCGCCGTCTTTCTTCGACCGGACGTCGAGCGGCAGCCTCGTGACGCATGTATCCAGCGACACGGAGACAGTCAGCCAATTTTTCACCCAGGTGCTGATGAGCCTCATGCGGGACGGGATGACGCTGCTGCTCATCATCGCGCTCATGTTCCAGCTCGACCCCGTGCTCGCATCGTACAGCATGGTGCTGCTTCCCGTCATCGGCATCATCGCGTTCTCCTTCCGCAGCTATATGCGCAAGACGTACCAGCTGTCGCGCAGCAGGCTGTCGCGCCTGATCGCCTTCACGGCGGAGAACCTCTCCGGCATGAACCTGGTGCAGGCTTTCCATCAGGAGAAGGAGCAGGAGCGCCAGTTCGCCGAAAAGAACGAGACGTACTTCGAGGCCAATCTGAGGGAAATCCGCACGAACGTGCTGTTCAACCGCTCCTTCGACCTGCTGGGCAACCTGTCGGTCGCCTTCATCGCCTGGCTCGGAGGCCGCGCCGTCTTGGGCGAAAGCCTGGAATTCGGCATCCTGTATGCCTTCATCACCTATATCCGGCAGTTTTTCCAGCCGATCAATGCGATCACCCAGCAATGGAACACGCTGCAATCCGCCTCCGTCTCCATGGACCGGATCTGGGGCCTGCTGAGCACGAAGCCCGATCTTCCGGATGACGGAGATGCCTCCTTCCCTGCCTTGAACGGCGGCAGCGGCAGTCAGCAGGTCAGCGGCGCCATCGATTTCCGAAACGTGACGTTCGGCTACGGGGATGGCGAACCGGTCATCAAGGCGTTGAGCCTGAGCATCCGTCCCGGAGAGAGGATCGGCATCGTCGGCACGACAGGAGCCGGCAAAAGCTCGCTGATCAGCCTCCTGTGCCGGTTCTACGACGTGCGGAAGGGATCGGTGCAGATCGACGGAATCGACGTGCGGAAGCTCCCTCTCGCCACGCTCAGCCGGACGGTCGGGCTGGTCCAGCAGGAGCCGTACCTGTTCTCAGGCTCGATCATTGACAACATCCGGCTGTTCGACACCCGCTTCAGCCGGGAGCAAGCGATGCAGGCTTGCACGTTCGTCGGCGCCGACGCCCTGATCCGCCGTCTGCCGGACGGTTACGACACGATGCTGAGTGAAAAAGGCAGCGGACTGTCCACCGGGGAGCGGCAGCTGCTCAGCTTTGCCCGGATCGTGCTGTATCAGCCTGCCATTCTCGTGCTGGACGAGGCGACGGCGAATCTAGACTCCAGCACCGAGCAGCTCGTCCAGCGGGCGCTGGACGCCGTTGCGGCGGGAAGGACGACGCTCGTCATCGCCCATCGCATTTCGACCGTCATGGATGCAGACCGCATCATCGTCATGCGGAGCGGCGTCATCGCCGAGCAGGGCAGCCACGAGGAGCTGGTCCGGCAGCGCGGCTACTACGAGCAGCTGTTCCGCCATTCCCAGGGGCGCCCGGAAGAACGCGGAGCCGGCTAGACAGCTTGCAGGCAAACAAGCAGCCCCCGACGAATGCGGATGCCGCATCGTCGGGGGCTGCTTGTTTTTTGGCTTCTATTTATCGAGAATCCGGCGCATTCCCGCCTCGGCATACTTCACGTTGTCCGGCAAGCCGTATGGACGGCGCAGATCGATATCATGCGACATATGCGTCAGCAGCATTTCGCCCGGCTGCAGCTCCTCCCGCAGCTCCAGAGCTTCCGTGACGTCGTATACGGAGCGTCCAGCGTAAGGATAGGGCTCATGGTAAAAGCTCGTCCCGAGCACGATCAGATCGGCGCCGCGCAGCGGCTCCTTCTGCATATTGTCAAGGCCGATGGAGTCGGAACAGTACGCCCAGGCGTATCCTGTCTCGCCATGGTCGAACCGATAGGCGTACGCATAGCCGTTATGTCCATGATGGACACGCCAGCTTCGAATGCTCCAGCAGCCGATCACGAGCGGCTCTTCGATCGGCGTGAAATCGATCCATCGGTCCAGCCAGGGAAAGCGGGCCAGAATATCGGGGATGACTTCGGCGGGAGCGTATGCCATGCCCCGCTGCTTCGTCCACCTGCATGCATCCGCCCATTCCACGAGACCGCCTATATGGTCGAAGTGGGCATGCGTGATCAGCATTCTCCCGACCGAGCGCAGCCCGGCCGCTTCCATCTGCCTGCCCCAATCGGGTCCGCAGTCGATCAGCGTCACATCGTCCGGAGAACCGCCGCCTTCAAGTCCGTCGATCCGCACGAGGGAGCGCAGCCTCCTGTTCCTGCCCGTCGTTCTTGCTTCCTCGCATACGGGGCAGCTGCAATAAACCCTCGGCACTCCAAGCGAATCGCCGGTTCCGAGGAAGGTCAGCACCGCCGGAGCGGAAGCCATCAGAGCGGAAGCAGGGCGATCGATTCCCGATCGCGGATGCCCTGAATCATGTCGTACCATTCCTGGGGCTTGCGTTCGATCGCCGAATAGTAGGTTTCCAGAAACTGCGCAGCCAGAGCTCCCGGTATCTCGTCTTGCCGCTCGTCCTTCGGCAGGAAGCCGAGGTCAAGGCCGCTTACCGCTCCGCCTTCCAAATCCCAGGAAGGATGGACGTAGGCGAGATCCAGGCGCTTGTAGCCGATATGGGACAGCACCTCGCGCCTGACGATCGGATTCATCGGGCTGACGCCTCCGAATTCATGCCCGGTGCGGTAAGGATCGTAGATCTCCGCGAACATGCCGAGCGGCTCCGCCCCGGATTGCTTGGCCAGCCGGTCCAGCTCCCGCTCGCGGCTGCGCATCAGGAAGCGCCCGATGCCGAGACCCGGCCGGCCGATGATCGTGAAATCCGTCATGGCGACGCGCATGTCCGGATAATAGCGGTATTCCGTGGCGCCGACCGCCTCGCCCTCATGCAGGGCGACGCAGACATGGATGGACGGGTCGAGCAGCGGCTCCCGCCACAGGTCGTAGGCGAGCACCTCTTCCGGCGGAAACACCTCCTGCAGCAGGCGGTGGAGCTTGGGGAACTCCGGATCTTCAATGGACACGATGCGGTGGAATTCCATGGTTATGATCAACTCCTTATCGGTTTCATTACGATCTGTTCTTAAGACTCCTGGATGAGGAACGGATTGCGCCATTCCATCAGGGCGGCATAGTGGCATGATTCCTCATCCTCCAAATAGTTCTCCGCGATCCCGGCCGGCATCCTGCCGCAGCGAAGCAGAAAAGACAAAACCGGGTCATGGAGGTCGCCCTTCAGCACGGCGGCCACATACTGCTCGGGCTTAAGCTCGGCGGCATGACGATGGTAGCCCGGCAGACGTCCGCCGCCAAGCAGCCTTCCCTTGCCTAGATGCACGACCGTTTCGTACATCGTCTGCATCAGCCACTTCCCGATGCCGCTCTTGCGGTACTCGGGCCGGACGCATATATCCACGACATAGAGGGTGTCCCCCTCCGGATCGTGATTCCGGATATAGCCGCCGTCGGTTACGGTTGCCCAGTCATGGCTTCCGGCGAGGCTTCCATCCGTCAGCATGCCGGTCATGGACCCGATGATCTCCCCTTGCACGACGGCGCATAGAGCTCCTTCCGGGAAGCGGGCTGCATGCTCGCGGATCTGCTCCCGGTTCCAGAGCAGCTCCTGAGGATAAGGAGGCGGGAAGCTCGCTTCCTGCACCCGGATCAACCCCTCCGCATCTTCAAGGCCGTAGCGGCGAATCGTCGCTTCTACCGGCTTGCCTGCGTGGATCACGTAGAGTTTTTTCAGCATCCGATGATTCCTTCCTTCTCCCCCGCTTCTGTCAGCTCCAATCTCCATACAGATCCGTACGCCGGTCTCTCCATGTCGTTACGGATCCGCTCCGGCGGACGTCCTCGAGCAAGGACAGGTCAAGGTCGGCCACGATCAGCATATCGCGGTTTTCCGTGCCTTCGCACATGATGCCCTTCGGAGGGAACGGAATATCGTTCGGAGTAATGACGGCCGCCTGGCCGTAATTGGCTCTCATGAAGTCTACCCGGCGCAAGGAACCGACCGTTCCGGTCGCCACGATATAGACCTGGTTCTCGACGGCCCGGGCATGGCAGCAGTAGCGCACGCGGTAAAAGCCGTGGCGGTCATCCGTGCAGGAAGGACAGAAGATGACGTCCGCCCCTTTGGCCCGGGCCATGCGCACGATTTCGGGAAACTCGATGTCGTAGCAAGTCAGCATCGCGATCCTGCCGTACCGAGTGTCGAACACTTCCAGGCCGTCTCCGGCGGACATGTTCCATTCCTCCACCTCGGTCGGCGTCAGATGGATCTTGGCTTGCGTGCGCATGCTCCCGTCGGGTCCGAACAAATACGCCGTGTTCCTCAGCTTGCCTTCCGCCGTGCGGACGACGTGGGTGCCTGCAATGATGTACATGCCGTATTCCTGAGCAAGGCCGGCGAACAGCCCTTCGTACGCCTCCGTGAAATCCGGCAGCGACTGTATGCCCTGCGCTTGGCCATCCTCCCCTCTGATGCTGAGGAGCTGCGTCGTCATGAATTCCGGGAACAGCACGAACTGGGTTCCATATTCCGAGGCGTTGCGGACATAATGGGCGGCTTGAGCGGCGAATTCGTCAAAGGAATCGATATCGGCCAGCTCATACTGGACCGCACTTACGCGGAATTTCATTATTAACCTCCTTTAATATACAGCCAACCAATTATGAGAGGATTCTCATCGTATTCTCATAAAGCCCTTTGCATCGCGATTTGGTTGGGTTTTCTTTCTTTCTGGAAATGATTAGGATACAAAAGGTGTGTTATGATCCTTTTTGTAAGCAACACAACATATTCAACGTACACCATGATGGAGGGACACCACAAGACATGCGCACAAGCAAATGGAAAAAAACAATCATGAACATCGGCCTATGCTCTGTCATTGGAGTGTCGGGACTCGCTCTTGGCTCTGCATCGACAGCACATGCCGCGACGCCGCAGGCTGAAAAGCTTCTCTCCTACGGCAAGCAGTACTTAGGCGTTCCTTACCGCCTCGGAGCTCCAAGCGGCGTTACATACGCATTCGATTGCTCTTCGTTCACTCAATACGTCTACAAGAAAACCGGCGTCTCCCTGCCAAGGACTTCTACCCAGCAGGCGGCCAAAGGAGTCAAGGTGACCCGCGGCTATCTCAGCAAAGGCGATCTCGTCTTCTTCACCGGCAGCTCCGGCAAGAGCATCGGCCACGTCGCCATCTACGCCGGCTCCAACAAGATCCTGCACACATACGGCAAAACAGGCGTGACGATCTCCAGCCTTGGAACCTCTTACTGGAACAATCACTACGTCACCGCCAAGCGCATCCTGTAGACAATCTTTTACGAATGATAAAAAATCCGCATCGCCTTCGTTACCGAAGGCGATGCGGATTTTTTGCTTCCCTGCGGCCATGAGGCCGCAGCGCTACCTGCCGCCGTTTCCTTTCAGCGTCTGCGGGAATTGGAACGTAATCGTCGTTCCTTTGCCCGGCTTGCTGAACACGTCGATCTGCCCTTCATGAAGCTCTACGATTCTCTTGGCGATCGACAGCCCGAGTCCGACGCCGCCGGTCGTGCGGCCCCGCGCCCCGTCCACGCGGTAAAACCGCTCGAACAGATAAGGAATCTCGTTCTCGGGAATGCCGATGCCCTTGTCCGTCACCTGGACGCGCACGGACTGCTTGACCGCGCTCACCGTGACATCGATCGGCTCCTTGCTGTACTTGATGGCGTTGTCCAGCAGGATGACGAGCAGCTGGCGGATCTTGTCCTTGTCGCCCGACATCTTCAGTCCGCCTGCGGAAGTATGGACCCGGATCGGGCGCTGGAACGTCGCCTGCAGCATGCCGGCCATCTCGTCGACCATCTGCACGACGTCGAACGTCTCCAGATTCAGCCAATCCTCTTGCTCCGCTTCGGCCAGCATGAGCATCGACTTGGTGAGGTTCTGCAGGCGCTCCGCCTCCTTGGCGATCGCATCGATCGCCTCTTCGCGGACCGCGGCGTCGTCGCGGCCCCAGCGCTTCAGCATGCCCGCGTAGCTGACGATGACGGTCAGCGGCGTCTTCAGCTCATGCGACGCATCCGCGACGAACTGCTTTTGACGGGCAAACGTGCGGTCCAGCCTCTCGATCATCTGATTGAAGGCGCGAAGGAGCTGAAGCAGCTCGGCCGACTCCTCCTTGTCTCCCATCTCGATCTTCCGCAGCTTGCCGCTGCGGTCGATCTCCCTCATCGTCTGCACCATTTGCTGGATCGGGGCTGTCAGCCTCGAGGTGAACCAGTACGTGCCGAAGATCGCGAAGAGGATGGCGCCGATGCTGGTCACGGACAAAGCCGCTACGAGCACCTTCATGTAGCTGTCCTGCAGGTTGAGCTTGCGCTCGATCTCAAGCATGCCGATGATTTCGGAATCCTGATACAGCGGCACCTTCATGAACAGAACCCTCGTGCTGCCGACGAACCTTTCCCCGGACTCCCGGTAGGCGACGAACTTGACCGGGAGCGCCAGAAGGTCGGTATCGGAGCCCTGCAGATTGACCGTCTTGCCTTCCGGACTGATGATCCGGATCAGCTCGTTGACGTTGTAGAACTCCCTGAGCAGCCCTTCGTCCGCCAGATGCGTCTTGTCGTTCAGCTTGTTGTTCTCCAGAATCAGGTTCACCTTGTTCATCATGACCTGCTGCTCGCTGCGCGTCGTGATCTTCGTCATGAACAAGTAGACGAAGATGTTGAACAGGATGAGGATGAAGATGAGCCAGAAGATCGTGAATAGGGTGAACCGCTTGCGGAGAGTCATGCCTCCGGCTCCTTCATCATGTAGCCGACTCCGCGCACCGTATGGATCAGTTTGTGGCGGAAGCCCTTGTCCAGCTTCTGGCGGAGGTACCGGATATACACGTCGACGAGATTCGTCTCGCCCATGAAATCGTACCCCCATACTTCGGACAGGATTTCTTCCCGGGACTTCTCTTCGTTCTTATGCTGCGCCAAATAGACGAGCAGCTCGAACTCGCGCGGCGTCAGGTCGATGGCGAGCTCTTTGCGGAATACTTTGCGCGTGCGCAGCTCGACCGTCAGATCGCCGATCTTGAGCAGATCGGAGCCTTCGGATTCCTTCGGATTCTGCTGGAAGATGCGCAGCAGATTGCGCACGCGCGCCAGCAGCTCCTCCATCGCGAAGGGCTTGGTGATGTAATCGTTGGCGCCGTGCTCGAATCCGCTGACCTTGTCCGGCACCGTATCCCGGGCTGTGATGAGAATGACGGGGATGGGATTGCCTGCCTGGCGGAGCCGGCGCAGCACCTCGATGCCGTTCAGCTCCGGCAGCATGACGTCGAGCAGGACCAGGTCCCACTCTCCCGAGGATGCCTGCATGAAGCCGCTGCGCCCGTCCGGTGCATGGCCGACATGATAGCCTTCATGCTCCAGCTCCAGCTGGAGGATGCGCGCGATGCTTTCTTCATCCTCGATAACCAGCACACGTTCATTCATTCTTGGATGTCACCTGCTTTCCGGTAGATTGGCGGCGCCGCCGCCTGGCTGCCAAGACGGCTGTCAAGATCCGGAACCGCGGTCGACGGATCCTGACCGCCGGAATCTCATGATGCCCGCTTGAACAGCAAGCCCTATATCAGTTCTGTGCCTGCTGCTCCATCGACCAGGCTTCGACATCCCAAGTCTTCGTCACCCAATCCTCATAAAAATCAGGTTCGTGGGAGACAAGGACGATCGTGCCCCGGTAGGACTGGAGCGCGCGCTTGAGCTCGGCTTTGGCTACGACGTCCAGATGGTTCGTCGGTTCGTCGAAGAGGATCCAGTTGCTCTCGCGCAGCATCAGCTTGCACAGCCGCACTTTGGCCTGCTCGCCTCCGCTCAGTTGGCTCAGGCTGCGGGTGATATGCTCGTTCTTGAGGCCGCAGCGGGCAAGAGCCGCGCGAACCTCATGCTGGTTCATGAAAGAGAACTCGTTCCAAACATCCTCGAGCGGCGTCAGCCCTGGAGCCTTCGCTTCCTGCTCGAAGTAGGCCGGCAGCAGGTAATCGCCGCGGTAAACCGTTCCGTCGAGCGGCTCGATGCGGCCCAAAATGGTTTTCAAGAGCGTCGATTTGCCGACGCCGTTGCAGCCGACGATGGCGATTTTGTCGCCGCGCTCGATGAGCATGTCCATCTTCGGAAGAAGCGGGCTCGAGTAGCCGATGGAGAGGCCTTTCGCCTCGAAGATCGTCTTGCCGCTCGTCCGCCCTTCGTTGAAGGTGAACGTCGGCTTCCCCGCTTCTTCCGGCTTGTCGATGCGTTCGATCCGGTCCAATTGCTTTTCGCGGCTCTTCGCCCGGCCGGAGGTGGAAGCCCTGGCTTTGTTGCGCTGGATGAAGTCTTCCTGCTTCTTGATGAACTCCTGCTGCTTCTCGTATGCTCCCAGATGCTGGGCTTTATTCATCTCGGCCATTTCCAGGAATTTCTCGTAGTTGCCTGTGTAGCGGGTCAGGCGTGAAAATTCCAGGTGATAGATGACGCTGACGACTGCGTTCATGAAGCCGGTATCATGGGATATCAGAATGAAGGCATGGGGATAATTGCGCAGATAGTTCGCCAGCCAGGAGATATGCTCATCATCCAAATAGTTCGTAGGCTCGTCGAGCAGTAGGACCGTAGGCTTCTCCAGCAGAAGCTTGGCGAGCAGTACTTTGGTCCTTTGTCCGCCGCTGAGCGCCGTGACGTCGCGGTCGAGGCCGATGGCGCTGAGCCCGAGGCCGTTCGCCATTTCATCCACCTTCACGTCGAGCAGGTAGTAATCCCCGATCTCGAGCTCTTCCTGGATCTCGCCCATGCGTTCCAGCAGCACGTCCAGGTCGGCGTCCGGCTCGCCCATGGCGGCCGTCACCTCGTTCAGCTCCTTCTCCAGCTCCAGCAGCGGCCCGAAGGCGTCGCGCAGCACGTCGCGGATCGTCTTGCCCGCTTCCAGCTTCGTATGCTGGTCGAGGTAGCCGTAACGGATCTTAGGCGTCCATTCTACTCTGCCCTCGTCCTTCAGCTGCTTGCCGGTCAGGATATTCATCATCGTCGATTTGCCGGTGCCGTTCGCGCCGACCAATCCTACGCGCTCGCCTGCGAGCAGGCGGAACGACACGTCCCTGAACAGGACGCGGTCTCCGAATGTATGCGATAAATTTTCAACGGTCAGTAAGCTCATGTAAGTTCCATTCTCCATTCCTGTCTTTATGCAGAGAAAATATCCCGATTAGGGTTCCTAATGGGATATTGTATCACATTATGGGGCTTCTTGGCTCCCCCTTCCGCGAAGAGGCAATGATCGCCATGTTGGAAGCGGATTACATTCCGCCGCCTGCGGCAGGTCCGGCCGGATGACTAGGCCGCTGCCGTTTTTTTGTTGAAAAAGAACAACATCGAAGCCGCCAGCAGAAGGAGCAGAATGCCGATGGCGACGCTCGCAGTGCCGTTTTCATAAGAAATCATCAGCAACAGCTCCCAGCGGGTTGTTGGACCGGAATCGGGGCCGCTGTTGTAAGGGTGCGCATAAGCAATGGGCAAAAGCCCGAAAACGATCAGGGCTATCCCTAGAGCCGCCATCAGAATATAGCCTGCTTTCATAACCGCACCTCCTGCTTCTCTTTTCGTCATTTTACCATAAATTGGAGAAAAAATGCGAGCGTCTGCATTGTCTAGGGAATAGGACATCAGCTGCCTGAAACGGACTCGGATCACGAAGCTCCATGCAGAAATCGTTTTGATCCTCTATCCCGGAAGCATTTCCGACAAAGCGGCCAATGCCTGGCGAAGCGCAGCGGCCGATTTCCCTTTTCGCGGCAGCGGCATCCCTCTCCAGAGCAGCGCGTACCATTCGGACGGCTCCAAATAAGGGATTACGATGGCCGGCTTTTCCGGAAGCAGCGCCAGCCATTCCGCCCTATCCGGAAACGGAGCGTCCTTGCATGCCGCCCACACCGTAGGGAGCCCCGCAGCTTCCCGCATCCGCAGCAGCCGGTTCAGGCCGGCGATCCTCGCTTTGCTCCACCGTGCGGGATTGGGATCCGCGCAGACGACGAGCAGCCCGGAAACGGAAGCCCACTCTTCCGCCAAGGCGACTTCATGCCAGCGGGAGGACCAGTCGACGATAACGGCGCCCTCCCCGCCTCCCGAAGCCATCAGGCGGAAGCGCGCATCCTGATCGGCGGCCGCGGCGGGAGCAGGCTCGGGATGGAGCACCTGCCACGATGCGCGGACGCTTCCGAGACGCCGGTAGCGAGGGTCGGGCCCGTCCGGCGCAGGCGGCAGCACCGGACTCCCGATCAAGGCGCAATATTCCGGCTCTCCTCCAGGAGCCTCGATCAGCTGGAACGGCTGGCCCGTCTCCTCCAAATGCCGAGCAAGCATCAGGCTCAAAAACGTCGCCCCGCTGCCCGGTGAGAGAGACAGCACCGACACGGTTCCGGGCAAAGCGCCTCCGGCAAGGCCGAATGCAGATGCCTTGCCCTTGCCGGACAAGCCCGCGCCGGCGCTATCGGCCCATAATCGGATTTCCCTGGCCGCATCCTCCATGGAATGCAGCCGGTCTTCCGGCCGCCGCTCCAGCATGTTCAAGAGCCATGGAGGCAGCCGTTCCCCTGCGCTCCTCGCTTGGAATCCATCGCGGGACTCGCTTCCGATCATCAGCCAACGAATGAGACATCCAAGTCCGTATACGTCGGTGCGGGAATCGCTCTGTCCTCCCGACTCCTGCTCCGGAGCCGCAAAACCCGGCGTTCCCAGACGGCGCGTATCGGACCGGCTGCCCGGCTTGTAGCTGCGAGCGATGCCGAAGTCGATGAGCCTGACCCTTCCCTCCTTGTCGATCATGACGTTGGACGGCTTCAAGTCCCGGTGGATGACAGGAGGCTGCTGGCGATGCAAATACGACAGCGCCGAGCACAGCTGCAGCGATACCGCCGCCGTCTCATGGAGTTCCAGCCCTCTGCCCCGCGCGCGGACCGCTTGCTCAAGAGTCTGGCCATCGATGTAGTCCATGACGAGCATCTCGGCGGACGCCGAGTTCGGAGGATAATAATCCAGGAGCTGAGGCAAGTGGGGGTGCTCGAGACGCATGAGCATGAAGGCTTCCTCCGCCGTCAGCGCAGCATGGTTGGCTGCATTTATTTTTAATGCCCTTAATTTATTGTTCAGCCGGGTATCCTCCACGGCGTACACTCGGCTCATCCCTCCGCGCCCGATTTCCGCCGCCACCCTATACCGGCCGCCAACCAAGCTGCCTGCAGTCAAGCCATCCCGATGCGGATGAATATCAGCCGTATCTTCTTCCATGAACGCTCAGCCTCCCTATATCCGGCCTGGAATGCAAAAACCCGGCTATGGCGCAGCATCTCCAAAGAGAGCCTGCGCATAGCCGGGATGCTTTCCCGCTTGCCGCTTGTTATAAAATCGATGAGTTATTTCTTCTTCAAATACAGGGTCATTTCCTCCCTGTTGTGGAAAAGCTGCCTTGCGCCGAGAATGTCGAACGCCGTTGAAAGGCGGCTCTTCACTTCCCGGATCGTCTGCAGCGGCTTGCGATGCATCAGCTTGACCGTCACGATCGCCGTCCCGCCCTCCTGCAGCGCCGGGATGAGATCGAGGACAAGCTTGGTCATCTGCATCGGGCTCCAGCTCATATCGCAGACGAGCAGGTCGAATGTGCCTGGCTGGAAGCTGACTTCGGCCGCGTTTTTGCGCAGCACGGTCAAGGTCCGGTAAGACAGCAGCGACGGATGGAGCTCGGCTGGATCGATAGCGGTCACGCGGAGTCCCCGCTCCAGCAAGAGCGACGTCCACCCTCCCGGGGCGGCGCCGATGTCGAGCGCGTTCCGGAAGGCGGCATAATTCAGCCCGAACTCTCTTTCCGCTTCCAGCAGCTTGAACTTGGCCCTCGATATCTGTCCTTCTTCCTTCTGGAAACGTACAGCTCCGCCCGGCCAATCCGACAGCATCTCGGCAGGCGTTCCGATGCCGGCATACAGCGTATCCCGGGATGCGTATACCGCGACGAGAATCTCGGGATGCTTCTGTTCCGGCTCCGCCCCGCACTGCTCCAGCATCGCATCCGCAACGGCTTTTGTATCCGCCGCAGAATAAGGATAAGGGCTTCCTTCCGCTTTGCGGATGTGGACGCCTGTACGCTTGCCCTCGAGCTTGCCGCGAGAGAGCCGGATCCAATCGCTGAGCCAGTCCAGATCGTCCGCATCGGCCGAGATCGACCGAACCGCGTCCACGGGCTGCAGATGCCTAAGGAAAATCGGCTGCTCCGCCTTGATTGACGCCAGCACCGCCTCTTGTTCAAGCGGCACCTCGAAAAGAAAAGCTTCCCCTGGGGAAAGCTGCGTGATGGAGATGCCTTCGAACTGCCGCCGAAGCTCTTCCATCGCGTAGGACGCATAACTTTTATTCGCTGTTCCGATCCACTGACTCAACCTGCTGCACCATCCGTTCCTACTTTGATCCAAGGCCTGCCATGCGCCCATTCCACCGTCAACGGAAGCTCATAGGCATCGCCTAGCACGCTTTCCGACAACACTTCCTCCTTAGGTCCGGAAGCAAGCAGCCTCCCGTCCTGCAGCAAGGCGACATGAGTAAACATAGGCATGATTTCTTCCATATGATGAGTGACATAAATGACGGTCATGCTGCGGCTTCCAAGCTTGCCCGTCTCCGCGAGCAGCTTTTCGCGCTCGTACAGGTCCAGGCCGGAGCAAGGCTCGTCCAGAATCAGGATGGCCGGGTCGCTCATGAGCGCTCTCGCCAGCAGCACTTTCTTGCGCTCCCCCTGCGACAGCGTTCCGAACGGCTGCAGGGCGGCATGGCGAAGCCCGCACTCCTCAAGGAGTCTCAGCGCCTTGCCCCGCACCTCTTCCGGGATCTCTTGATAAAAGCGCAAAAAAGCATACTCCCCGGTAGCCACCACTTCCCATACCGGGTCGGCAAGAGCCAGCTTCTCCACGAGCGACTGGCTGATGTAGCCGATCCTCTTGCGGACCTCGCGGACATCGCATTCCCCGTATCGGTTGCCCAGCACCTCGACTGTCCCGGAAGTGGGGAACATATATCCCGTCAGCATTTCGAGCAGCGTCGTTTTGCCGGAGCCGTTGCGGCCCAGCACGACCCACTGCTCGCCCGGCTGCACGGTCAGGCTTACGTCCTGCAAAATCTCGCGTTCCTCTCGCTGCAGCCTCAAATGTTGCAAAGATATGATTGCCATGCTGCTCACCCGTTCTTCTCTTGAATTGATGCGGCATCCGCCGCTTCGCCGCCTGCCGCCCTGGCAAGTGTCTCTTCCGGCATGGAGGCATAGGAAAGACGGCTTCCTTCTGGAAGGGAGTCCGACAGCAGCTTGTACATCATTCGCCTGCCTTCCGTACTGGATGTATGCAGATAGATTTCCTGCGGATAACGGCCGCTCTCCGCGATATAGCGGGCAACTTCGATTCCCGTAGGCTGGCCCCAGCCGAGGTCGAAATCCAGGGAGAGGATGCCGATGTCCTCGGAAGCGACGAGGGCGATGCACTCCTCGGCATTGCGGGCGTGGACGAAGCCTTCCGGACAACGGCGGAAATCATCTAAATAGACATGGATCAAGTCCGTTCCTCCCATGACTTCATGATCGACAGCTGCTCGCGGTGCGTGCCGTCTGCGCCGGAAGCCGTCTCAAGGACGGCAGGAATGCCGGGGAGCGCTTCAAGCAGCCACCGGAGTCCGGCATCGCCTACAACGCCTTCGCCCAGCCGGGCATGGCGGTCGCGCCGCGAACCGCTGCCGTATGCGGAGTCGTTGAAATGAAGGGCGGCGATATGGTCCAGGCTGCCGGCCCTCTTCGCGTCGGCATGCCACTGCGCCCCGGCATCGCCTTTCCAAATTCCGCTCGCGAACAGATGGCAGCTGTCGAGGCAGAAAGCGATCTTGGCGGGCTCGCGGCAGAGCGAGCGCACTTGCGCCAGCTCCTCCAGCGTCATGCCCATGAAGCCGTGATTGCCGGCTTGATTCTCGATGAGCAGCTTGCATTTGCCGTCCCAGCTGCTTGTGATTCCATCCAGCGTCCCGATCATCAGCCGGTAGCCTTCCAGCGGATCCGCGCCTTTGTAGATGCCGAAATGGACGACGACGCCAAGCGATCCGCATGCCTCCGCGATGTCGAGATCGTTGAGCAAGGATTCGGCTGTCCGCTCGCGGACGGAAGCATCCTCCGAAGCCAGGTTGTTCGGATAAGGGGAATGGGCGATGGACGACAGTCCATGCTCCTGACACCATTCCTTGCAGCGCTGGGCGTCGCGGCGATCGAAAGCTTTGACGCCGAGACTCCGCGGATTTTTCGGGAAGTATTGGAAAGAGCCGCAGCCGAGGGCCGAAGCCCTTTCCGCCGCGGCCCGGTATCCCCCTCTAGTGCTGAGATGGCAGCCGATCCGGTTGTCTGGCATGGCTCAGGATTCCTTCTGGCAATCCGGACAAAAGAATACTTTGCGCGAAGACATTTCATGCTGCTCGATCGTCCCGCCGCAGCGGTAGCATTCGCCGCCCGGACGGTCATAGACTTTGCAATCGTCGTTATAGCCGCCTGTCGACTCGTCGCCGGCCTGGAACGGATTTTCCATATAACCGCCTCGGGTGCGCGCTTCCAGCAGCATGGAATGCATCGCATCGTACAGCCGCGCGAAGGACTCCTCGCTCAGGCCGCCTAGCTTGGCGTCCGGGCGCAGCTTCGCTTCCCAGGCGATCTCGTCGGAATAACAGTTGCCGATGCCGGCGATGACGCTCTGGTCCACCAGCACCGTCTTCAAGGCGCTCCGCTTCTTGGCCAGGAGCCTGGAGGTGAACGCGGCCAGCGTCAATCTCGGATCGAAAGGCTCGGGACCGAGCGCGGCAAGCTTCCCTTCGGTTTCCTTGGCGGAGAGCAGATGCAGGTAACCGAGCCTCAGTCCGATGAAATACAGGTTGCCGCTGTCGAGGTCCAATTGAACCTGAACGGTTCTGTCTGGCCGCTCTTCTTCGGAGCCGTAAAACATCCAGCCCCCCAGCATGAGATGCAGGAGCAGCCTTTCTCCGTTGTCCAAATGAAAAATCAAATGCTTTCCGCGCCGCTCGACGAACCAGATCGTACGGCCCTCCAGCCTGGAGACGAACTCGCCGGCCGGCAGATTGACCGACTTCTCCCGCTCGACGGCGACTTTGCGGATCCGCTGTCCGGCGACGGAAGCGCCCAGCAGCATCCGATAGTGGTCCATTTCAGGATATTCCGGCATGAAGTCTCGCTTCCTTTCCCTCGTGTTGTTCTTTTTATCGCCCTATGTACTTCAATATATACGATTGCAGATCGGCTAGCGAGCCGCAGACGGCATCGGGCTCGGCATCCGCCGCTTCCGCGTAGCGGGCATAATTGTCCGGGCTCGTCAGTCCCGTCAGCACGAGAATCGTGCCGCAGCCGCTGTTCTTGCCCGCGGCGATGTCGGTCGCCAAGTTATCGCCGACGACCCATACCTCCTCTGCCGTCAAGCCGATCCTTTCCAGCGAATAATCCATCAGGATCTTCTCCGGCTTGCCGATGACGACAGGCTTCGCTCCCGACGCGGCGGCAAGCATCGCCCCGATGGAGCCCGCTCCCGGAAAGAGGCCTCCATGGGAAGGCAGCAGCAGATCCGGATTCGTCAGGATGAATTCCGCTCCCGCCAGCAGCTCTCTCACCGCCTCGGAAGCCTTGGCGTAGGAGAAGGCGCGGTCGATGCCCTGGACGACGAGATCGGCATCCCGTTCGACCAGCATCAGGCCCGCTTGCTCCAGCTCTGCCGCCAAGCCTTCTTCCCCGATCAGGAACACCTTGCCGCCCGGAAAGCGTTCGGCCGCATATCGCGCTGCCGCCTGGGAAGAGGTGCATACTTCGTCGGCTTCCGCATCCACGCCCATATCCCGCAGCCTCTTCGCGACGGCTTCGGGACTGGAGGAGGAGTTGTTCGTCACATATTTGTAGGGAACTCCGGCATCACGAAGCGCCCTCACAAGAGAACCGGCCCCATCGACAGCCTTCTCGCCCCGATAGACCGTTCCGTCGAGGTCGAGCAGGAGGCCGCCGATCGGCCGGTCCGGCGCCGGCATTCCCGGCAAGCTGTACGTTTTCTTCATCTGTCAACCTCCAGCATGGCGCCGCTCCCTCCGCATTTGCGGCGGAGCCTGTCGCGCCGCTTGAGCAAAGCTTCCTGCTCGGCCCGCCGCTTGGCGCTGCGGTAATCATGCGGCCTGCCCGCGAACAGCTCGATCGCTTCCTCCGCATAGGCGAGAGCCGAGTGGACATCCTTGAGCTTGTGCTCGTAGAACATGGCCAGCTCCACATGGGCGTCCACGTTCGGAATAAGCGCCGTCCTCATGCAGGCGGCGGCTTTCTGCCACAATACCACAGCCCGGTCCCAATTGCCAGTTTTCTTCTCCCTCATCGCCAGCGTGTGCCAAGCCGAAGGAGCAGGCTTCTCCGAGGCTTCCACCAAGGCGAAAAGACGCTCGGCGTCAGCCGTCCGGCCCATCTTCTCCAGCCATAATCCGGTGCGCAGCCGCTCCTCGTTCTCCTCGGGCATCGGCGTCCGCTCTCCGACAGCGCCGGCGAGCAAATGGCCGAAGCGGATGCCCAGGCACGCAAGGGTGACCATATCCTGTTCGTTATGGCGGAATACGCCCTCAAGCACATCGGGATCGCCTTCCGCCAAATATTGAAAGTAGAGCGCCGGCGCCAGCGATCCCGGCACATCGTCCGTTCGGAAGATGCCGAGACGCTCTTCTTCGACATGGCTCAGCTTGCAGGAGACAAGCGTGTTTTTCCATATGCTTCTAGACGGATGGAGAAAATCCAGATGCAGCAGCTCAGGCGTCCCGCGGAAGCCGTTCATGATGAACCGGGATTGGACGAGCGGCCAGTCGAAGGAGCGCCCGTTGTACGTTCCTAGCCAGCGGAAGCGCGGCAGCAGGAGCAGCAGCTCCTGCAGCATCGCCCGCTCCTCGGCGGGATGGCGGATCAGGAACTGACGCAGGATGAAGGCTCCGTCTTCGAAATACGCCAGCCCCATCATGAACGGCACGTTGCCCGTTCCGGCTCCGAGGCCGGTCGTCTCCAGGTCGAGGAATAGGACGTTGCCGGCATCAGGCGCCTCGCCTGCGTCCGGATGGAAGGCGCCGAGCTGTCCGGCCGTTCCCGTCCACTCCGAGAGCGAATGATGCCCGCTCCGGTGGCCGAGCGGCAGCGTGATCCGCCTCTCCAGGCAATCGCCGGCTGCGTTGGCGACGAGCTTCACGCCGTGGCGGTCCCATTCCGGACCGGCCGAAGCAAGCCCGCCCGCTGCCGCTTCGGATGCAGATGCCTCCTGCATCGGGTCGTTCTCCAGAAGATCAGCGGCAGCAGGAGACCCGGCAGCTTGATCCTCTGCGGGTTTGATTCCTTTCAGCCGGTTCATTTTCTCGCGCAGGCTGCTCATGAGCCGCCTCCTCTCTTCTCGCGTCCTGTATCCTTCATTGCAAGCCTATCCGCCTTGACGATCCTGTGAGCTTTCATAACCGCTCCAGCAGCCGGATGCTTCTGCGCTTGAGGTCGCTTCCTTCTATTTCCGTGCCGATGCAGGAAGGGCATCCGTCCTTGCACGGGCATCCGGAAATCATGTTCAGCGCCGCGTCCCGGACCTCGTCGAACCGCTTGTACACCTCGTCCGCCAAGCCGATGCCTCCCGGATAGTGATCATATACGAATATCGTCGGCAGCTGCGTATGCGCCGCCTTGATCTGCGGCACGACATGGATGTCGTTCCGGTCGCACATCGCCAGGACGGGAACGATATGCTTGAGCACATGGGCGATGCCGAGCAGGAGCTGCTCCAGCGTCTTGGCGCCGATATCGTCGTCGACCTGCCTTATCTCGATCCAGGCCGAAGACGTATGCAGCTCCTCCTCGGGAAGATGGATCGGCCCCGATCCGATATTCTCGAACGTCGTCATCTTGATCTTCTTGAAGATCGTCGGAATGGCATTGACGGTGACATCTCCGAAGTGCAGGGAACCATCCTGCCGCTCCTTCGTCTTGTCGATTTCAAGCACCTTGAGGTTGATGGCGAGATTGGCGTCGGTATAATACTCCACGTCCACTTCGCGCACGTAGGCTTTCTTGTGGTCCCAATCGAGCTTCTCCACCTGGAACTGGACGCCCTCATGAAGGTAGATCGCCTCGTCATGCAGCAGCGTCATGGCGCTGAACCGGTCCATCTCCCCGATGATCCGCACGTTCGCGACGTCGGACTGGTCGACGATGACGACATTTTCCTGGGAAGCGGAGCGCAGGCTGATGCCGCTCGCAGGGAACGACTGGTTAGCCCAGTAGAACGTATCGGCGTTTTTGTGCAGGACGCGCTCCTCCACCAGATACTCCATGATGTCGCCGACATCCAGCGGACCGTACTCCTCGCTTTCCTTGAAGGGCAGCTCGTACGCCGCGCATTTCAAATGATCGACGAGGATGATCAGATTTTCCGGGTTGATCCGGGCCGCTTCCGGACTGCGCTCGAAAAAGTAGTCGGGGTTGTGCACCATGTACTGGTCGACCGGCGTCGATCCGGCAACCATGACGATCAGCGACTCTCCATGGCGACGTCCCGCCCGGCCGGCCTGCTGCCAGCTGCTGGCGATGCTGCCGGGGTAACCCGTCATGACGCATACCTGGAGCTGTCCGATGTCGACGCCGAGCTCCAGCGCGTTCGTGCTGACGACGCCGAGAATATCGCCGCTGCGAAGCCCCTTCTCGATCTCGCGCCGCTGGTTCGGCAGGTAGCCGCCCCGATAGCCGCGGATCGACTTCGGGCCGATCTCTTTCTTCACGAGCTCCTGGATGTGGCTCAGGATGATTTCGACCCGGACCCGGCTTCTGGCGAAGATGATCGTCTGGATCTTGTTCTTCAGGAATTCCTTGGCCAGGTTGTTGACCTCGACGGTCGCGCTCCGCCTGATATTGAGCGCCTGGTTGACGACGGGCGGATTGTAGAAGACGAAATGCTTCCGCCCCCTCGGAGCGCCGTTGTCGTCGATCAGCCGCATCGGGCTGCCGGTCAGATGCTCCGCGAGCTCCCGCGGATTCGCGATTGTCGCCGACGTGCAGATGAACACCGGATTGCTGCCGTAAAAAGCGCAAATCCGCTTCAGCCGCCGGATGACGTTGGCGACATGGCTGCCGAATACTCCGCGATACGTATGCAGCTCGTCGATGACGATGAACTTCAGGTTCTCGAACAGGCTGACCCACTTCGTATGATGAGGAAGAATGGCGGAATGGAGCATGTCCGGGTTGGTGATGACGATATGCCCGGCCTTTCTCACGAGCTGCCGGATCGCCGGAGAAGTGTCTCCGTCGTACGTATAGCTTTTGATGACGATGCCCATTTCCTGGATGATTTCGTTCAGCTCGCTCTTCTGGTCCTGGGCGAGCGCTTTGGTCGGGAAGAGATACAGCGCCCGGCTCGAATCGTCGTCCGCGATCTGCTGCAGCACGGGCAGATTGTAGCAAAGCGTCTTGCCCGAGGCGGTCGGCGTCACCGCGACGACATTCTCCCCTTTGCGGACCGTCTCGTACGCGCTGCTCTGATGAGTGTACAGCTCCGCGATGCCCCGCTTGCCGAGGGCGTCCTTGATCCGGGGGTCGACGCTCTCGGGCATCGGCCGGGTCCGCGCCTCCTGCGGCTCGATTTCATGCCAATTGGCTATATGTTCATTTCCGCGCAGTTCCTCGATCAGCTCGGAAAGAGTTTTCTTTTTCATCATGATGCTGTCACCTCTTCTAGTGACATTTTAGCGAATATCTGTTCGTTTTGCCAGAACAATAGAAAGAGGTTCCCGAGAGAGACGGGAGCTTGGAGCTTCCTTCGGCGCTTCAAACCATTCGTGCCCTTTATATTTAGCATCATTAACTATTAATATAGGCAAATATAGGCTCGATTTTCTCCGTCCGCAGAGACATCAATGTCTTTTTGCCACGCCTCGACAGCCTTCCGCATCGGAATGCGCAGGACACGGCTGAATTCGGCTTGATTCGGCGCCGGGACCGTCTATATCCAGCTTTATTCAGCTTCAGAACCCGCCAGCTGCCAGCTGCCCCTGGCGGTCCGGATTCCGCCTGGCGAGAACAGCGCTGCATCCGCATCCTTCTGGGGGCAGACGAGCCGTCGATAGGCAATAGGCCATTTTCCGCCGATACGGAAAATGGCCGTTATTGGAACCTTATAGACAATGGCATCGCGGCAGTCTTGCCGCCTTCCGGCTCAAATCCAGCAGGAGCCCTCCGGCTCCTCCTCACCCTGTCTGGGGATAGGTACGGTCAAAAGGTCGGCTCCCGCATAGGATTCTGCAAATATGCCGCGCGCCTCGGCGACCAACGCTGGCATGTCCTCATCGCGGTAGCGGCTGCTGAAATGCGTCATGACCAGCCTGCGCGCGCCCGCTTCAGCGGCTGCGGCAGCCGCCTGCAGCGTCGTGGAATGTCCGTAGGCTTTCGCTTTGTCCGCCATCGCGCCTTCAAACGTCGCCTCGTGGACAAGAAGATCCGCATCCTTGGCCAAGCGTACGATCGCCGGGCAAGGAATCGTGTCGCCGAGGACCGTGACGATCCGCCCCGGCAATGCCGGCCCCAGCACGTCGCTGCTGCGGATGACGCGTCCGTCGTCAAGGGTGATGTCCTTTCCTTGCTTGAGCAGCCCGAGCTGAGGGCCGAACGGGACGCCTAATGAGCGTGCCTTGGCGGAATCGAGGGCGCCCGGCTTATCCTTCTCGACGATCCGGTACCCCCAGCTCGGCACCCGGTGGTCCAGCCTGTCCGCTTCGACGATATACAGCTCATCCTCGTAGACGACGCCGGGCGCCAGCTCGGTGATTTCGAGCTCATAGTCCAGATGCGAAGCTGTCAGCCGGAAGACAGCCTGCAAGTACTCTCGGATTCCTTCCGGCCCGAACAGACGGAGCTTGCCCGCCCCAGGGTGATAGGAGCGGCTGCTGAGCAGTCCGGGCAAGCCGTTGACATGATCCCCGTGCATATGAGTGATGAACACGGCTTCGACCTTGCTCATCTTGAGCGGAGTGCGCATCAGCTGATGCTGGGTCGCCTCTCCGCAGTCGAACAGCCACACCGAGCAGCGCGGCTGCGGAAGCGTCAGGGCAACGGAAGTCACGTTGCGCAGGCGCGAGGGCCTGCCGGCGCCGGTTCCCAATAATGTCAGTTCCATTTATGGAGGCTCCCCCTTCCATTCCAATTCCTTATGCCTTGTCGACGTTGAAATATTTGGCTTCGGGATGGGCGAACACCATCGCGGACACGGATGCTTCCGGCTCCATCATGAAGCCCTCGGTCAGCTCGACGCCGATATCCTCGGGATGCAGAAGCTCGAAGAGCGGACCCTGGTCCTCCAGATTCGGACAAGCCGGGTAGCCGAACGAAACCCGGACGCCCTGATAACGAGCGCCGTGGCGCTGCTTCATCGTCATGTCCGGAGAATCCGGTATGCCCCACATATCCCTCATCATATGGTGGATGCGCTCCGCCATCCCCTCCGCCACTTCGAGAGCGACCGACTGCAGGGCATGGGAGCGCAGGTAATCGCCTTTGTCCTTCCAGTCTCCGGCCAGTTCGCGGACGCCTTCCCCCGCCGTCACGACCAGGAATCCGACATAATCCATGATGCCGCTGTCTACGCTCTTCAGA
This sequence comes from Paenibacillus sp. D51F, assembly GCF_053345695.1. Lineage (NCBI taxonomy): Bacteria > Bacillati > Bacillota > Bacilli > Caryophanales > Paenibacillaceae > Paenibacillus > Paenibacillus sp. D51F. The sequence continues at coordinate 30,110 of NZ_JBKFAO010000012.1, read as the reverse complement.
TAATCGGCCAGGCAGAGGTAAGGCTCGACCTGCTGGCGCGGGAAGCTGAAGCGCTTGAGAATCCGGGAAGGATCCTGCGGATCGTACACGACGATATCGTTGCCTTCCGACTGGGCCGGGAAAAACCGGTACATGCCGTGCGCCCGGATAATTCCTTCTTTAACCGCTTCATGCAGAATGGAATCGACTGTATCCTTCAGCTGCATCACCTTGGGCTCGCGGGCCGCCAGCAGCTCCTCCACCTTGCCGCGCACGCCGAGATGATGGCCGAGCAGCATCTGCATGTTCACATAAGGAACGATATGCGGGATAGGGACGTTGCGCAGAATATGGCGGTCCAGATCCGGCGGCAAATACACGGGAGCATCGCGGTTGATGGAAGAACGGACCGCGCGGGTTTGCTGCGGCAGCTCCGGCTTCTCCTCCACGGCGACGGCGCCGCTGGCTTTCGCTTCGGCATGCTCTTCATCCATGCGGGCGCGATGGTGCTTGTCCATCAGCTTGTTGGCGAGGTCGAGGCCTTCCATGGCGTCCTTGGCGTAGAGCACCAAGCCGTCATATTCCGGACCGATCCGCGTTTTCGTGAACTTGCGGGTCAAGGCGGCTCCGCCGACCATGATCGGCACGTCGATGTCGGCATTGCGGAGATCCTGGGCCGTGATGACCATCTGCTGCGCGGACTTCACCAGCAGACCCGAGAGGCCGATGGCGTCCGCCTTTTCCCTGCGCTGGGCTTCGATCAGCTGTTCCGGCGGCACTTTGATGCCCAGGTTGACGATATGATACCCATTATTGGAAAGAATAATTTCAACCAGGTTTTTGCCGATGTCATGCACGTCGCCCTTGACGGTGGCCAGGATGATCTTGCCCTTGACCGACGACTCGGTCTTCTCCATGTGAGGCTCGAGATGCGCGACGGATGCCTTCATGACCTCGGCGCTCTGAAGCACCTCGGCGACGATGAGCTCATTGTTGTTGAACAGCCGTCCGACCTCGTCCATGCCTTTCATGAGCGGGCCATTGATGATCTGCAGGGCGGAGTATTTGCCGAGAGCTTCGTCCAGATCGGCGAACAATCCTTCCTTGGTTCCTTCAACCACATAGGAAGCAAGCCGCTCTTCCAGAGGCAGATTGGATACCTTCTCCTTCTTCTCGACCTTCTTCTCGCGGAATGCGGCGACAAAGGCGGCCAGCGTCTCGTCGTTCGTGCGGTAGATCAGATCCTCGGCCAGCTTGCGCTCATGCTCGGGAATGGATGCGTACCGTTCCAGCTTCTCCGTATTGACGATCGCGTAATCGAGGCCCGCCTTGGTGCACTCGTACAAGTATACGGAGTTGAGCACCTCGCGTCCGGCTTCCGGCAGCCCGAAGCTGATGTTGCTGATGCCGAGGATCGTATGGCATTTCGGCATCGCCTGCTTGATGAGCCGGATGCCTTCGACGGTTTCCTCCGCGGATCCGATGTACTGCTCGTCGCCCGTTCCGACAGGGAACATGAGGGGATCGAAAATGATATCTTCCGGACGGAGGCCGTATTTGTTCACGAGCAAGTCGTAAGACCGCTTGGCGACCTCGAGCTTGTCCTCCCTCGTGATGGCTTGTCCGCGCTCGTCGATCGTGCCGACGACGACTGCTGCCCCGTAGCGGTGGATGATCGGCACGACCTGCTCGAATTTCTCCTCGCCGTCCTCCAGGTTGATCGAGTTGATGATGGCTTTGCCTTGGCTGTATTTGAGCGACAGCTCGATGACCGCGGGATCGGTCGTGTCGATGACGAGCGGCGCCTTCACAAGCTTGACGACGATCTCGAGGAACTTCTTCATGTCCTCGCTTTCGTCGCGGTCCGGATCCTGGAGGCAGACGTCGATGACATGGGCGCCCTTCTTGACTTGGGCGCGGGCGATTTCAGCCGCTTCCTCGTATTTGCCTTCCACGATGAGGCGCTTGAATTTGCGCGAGCCGAGCACGTTCGTCCGTTCGCCTACCATGTAGGGACGGTTGTCGGATTCGATGTAGACCGTCTCGATGCCGGACACGGCTGGAGGATGATTGCCGCCGCGGCCGCGCGGCGCGTATCGGCTCATCGTTTCCGCCATCGCCCGGATATGCTCCGGAGTCGTGCCGCAGCAGCCGCCGGCGATGTTCAGCCAGCCGTTCTCGGCGAATGCGCCCATCTTGAGCGCAAGCGACTGGGGAGATTCATGGTAATGGCCGTTTTCGTCCGGAAGGCCCGCATTGGGATAACAGCTGACGGCCGCCAGCGAGATATCGCTCAGCGTGCGGATATGGTCGCGCATGAATTCCGGACCGGTCGCGCAGTTGAGCCCGATCGAGATCGGATTGAGATGCTCCAGGGAGATGTAGAAGGATTCGATGTTCTGGCCGGCCAGCGTCGTGCCCATCGGCTCGATCGTGCCGGATATCATCAGCGGCAGCGTCTTTCCTGTCGCCTCGTAGGCGTTGCGGATCGCGATGCTGCCCGCCTTGACGTTGAGCGTATCCTGGGATGTCTCCAGCAGCATGCAGTCGACGCCGCCCTCGATCAGGGCGACCGCTTGCTCGAAATAGCTGTCTACCAAGCCTTCGAAGGTGACGCCGCCTGTCACCGATAGCGTTTTCGTCGTCGGACCGATCGCGCCCACGACGAAACGGGGATGCTCGGCGGTGGAATACTTGTCCGCCGCTTCCCTCGCGATGCGCGCTGCCGCGAGATTGATCTCCCGGGCCCGCTCCGGAATGTCGTACTCGGCGAGAACGATGCTCGCTCCCCCGAACGTATTCGTCTCGATGAGATCCGCTCCCGCCTCCAGGTACTGCTCATGGATGCTGCGGATGACCTCCGGCCGGGTCAGCACGAGCATCTCGTTGCAGCCCTCCAGCTCCTCGCCGCCGAAGTCTTCGGCCGTCAGATCGACCTGCTGGATCATCGTGCCCATGGCCCCGTCCAGTATCAAGATGCGCTTCTCAAGCATTTCCTGCAAACTTGGCTTCGACAATCTTCTGCACCTCTCCGTCAAAAATCGTTATCCTTTAGTCTATCAGATGAACGCTGGAGTGAAAAGAACTGTAATCGACAACCCCCGAAAGTTGATTTATAATAGAAATTAGCGATATATTCAATTCATTTCAATGGGAAAAGAGGGAATTGCCGATGGCTGAAATCCGCATCCGCAATACGAACGAACGCATTTCCGGCGATGAGCATGTGAAAGCATTTTTGGATTCCCAAGAGGTGCTTTACGAGCACTGGGACATGAGCAAGCTCGACGCGTCCCTGCAGGAGAAGTTCACCCTGAGCGACGACGAAAAAGCTTCCATCCTGGAAACGTTCGACTCCGAAATCCGCGATCTGGCCGGCCGCCGAGGCTATCAGATCTGGGATATCATCACTCTGTCCGAGTCGACGCCGAATCTGGACGAGCTGCTCCAGAAATTCGAGAACGTCCACACCCATACCGAGGATGAGATCCGCGCCATCACAGCCGGCAAAGGCATCTTCATCATCAAGGGCTCCGACGAAGTCGGCTACTTCGACGTCGAGCTTGAAGCCGGCGACGTCATCTCCGTGCCGGAGAACAAGCCCCACTTCTTCACCTTGATGGATAACCGCAAGATTGTCGCGGTACGCCTGTTCATCGAGAAAGACGGCTGGATTGCTCACAACTACTCCGATCCTGAATTCCAGAAAGCTTGATTGCCGGCGCCAAAAAGGCTGCCGCCCGTCGACTTCGATTGAAGACGACAAGGGCGGCAGCCTTTTTCTTATGGGATGATGATTCCAATCGCTGATTCGCGATGCCGGCCGCGTTCCCGCAGCCTGTCGCTCGGGACGCGGATGCTTGCGTGCATATCGGAACCGTCTTGCGACGCCTTATGCAAGCAGCGGAATGAGCTGATCCAATCTCGTAATTTCATGGCTGGGCACGATTTCCGGATTTTTCGCCTTTCCGCCCCGGTTGATCCATACCGATGTCATCCCGATCGTGTTCGCTCCGAGAATGTCGGTCGTAAGCTTGTCTCCGACCATGATGCCATCCTCCGGATCCACTCCGAGCAGCTCAAGCGCATGGCGGAATATGCTTGCATCCGGCTTGCCTTTGCCGTAATTGCCGCTGATGACGATCTCGTCGAAGTAGGAGGTCAGCTCGGGCACGCCGAGCAGCTTCTCCTGCTGCAGATCCGGGGATCCGTTTGTAAGCAGAAGCAGCTTGTACTTGCCTTTGAGGGCGTCCAGCACCTCGAAGGTCTCCTCGTATACGATCGGCCGCTCGCGGCGTTCCTTCGGGAAGCGCTCGGCAAGCTCCGCTCCAAGAGACGGATCGTCGATCCCGACGGCCGAGAGGCCGCGGGTCCAAGCATCCTTGCGGTAGCCTGGAGCCAGCTGCTCCAGCTTGCGGAACGATTCCAGCTCCCCCTCCGAAAAGCGGGCCCACAGCCCTTCAAGCGGATTGATGCCGATTTGCTGCGTGAACGGGAACGTTTCATAAGAGCTGTACAGCTCTCTCGCCTCCCGCTTCACCTCCGCCTCCAGACGCTTCGGATCTGCGCCGGACTGCTGCTGCGCCCATTCGCAAGTGGCCTGGAAAGCTTCGTCCACGCTCCGCTCATCCCACAGGAGCGTATCGTCCAGATCAAACAATACCGCTTTCTTCGCCATCTCTCTCTTCCCCTCGAACCATTATGTCCATGCTGACGGCTGCAAGCCGGATGTCATTTCTGCGTAAAAGGAATGCCGTTGCGGGCGGCGAACTGCTCCAGGCTGACCGCCATCCGGTCCGTAGGATAACGGTTCAGCACCCGGGAGAACACCCAGTTCGCCCCTTTGACCTGCTCGATGACGACATAGCTTTTCATGACCGAGATGCCTTTGATGGCTTCTTTATTCAGACGCTTGTCGCCGGTCATGCGGCGTGTCTGCACAAAATCGGCTCCGACCGCCAAATAAGGGCGCCGCAGGAAGAACATCAGGGCCAGGAAGACGTACATCGCCACGACGATCCAGTTCCAGTTCGTCGCTCCTTCATCTTTTGGAAGGATCAGCACATACAAGGCGACGAACAGCACGAGCATGATCGGGGAGATGTAGTTGCGGCCTTTGAACCGTTCCGTACGATCCCCGGACGCCGCGGGCTTGATGGCGGTCTGTCCCCTCTTCTTTCTAGTGGCATTGATCTGCGCCGAATTGCGGCGTACTTTGCGTTCCCAGGAACGAGACAATAGGGTCACCTCTGCGATTGATTTTGTTGGCCTTGTCAGGGCGGCTTGTCCATATACGCAGGCGGGGCGCCTCCCGTTTCGCGCGGAGACGCCGACGGCCGCCTGTCAGAGAGGCCTGCGGAACTTCTCCAGGAATCGCGTCGGATATTCCGAAGGAAGGCGGCTCGCCTCGTCCAAAGCAGCAAATTGCTCCTTCGTCAGCTCCCAGCCCGCGGCTCCCATGTTTTCTTCGTACTGCGCGTAAGTGCTCACTCCGAAGATCGGCGACGTGATGCCCTTCTGCTGGATGAGCCAGCGGAGAGCCGTTTGCGCCGGCGTCTTGCCGGCTTGCGCAGCGACCTCCATCAAGACGTCCAGGATGCGGAAGTTAGCATCCGTATTCCGGTATTGCCAGGAGCTCTCGCCGGCATTCGCGGTCAGCCTGCCTTCTGTCGGCTCCTGGCGCCCGTAACGGCCGGTCAGGAAGCCTCCGCCGAGCGGCGCCCATGGAATGATGCCGACGTTCTCCTCCAGGCAGAGAGGCACCATCTCCCGGTCCATCTCGCGGTTCAGGAGGCTGTATTGCGGCTGCACGCTGATGAAGCGCGACCATCCCCGGCTGTCGCTCATGGCGAGCGCCTTCATCATCTGCCAGGACAAATAGTTGGAGCATCCTATGTATCTGATCTTGCCGGCGGAGACGAGATCGTCCAGAGCGCGAAGCGTCTCCTCCAGCGGCGTCGCATGATCCCATACATGGACCTGATAGAGGTCGATATAATCGGTGCCGAGCCGCTTCAGGCTCGCTTCCACGTTCTGAACGATATGCTTGCGCGACAGTCCGGCTCCGTTGATATGCTCTTCCGTCTGCATGCGGACCTTGGTGGCCAGCACATATTCGTCCCGATTGCCTGACATCGCCCGTCCGACGATCTCCTCCGATCTGCCTCCGGCATAGACGTTGGCGGTATCCAGGAAATTGCCGCCCTCGCCGCGAAAATGGTGGATCATGCGAGTCGCTTCTTCTTCAGATGTCGTATTGCCGAACATCATCGTTCCGAGACACAGCTCCGAGACGGCCAGCCCGCTTTTGCCGAGCAATCGGTATTCCATTTTATTGGCCCCCCTTGTTCTCGTCATCCACCCATTCAATGGTGTCCAGCTGCTGCTTGAAATTGCGCTTGAAATTGGCCAGATACTGCTGTCTGAGCTGCGTCCGTTCTATGACTTCCTCAGGCGTCAGCCCGACAGATTTGTGCTTGCGGGAAAGCTCGTTGATCCTCGCGATCAAGGTATCGATATCCACTAGTCGTTCACCTCTGTTCCTTGACGTTTCCTTCTAACTTTGAACTACGGAGAAGAGCTTGTCAAGAAAGCCAAAAAACCCCGGCGATGTCCGCCGGAGCTGATACCTATCGAGATGGAATTAGACTCTACCAAGCAAGCTGAAGCTCTAAAAGAAGCTGTTCAAGATTGCTTGGGAATGATCAAGGTCTGTCCCGCCTGCAAATCGGAATCCTTCAGCCCGTTGCGCTCCTTGATCATAAATACGCTGCGCCTGATGTCGTTGGAAAGGCCGGAATTCCCGGCGATGGACCATAGAGTGTCGCCGCTCGTCACCGTAATTGTAAGCTCGCCTTCAGCTGCGGGGGGGATGAGAGATGAGCTCGCTCCGGAAAATCCCCAGAAGCTGGAGAAGATCAGAAGGAACAGGAGGATTGACGCGGCATAAGGAAGCAGGCGGCGCAGACGGCTGTTCCCAGATGGCTTTGCAGAGCCAGCGGAGGAACGGGTGATGAAACTGGAATCGCCAGCGCCTGCTCCAGGACGGAAGCATTCCTTGAGATAAATATGTTCCTGCTTCTGCTCTTGCCTGCGGACCGTTGCCTTAGAGCCGCGCTCCGGCGTGCTATATCCAGATAAAGTCATCATGACCGTTCACTCCCCAAACGTTTGTTCTTATTCACAGAATAACACGAACATTTGTTTTGGTCAACGTTTATTTGGAACGTATGTTCGCAGGACGCGCATGCCCGATGCGAACGGCTGTTTCTCGAACTTATGTTTGTACGAACTCGGGTTCTGTGCTATACTTTGCCTACATATTTCTTTCTACTAATTTCTAGTTTTGGAGTGATTGCGATGTCTAAAGTGTCCAACCGCCAGCAGGCCATTCTTGACTTCATCAAGAACGAAGTCCGGGACAAAGGCTATCCACCTTCAGTACGTGAGATCGGCGAGGCGGTAGGCCTGGCATCCAGCTCCACGGTGCATGGCCATCTGGACCGCCTGGAGAAGAAGGGCCTGATCCGCCGCGACCCTACCAAGCCGCGCGCCATCGAGATCCTCGACGGCGACGATGCCGCCATGCTGCCCTTTCCCGTCTCGATCAGCCGCGTTCCCGTCGTCGGCAAGGTAACGGCCGGAGTGCCGATCATGGCGACTGAGAACATCGAGGAGTACTTCCCTTTGCCGGCTGATTATGTCGGCGACCACGAGGTGTTCATGCTGAGTGTCGTCGGGGAGAGCATGATCGAAGCGGGCATACATAATGGCGATTACGTCATCGTCCGCCAGCAGCCTTCCGCCAGCAACGGCGATATCGTCGTGGCCATGACGGAAGATGACGAAGCGACGGTCAAGACGTTCTACAAGGAACGCGACCATATCCGGCTTCAGCCTGAGAACTCCTCCATGGAGCCGATCCGGCTCAAGAATGTGACGATACTCGGCAAGGTAATCGGATTGTTCCGCAATCTTCACTGAGGCTTGTCCCTTTCCGGCGAATAGGAAGTCTCTTCCATTACCCCCATGCTTCCGGCTTTATTCAGCCATTCGCGCACTCTGACTGAGTGCGCGTTTGTTTTTCAAAGGTTCTTATTTTTCGCTGCTTTTCGCATGCTCATTGGAACTTTTCATGGAAAAATTCGTTCCGGTAGATATGCTTGGAGCCAGGGTATTGAAAACTCATGTAGAACCCGAAAGATTCAAGATGAATTCCGGTCAAGTGCCGGCTTCGCACATAAGGCCTGATCAATCGACGGAACCTTTCCTCCTGCCCGCTTCGAATCAGAACCGCCGCCTCCCTGGCGAAGATCCCGCTGCCGGCCAACTGCCGGTAGAGCGGCAGCACGGCCTCCGAAAGCCTGCGGAGCATGGCTGCAGAGAAAGCGGATTGCGCCGTTCCGGGAGGAATGGTCGTCGCATTCGTGTACGTCTGAACAGGCGGCGGATATTTGAAGTCCACGAAGAAACCGATGCCGTTCGTACTGAACGAATTGACCGGCGCAAGCGGAATCTCCTCCCTGAACAGCTTCAACAGCGTGTCGAGATCCGCCGCTCGTACAGCAGCGCTCCATTCCTCAGCGAATGGACGGCTTCGAACGAACCGGGCGTATAGCGGCAGCATGCTGGAGGCTGTCCGCGCAAGCACGATTCCCGACACCCGAGCCCGCGGCTTTGATTGTCTTGCCACGCTCTTCCCCCCTGTGGACCGGATCAGGACCGCAATCCTCCGGCAAGATGCCTATGAGTATGAGCCTATGCCCTCTCAGATTGTCTGAGAACAAAGAAAAAACGGCTTGTCCGACAGGACAGCCGCTGTTAAAGGCCTATAGAGTGCGAGCAAAGCAAGTATCGAGAGCGCAATGCTGCAGCGGCGGATACCGCCGATCACACCAATTGTTGGAGTCCCTTATCGTCTGCTCCGTTATGTTACAACGGTTTTGTCATGAATACGCTGTTCGGGTCCTCCGCATAGTCGGCGAACGGTCCGCATTCAATGAAGCCGAAGCTCTCATACAAATCCCGGGCCGGAACGAAAGCAGCCATGGTGCCCGTCTCCAGGCTTATCCGAACGTAGCCCCTTCGTTTCGCTTCCCCGATGATATGTTCAAGAAGCTTTCGCGCAACCCCTTTCCTCAGATGCCTTGAAGCCGTCCTCATGGATTTGAGCTCGCCATGACTGTTGTCCAGCTCCTTGAGAGCGCCGCAGCCGAGCAGCTCATCCCCCTCCCATACGCTCCAGAACGTAATTTCCGGTTTCTTCAAACCGCTGAGATCCAAGGCATGCATGCTTTCAGGCGGAGAATTATCGGCCATCGCCTGCAGATGTTCCCCGATCAATGCCTGGATTTCAGGTCCGTTCAAGTCGTCCACGGTTATGCGCATCATTCGCTTTCTCCCCTAACCAATCCGTTTACCGTATTATATCGGCGTTCAGCCCAGAAAAATAGGGAGATGCGGAAAGAAAATGTTCCTCTTTTACGCCTTGCTTTTAGACCAGGCTGGCTGATCATCAGCGGCATGTATGCGTTCATTGCAATCTCGGCAGCTTCCGAACGCATCCGATCGGGTTTCCTTGTATCGTTGTTCCAATTCGCGCTCCGATCGCCGGCAACCGCATCAGCCTCTGCCTTTCTAAAGGTTCCTGTCCAAGAGCATGCCTACTTGTTCTGCTATGCTTTGAGAAGAACCGGGTATTTCTTTTTTGAAATACGACTCCACAATACCTACTACAGCCGCACCAAAAAACTGCAGAACCACCTCTTTGCTCAGACCGGCATTTCTCCCTGCCGCAGCATCCACTTCGCTTTCTAATTCCTCGATGACGAAATCAAGGAAGCGGCTCCGAAAAAAAGGGGCTCCTTTGCTCGACAACATGGCCGAAAAGAAGGAATAGTGCCGTTCAAAATAGTCGAACCAAAGTGAATTCCCTTCTGCAAAAGACAGATCGGATCCGACTGCGCACAGCTTTCCAAGCTCGCCGATATGCTCTTCGATTAATTGATCCAGCAAGTCATACTTGTCCAAATAATGATGATATATAGTTCTCCGGCCAACGTTCGCCCGGTCAGAAAGATCTTGCATGGTGATCTCATCAAAGCTCTTCTCTGATAGGAGTTGAACAAAAGCATTCTTGATGGCTTCTTTAGATTTCAGTATTCTTCTATCCACGGTCGACACTTTAGCCATCACCATACTTTTTTTGGAATTTACCGCACATTTCACATCGCCTTGTGCAATAAGGCGCAAACGCAGCCAGATTGATCCTTGCAGAGAGTTATCTGCCATCTTATATTATACACATATGTGCGATATCGCACTATCATGCAGTTTATTGCACGACTTGCTACACCAGCTTACACAATAAACTAGACCAGGAGGCAGTCATTATGTCGGAACAAAAAGTATGGTTTATTACAGGTGCAGGACGCGGCATGGGGGTTGATATTGCAAAGGCAGCCTTGGCAGCGGGACATAAAGTCATTGCTTCCGGACGCAATACAGATAGAGTCAAGCAGGCAATCGGAGATGACGAAAATCTGCTCGTTGTCAGATTGGATGTTACCAGCCTTGAGGAATCCAAATCAGCCGTACAGGCAGCCGTTGAGCGTTTCGGCACGATCGATGTGCTTGTCAATAATGCGGCCAGCTTTTATGCAGGCTTCTTTGAAGAGCTGGCCCCGACGCAAATCCAGAAGCAACTCGACACCAACCTCATCGGACCGATGAATGTTACGAGAGCCGTTCTTCCCGTCATGCGCAAAGCTCGCTCCGGACATATTATTTCCATCTCTTCGCTCGCAGGCATCGTCGGCCAAGACTTTTGCGTGGCGTATTCGGCTTCGAAATTTGGCCTTGAGGGCTGGATGGAGTCTCTCCAGCTGGACGTCGCTCCATTCGGAATCCACACCACCATTGTCGAGCCAGGCTTCTTCCGGACCGAGCTGCTTGAGCCGGAGTCGACCATTTGGGCCGAGCTGAGCATTGACGATTACGCCAGCCGCACAGCAGCAACGCGCTCCGGATGGGAAGCAATGAACGGGAAACAAAGCGGGGATCCATCCAAGCTTGCCCATGCGCTGCTTACCATCGCCAGCGAGAAGCAGCCTCCGCTGCGCTGGATTGCCGGCGCAGATGCAGTCGCTGCTATTGAGCAAAAGGTGAATGAACTTCAGAAGCAGATCGATGCTTATCGCGGCTTGTCCACGTCTCTGTCTTATGAGTAAGTGAAGGAAAAACATTTAACAGAGGAGAAATCAAGGATGGCAAAATATGAAGAAGTAAAACATGGAGTTATCTTTCCCGTTGGAGAAAAAAATGAAGCCTATGCAAACTATTTCATAGGCCAAAGTTATCTCAAAACCTTGATTGCCGACCCTAAAGTAAATGTCGGTGTCGGGAACGTGACCTTTGAACCCGGATGCCGGAATAATTGGCATATCCATCGGGATGGATTCCAGCTTCTGCTCGTTACGGGGGGCGAAGGTTAGTATCAGGAAGAAGGGAAGCCTGCTCAACGGCTGAAAGCCGGCGATGTTGTCGTTACTCATGATGGCGTAAAACATTGGCATGGCGCGGCAAAGGACAGCTGGTTCGAGCATCTTGCCATTACGGCCGGCAAGCCGGAATGGCTGGAGCCCGTATCGGATGAAGTTTACGAAAAGGCATCCCAGTAGAGGCTTCATGGTTGAGTTTGAAACGACAAAGCCCGCTGACCATTTGGTCAGCGGGCTTAAATTTTGCATGGAGAATTCAGGCGCATAGTCACTATGAGCGCAGCGATCGGTTCATGCAGCGACTCGGCCATTGGCACGGCGTCCCTGCCGCCTCAGCCGTTTGCCTTCGCTGCTGCCATTCGAGCACTCTGGCTGCAACGCGGTTCTCTACACTTAGTACAGAGTCAGGTACTGATCGCGTTCCCACTCATGCACTTGCGTCTTGTACATGTCCCACTCGATTTCCTTGAGCTCGTAGAAATGCGCCAAGGCGTGGTCGCCGAGAGCTTCCGTAATGATCTCGCTGCGCAGCAGCTCGTTCAGAGCTTCGCGAAGATCCTCCGGCAGGCTCGGTATGCCGTCCTCGAGACGCTCTTCGTCGGTCATGACGTAGATGTTGCGGTCGATCGGAGCCGGCAGCGGCAGCTTGTTCTTGATGCCGTCCAGGCCCGCCTTCAGCATGACGGCCAGAGCCAGGTACGGATTCGCCGCCGGATCCGGGTTCCGCACTTCGACGCGGGTGCTGAGGCCGCGGGAAGCCGGAATGCGGATCATCGGGCTGCGGTTGCTTGCCGACCAGGCGACGTAGCTCGGCGCCTCGTAACCAGGCACCAGACGCTTGTAGCTGTTGACGGTCGGATTGGTGATGGCGGTCATCGCGCGTGCATGGCGCAGAAGGCCGGCCATGTAATAACGCGCCGTCGGGCTGAGTCCGAGCTGGTCGTCCTCGTCATAGAAGGCGTTCTCTCCGCCGCGGAACAGCGACTGATGGCAGTGCATGCCGGAGCCATTGACTCCGAACAGCGGCTTCGGCATGAAGGTCGCGTGCAGGCCGTGCTGGCGCGCGACAGTCTTGACGACGAGCTTGAAGGTCTGGATCTGATCGGCCGCTTTGATGGCGTCCGCATATTTGAAGTCGATCTCATGCTGGCCGGGAGCGACCTCGTGGTGGGAAGCTTCGATCTCGAAGTCCATCTCCTCGAGCGTCAGCACGATTTCGCGGCGGCAGTTCTCGCCGAGGTCCATCGGCGCCAGATCGAAATAACCGCCCTGGTCGTTGAGCTCGGTCGTCGGCTCGCCCTTCTCGTTTGTCTTGAACAGGAAAAACTCAGGCTCGGGGCCGACGTTCATCGCGGAGAAGCCCATATCCTCGGCTTCCTTGAGCACGCGCTTCAGAATGCCGCGCGGATCGCCGGCGAACGGCGTGCCGTCCGGCATGTAGATGTCGCAGATCAAGCGGGCGACGCGGTCCTCCGTAACCCACGGGAATACGACCCATGTGCTGAGGTCGGGATACAGGTACATATCGGATTCCTCGATGCGGACATATCCTTCGATCGAGGAGCCGTCGAACATCATTTTATTGTCGAGAGCTTTCTCAAGCTGGCTGACCGGGATCTCGACGTTTTTGATCGTGCCCAGCAGATCCGTGAACTGCAGACGGATGAATCTGACATTCTGTTCCTTGGCGATGCGCTTGATATCTTCTTTGTTGTAACTCACCGTATCTACTCCTCACATCATATAATAGGTTGCTGTCAGCGTTTGTTCGGGAAAAAACGGCTCAGCTGGCCTTGGATGAGCGAAGCTTTGCCAGGGCGCTTCTCTTGCAGCTGCTGCTTCAGGAGCAGGCGGAGCTGGGAATCGCTGAGCTCGCGGCGCTTCACTTCGGAAATCTCCGTCATGATGGTCGCATCCTCGGATTCCTTGGAGACCGGGTTCATCACCTGCTTGATTCCGGCGATGTTGACTCCCTTCTCGATGAGGGATTTGATCTCAAGCAGCCGCTCCACGTCGTTAAAGGAAAACAGCCTTTGGTTGCCCGAAGTCCGCGCCGGGACAATCAATTCATGCTGCTCGTAATAGCGGATTTGGCGTGCGGTCAGGTCCGTGAGCTTCATCACGATTCCGATCGGAAACAAAGCCATATTGCGGCGTATATCGTCAGCCATGTTCACATCAACCTTCCAATCGCGATAAGTTATGAACCTATTGTAATCGCGCGACATAAAGGTGTCAAGTCATGTTAGGTTCTTGTGTAAGTTTAACTGACAATAATGCCCTGCTGCTCCAGTCTTTGAAGCGACTGCAGCAAAGCGTACTTGACATGGGAGTAGGTCAATCCACCTTGCATGTACGCGATATAAGGCTCGCGTATGGGCGCGTCGGCAGACAGCTCCAGGCTGCCTCCCTGGATGAACGCGCCGGCCGCCATGATGACCGGATGCTCGTATCCCGGCATGTCCCATGCCTCCGGCACGACATGCGAGTCGACAGCCGCCGCCGCCTGAATGCCTTGCACAAATGCCGTGAGAGCGTCAGGAGAGCCGAAACGGATCGCCTGGATCAGGTCCGTGCGCGGATCGTTCCAGGCCGGGGACGTTTCGAACCCGAGCTCCTCGAACATCGCCGCCGACAGCACGCTTCCCTTCAATGCCTGCCCGACGAGATGCGGAGCCAGAAACAGTCCTTGATAAATGCCGCGCAGCGTATCCAGCATCGCTCCGACCTCGGAGCCGATGCCCGGCGCCGTGAGCCGGTAGGCGGCCGCCTGGACGGCATCGGCCTTGCCCGCTATGTATCCGCCTGTCGCGGCAAGTCCGCCGCCGGGGTTCTTAATGAGCGAGCCTGCGATGAGATCGGCTCCGACCTCGGTCGGTTCCGACAATTCCGTGAACTCGCCGTAGCAATTGTCGACGAACACGAGCACATCCGGCTTCAAGGATTTTACTCGGCGGACCATCTCTCCGATCTGATCGACGGTGAACGAAGCTCTCCAGTCGTAGCCCCTCGAGCGCTGGATGCCGATGACGCGGGTCCGCTCCGTAATGAGCGTCTCCACTGCTTCCCAATCGACGCCGCCATCCGGCGCCAGCGCCGCCTCCTTGTAGAGGATTCCCCAATCCTGAAGGGAGCCAGTGCCGTCGCCGGGCTTGCCGATGACCTTGTGCAAGGTGTCGTAAGGACGCCCCGTCACGTACAGCAGTTCGTCCCCGGGACGGAGCAGTCCGAACAGCGCCGTGCTGATCGTGTGCGTCCCGGACGCAAAATGAGGCCGCACGAGAGCGGCCTCGGACCGGAAGACGTCGGCATACACGAGATCGAGCACTTCGCGCCCCCGATCGTTGTAGCCGTATCCGGTAGATCCGTTGAAATGAAAATCGCTGACCTTATGATTCTGAAACGCTTCGATGACTTTCCATTGATTGCGCTCGGCGACGAGGTCCAATTCCGCGAATCGGGATTGAACCTTCGCTTCTGCCGCCTGCGCAAGCTTCATGAGCTTGTCCAACTTGTATTCAGTCTCCTTGCTGTGTCGTAATTCCGGCGCTGGTCCGCGACTGGCGGTATGGCTCCAGCTTATGTCCGTTCACTTCGTAATCCGCGCGGTTGAGCTCCACCGTCAGCAATAGGACGTCGCCGTCCGCTTCCCGCTCCAGCACCTCGCCGCAACGGTAGGCTAGCGCGATCAGGTCTCCGCGGTCGGCCGGCAAGGCAAACAACCGGGTCTCCCCCGAAAGCTCGTCCTGGATCGCCTCCAGCAGGCGGATCCGGTCTTCAGCGTCGTAGGCGCTGATGAGCAGCTGCCGAGGACCGCTGGACGGAAGCAGGCTTCTGAGCGCTCCTCCGACCAGATCCTTCTTATTATACACGAGCAGGAGCGGCTTGTCCGATGCCCCGAGCTGCTGGAGCAGCTCCTCGACGACGCGCATCTGCTCGCGCCGCATCGGAGAAGAGCTGTCCACGACATGCAGGATCAGGTCCGCCTCCGCGACTTCCTCCAAGGTGGCGCGGAAGGCGGCCACAAGATCATGGGGCAGGTTCTGGATGAAGCCGACCGTATCCGTGAGCACGACTTCGTTGCCGCTTGGCAGCACGAGAACCCGGGAGGTCGGGTCCAGCGTAGCGAACAGCCGGTTCTCGACCAGCACGTCGGCGAGCGTGAGCTCATTCATCAGCGTCGACTTGCCTGCGTTCGTATATCCGACAAGCGCGACTTGGGTCACGCCCGTCTTGCGCCGCCGCTCCCGGTGCAGCTCGCGGGTGCGCGTCAGCTCCCGCAGATGGGCCTTGAGATCGGAGATTCGTCCCCGGATATGCCTCCGGTCGGTCTCAAGCTTGCTCTCCCCCGGACCGCGAGTGCCGATGCCGCCGCCGAGGCGGGACAGATTCTTTCCATGTCCCGACAGTCGCGGCAGCAGGTAGCTCAGCTGGGCGAGCTCGACCTGGATGATGCCCTCCCGGGTTTTCGCCCTTCCGGCGAATATATCGAGAATAAGCTGGGTCCGATCGATGATTTTGGCATCGAGCGATTCCTCGAGATTGCGCACCTGCGCTCCGGACAGCTCCTGGTCGAAAATGATCGTCGTCGCGCCGAGCTCATCCTTGACGGCGCGGATCTCCTCGACCTTGCCTTTGCCGACGAGCCATTTGGGATCCGGCGCTTCCTTGTTCTGAATGACGGTAGCAAGCACCTCGACGCCGGCCGTATCGGCCAGGTTGGCGAGCTCTTCGAGCGAATGCTCCGGATCCGAAGGGCCGCGCTTCGCCTCCTGGGTGACCAGACTGACGAGAATGGCCCTGTCGGGCATGCCGTGATCCGTTTCATAGGTAGTCGTATCCAAGCTTCGGGAAGCTCCTTTCGCCCTATCCGATTTCACCAGGCTGCTTGACCTTCCCCTCCCAGCGCATGTCTTCCGGACGGATGCTCATGAGCTCCTGTCTGCCGGGACTGGTAGACGCATACTGGTTGAGGAGCCTGACGGCCTGATGGCGGATGGCTTTTTCGATAAGATTGCGGACATAGCGGGCATTGCTGAACGAATAGAGCGTTGCCGTCTTTTCCTGCATCAGATGGCTCCTCAGCTTGAAGACGGTTTGCGGGAGCAAGGAGTAGTCCCGGTCCTTGGCCATCAGCTCCGCAATCTGAATGAGCTGGTCCACCGAATAGTCCGGAAAGTCGATCTGGATCGGGAATCTCGAAGGCAGGCCGGGATTCGTCAGGAGAAAATGCTCGATCTCGAGCGGATAGCCGGCCAGAATGAGGACGAACTGGCTGCGGTAGTCCTCCATCGCTTTGACGAGCGTATCGATCGCTTCCTTGCCGAAGTCCTTCTCCCCGCCTCTTGCCAGGCTGTAGGCTTCATCGACGAACAGAACGCCTCCCAGCGCCTTTTTCACAAGGTCGCGGGTTTTCTGTGCGGTATGCCCGATGTATTCGCCGACCAGATCCGCCCGCTCGACCTCGATCAGATGTCCCTTGGACAGCAGGCCCATCTTCTGGAACAGCTTGGCGACGATGCGTGCAATCGTCGTCTTGCCGGTGCCGGGATTGCCCTTGAATATCATATGATAGACTTGCGCTCCGCCAGAGAGCCCGGCTTCCGTGCGCATCTGGCTGATCAGAAGCAAGGCATAGATTTCATAGATAAGCGATTTGACCCCTTCCATGCCGACCATATGCTCCATTTCCTTTTGGATCTCGGCATATGGATCGGCTGCGGGGGCCTGCCTGACGGCCCCCGCAGGCTCGGGATAATCGACCTGCTGGGCGGCTGCAGAGGATGCTCCAAGACCGTATGTCTCATGGCTTCGCAGCACGACATTTATTTGGCGGGAGGGCCTCGCGCCCTGATGTCCCGAAGCGGCGTGTCCGTTCATCCGCGGCATCACCTGTCCTTCCTGCAATTGAATGGCTCTACCAATTGTATTCGGGACAGCAGAGCCATATTAACAGAATCAGACAGACTTCAGATCGGACTTTGAACGATTGCGCAGGGATTTCATACGGACTTTAGCCCGACCAGCATGAGCAGCTTGTCCAGCTGCCATTTGCCGTAAGCGAGCGTCTCGCGGGTCTCGTTGGCGGCCGCGTTGAGCACTTTGGATTTGACGGAGCTCACGGCCGGGTCGGGAAATCCGAGGAACCGCGCCATGTCGAGCGCCCTGGAGGCATGATATTCATGCGTAATGATCAGATAGGACTTGATGCCGGCAGCCTCGCCGGCCTGTCGGCTGAACACCAGGTTCTCGTACGTGCTTGTCGCCCGGTTCTCGAGGATGACGGCATCCTTGGGTACGCCGCGCGACACGAGATAGACCCTCATTCCCTGCGCTTCGGTCAGCTTGGATCCGTTGCGGTCCAGCCCTCCGGAGACGATCAGCTTCTCTACTCTCCCGGCGTGGTACAGCTTCAGCGCCTGATCCAGCCGTTCCTTGAGTCCAGGGCTCGGCGCATCGTTCCAGAGAGCGGCTCCGAGCACGATTCCCGCCTGGCGCTTCGGCACAGGATTGGGAGGAGAATAGTGCGTGATTTGCCAGAACAGATAACCCGCCGCAAAAACACCGAGCGCCCCGATAATCAGGCAAGCGCGCACAAGGCGGCCCAGCAGGCCGCCATGTCGGTTTTTTTTGCGCCGGGCGGCAGGCTTCTTCGCCGCCCCGGTCTTTTTTGTCGGCTTCGACTTGTTCGTCCCCGCCCCTGCCGCCTTCATGATTCGCTGACCTCGCCCATCCGTTCGGCCAGCGTCTTGCGGTGGCGCAGGCTGAGCGTAAAGTAGCGGAAGCGGCCGTTCTTGATGGCGGCAAGCAGCCTTCCCGCCGTCTTGCGGGCCATCGCCGCTTCCTTGCGCGTCACATCGCCGTCGCGGATCGCATCCTCCAGCTCATCCTCGTCCATCAGGAACACTTCTCCCGTAGGAAGCACGACGATATCCAGATAGAGATCGTCGAACCAGGGAACCTGCTGGTCCGTCAGGCCTTGCGTCTTGCAGATGTCGATGTACCACTGCACGACCTTGCCCTTGTCGTCGAACATGGTCGTGACGACGAAATGCTCGCCGCGGGGAAAATGCTGCATCCAAAGATAGCCCCGGTCGGCCAGGCAGAGCCTCCGTCCGTTGTACTCCTTCCAGAGCGGTTCCCGGAGGTCGTGAATCCGGTAAAACGTGACCAGCCCTCTGAAATCCTCTCCGTCAAGCGTCAGGCAAGTGTAGCTTTTGCGCAGGATACGCCGCCAGTTGGCCCGATCCGAAAATTTTCGTTTCATATGGAACGTACCCTTTCCCTTAAGATGCGGCAATGGCGCTGCGACTATGCACGTTCCGCCCCTGCCTTTCTTCCGTCTTTCCTTTAGTTGACAGCTTACCACATCTTACTGTCCATCTCCAGCGGTAACGCCAAATAAGACCAACCTGCCTTGACCATGTCAAGGCGAAAACAACCGCTTCAAAAGAAAATATCCCCGCTCCTGATTGGAGGCGGGGATAGGAAAAATGCTTATTGGACGACCGAGTTGAACGACATGATCCATACGGAGCCGGCAACGATCGTGATGACGATGACGAAGCCGAGGACCAGCGCCATGACGTTGTACCGAGGCTTCTCGCCTTCGTTGATATGCATGAAGAAGAACAGCTGGACGAGAAGCTGCAGGATCGCTGTGACGAGGATGACTAGCAGCGTCCCCGTCCGGGACATCAGGCCGTTGAAAACGACGAGCATCGGGATGACAGTCAGAATGATCGAGATGATGAATCCGATCGTATAGGACTTGAGCGACCCGTGACTATGCTCTTCGTGATGGCCATGTCCATGGGAATCGGAATGCTGGCTCATCTACATCACCCCCATGAGGTAAACGACGGAGAACAGGAAGATCCAGATCACGTCGAGAAAATGCCAGTACAGGCTGAAGTTCGAAATCTTGCGCTTGGTTACCGTTGTAATTCCGTGCTTGCGCAGCTGGAAGATCAGCCCGATGCACCAGAAGATGCCGACGGTAACGTGGATTCCATGGGTGCCGACCAGGGTGAAGAAGGCTGACAGGAACGCGCTCGTGCCGATGTTCGCTCCTTCATGGACGAGGTTCACGAACTCCGTGACCTCGAGGTAAAGGAACGCCGCTCCGAGCAGGAGCGTCATGATCAGCCAGAAAATCATGCCGCTCAGCTTTTTGGCCTGCATCTGGAGAACGGCCAGGCCGCTCGTGAAGCTCGATGTAAGCAGGAGGAACGTCGAGGCGACGAATCCCGGTATCTCGAACAGCTCCTTGCCCGAAGGTCCGCCGTTCGTATGGCCGACCAGGACGACATAAGTCGCGAACAAGGTGCCGAACAGCAGAGTATCGGATACCAGGAACAGCCAGAAGCCCGCTGTCTTGAGCGACTCCTGTTCCTGGGTATGATGCTCGTGGACCTCAGGAGAGACGATATGCTGCTGCATTAGTACGACCTCCCTAATTTCCGTTCCGTCTCGATGACCTCATCGACCGGAATGTAATAATCCACATCGTAGCTGAATGAACGCGCGAACAGGCTTCCGAAGACGCCCAGCGCGCCGACGATGATCATCCATGTCCAGTGGAACGTAAAGCCGAAGCCCACGAGGAAGAAGAAGCTTGCCATGACGAATGGAATGGCGGAGTTCTTCGGCATATGGATCGGCTCCAGCTGCTGCTTGGGACGCTCGATTCCTTTTGCCTTGTCCTCCTTGACATGGAACCAGTCGTCGGCATGCTTCACCTGAGGCACAACCGCGAAGTTGTATACCGGAGGCGGAGATGGAATCGACCATTCCAGCGTTCTGCCGTTGCCGCTCCATGCATCGCCGGTTGCCCGTTCGCCCTTGCGGACGCTGTAGGCGATCTGCCATACCTGGAACAGGAAGCCGATGCCCATCATGAAGGCGCCGATCGTGCTCGTGAAGTTGAGCGCAGTCCAGCCGCGGTCCCAGCCGTACGTGTAGACGCGGCGCGTCATGCCGTCAAGGCCGAGGAAGTACTGCGGGAAGAAGCAGACGTAGAAGCCGATGTTCCATGTCCAGAACGCCCAGCGTCCGCGCTTCTCGTCGAGCTTGAAGCCGAACAGCTTCGGCCACCAGTAGTAGATGCCGGCGAGGTAGCCGAACACGACGCCGCCGATGATCACCTGGTGGAAGTGGGCGATCAGGAAGTAGCTGTTGTGGTACTGGAAGTCCGCCGGTGCGACGGCGAGCATGACGCCCGTCGCTCCCCCGACCAGGAAGCAAGGGATGAAGCCCATCGTCCAGAGCATCGGACTCTCGAAGCTGATTCTCCCTCGGAACATGGTGAAGAGCCAGTTGAACACCTTGACCCCGGTCGGGATGGCTATCGCCATCGTGGTGATCGCGAAGAACGAGTTGACGTCCGCGCTCGAGCCCATGGTGAAGAAGTGATGGACCCATGTGAAGAAGGACAGGACGCTGATGACCATCATCGCGAAGACCATCGACTTGTAGCCGAATATCGTCTTCTTCGAGAAGGTGGCCACGATCTCCGAGAAGATGCCGAAGGCAGGAAGCACGATGATATACACCTCGGGGTGACCCCACATCCAGATCAGGTTGACATACATCATCGACATGCCGCCGCCGTCAAGCGTGAAGAAGTGGGCCCCGAAATAGCGGTCCAGGAACAGCAGCGCGAGCGTGATCGTCAGGATCGGGAAGGCGAACAGAATGGTGATGCACGCCGAAAGCACGGACCAGGAGAACAGCGGCATTTTCATCAGCTTCATGCCTGGCGCGCGCATTTTCAGAATCGTGACGATGAAGTTGATGCCGGTAGCGAGGGAGCCGATACCGGAAATCTGGATGCCCCAGATATAGAAGTCCTGGCCGACGCCGGGACTGCCCGAGAGCTCCGACAGAGGCGGATAGCTGAGCCATCCCGCATCGGGAGAGCCGCCGATGACGAACGATACGTTCAGCAGCATCGCACCCATCAGGAACAGCCAGAAGCTGAGCGCGTTCAGGAACGGGAACGCGACGTCGCGGGCTCCGATCTGCAGAGGCACGACCATGTTGAAGAGGGCGAACATCATCGGCATCGCCATGAACAGGATCATGATCGTGCCGTGCGTGGTGAAGATGGCGTTATAGTGGTCCGCCTGCAGGAACTCCACGTTCGGAAGCGCCAGCTGCGTCCGCATGAGCAAGGCGTCGACGCCGCCGCGGAACAGCATGAGCAGCGAGGCGATCAGGTACATGATGCCGATTTTCTTATGGTCGACCGTCGTCAGCCATTCGCGCCAGAGCCATTTCCACTTTTTGAAGTAGGTCAGGACGAAAACGATGGCAATGCTGACGAGAGCGATGGATACATCCGCGCCATAGATGAGCGGATCGCCGGTGACGAAGAAATCGGCGGCAAAGTCTTTTATCGAATCCAACATGGATGAATTTCCTCCCCTTGGCCGCCTAGTGATTCATTTCGGGCTGCGATAGGCCCGATGTCTGATTTGCTGCATCCGGCTCGGAGCCGGAGCTTTCGTTGTTGCCGTCCTTCACCGGATAGGCGCCACGGATATCCAGGCCGTTGGCCGGATGGTGATGCCCGCCGTTTTTGATGACGATCGAGCTGAACAAGTTCGGATCCATGGAGCCGAAGGTTTGAATATCCGCCGTTCCCTTGACCGAGAGCTTGTTGTAGGCGGCGTTGTCCAGCTTGGCCGTCTCCTGCTGCGACTTGCTTACCCAGTCGTTGAAGTCGTCCTGGGACATCGACTTCACGGTGAAGTTCATCTTGGCGAAGTCGGTGCCGGTGAAGTTGGCTCCGGAGCCGAAGTACTCGCCTGTTTCATCCGCCTGCAGCCACATCCTCATCGCCATGCCCGGCATCGCGTACGTCTGGCCGCCGAGCTGCGGAATCCAGAAGGAGTTCATCGCCGCGCTGGACGTCAGAACGAACTGGATCGGAGTGTTCTCCGGAATGTTGATGTAGTTGATCGTCGCGATGTCCTGATCCGGGTACTGGAACAGCCATTTCCAGTCCATCGACGTCACCTGGATCGTCACCGGCGCTACATGGGCGGTTTCGGCCGGCGGCTTGACCAGCTTGTACGTATCGCGAACCGTGTAGTATCCCAGCAGCACGACGATGACGATCGGGATCCCCCACCAGATCACCTCCAGCTTCGTGCTGTGAGACCAGTTCGGCTCGTATGGCGCCTTGTTGTCCGGCTTATCGCGGTACCGCACGATAATGAACGCAAAAATGCCGAGCACAGGCACGATAATGACCGCGCACAAAATGACGGAAATCCAGATCAGGTTTTTCTGAATCTCCGCGACCGGACCTTTCGGATCCAGCACCATGAGGCTGCCGGACCATACCACCACGATGGCCACAGCAGCTATGGCAAGGGCAATCCCGAGCCCCCATAGCCACTTGTGTGAATTTTTCATCGTTTCATCTCCTTTTGGCCATCTCCATACTGCTATTACCCATTAACCGAGTATGCTCTAGACAGAACATTTCCTCTCTCGTGTACCAGCATAGCAAAAAGGACGCCTTTCGGCGCCCCCGTTAACGAATCCGTCTTATTTTTGTGCGATTTCCGTAAAATCTTGTTCATTGAATGTCCTTATATTTGCGAAATATTACCGTCGTCTGCCGGAACGCTCCGCGCCTTCGCCGGAATGGCTGCCGATGTACTCGTCCGCCAGCGGAAACATGAAGGACGCGATATAGACGACGGGCGCGGCTATGAGGCAGCCGACGCCTGCCATGAGCGCCATATTGCCGTCGTTGAACGGATACAGGAAGCCTCCGCACAAAACCGCCCCTGCCGCCAGCACTGCCCAGGCGTAGATCCTCAGCCATCTTCCCATACCCGCCGCGCCATGCTTGCCCATATGAGATCCCTCCTCTGCCAGTACAGCATATGAGGGAAATTCACATCATGTTCACATATTCGGCGGAACATCAGACAACGGGAATCAGCTTTCCTTGATTTCGACGCTTTGGATGCTCACCGTTTGAGTCGGCTTGCTGGGCTCGCCTTGGGCATTCCCCTCGACCGGAGTCGCGGCGATCTTGTCCACGACGTCCATTCCGCCCGAAATCTCTCCGAAAATCGTATAGTTCGGAAGCTGGCTCAAGCTCTCGACGCTTGGACCCGTGCCGATAAAGAACTGGCTGCCTCCCGTGTCGGCTTGTCCCGTATTGGCCATCGCCACGACGCCTTTCTTGTAGGCATGACCGTTGTTCAGCTCATCCGGTATCGTATAGCCCGGTCCGCCTGCTCCCGTGCCCGTCGGATCGCCCGTCTGGATCATGAAGTCCTGAATGATCCGGTGAAAGACGATGCCGTCATAAAATGTCTGCCGGGCCAGAAAGACGAAGCTGTTGACCGTTTCGGGCGCATCCTTCGCGAAAAGGTCGATCGTGAACTCGCCATCCGTCGTTTTGACGACCGCCTGATATTTTTTGGATGTATCGATCGCCATGTCGGGCTTTTTGCTCCAGCTTTTGGCGGCCGATCCGCTGGCATCGCCTGAAGCATTGCTTGCCGGCGTATTGGCGCCTGCGGCAGAAGATTCGTTGCCCTCAGGCTTCGCTCCGCAGCCCGCCGCAAGAAGAGCGGTGCCGAGCAGGAGGACGGATAGGGCTTGAAGGTTCTTTTTCATGGTTGTCATGACTTCCTTTTCCGTGAAGATAATTGTTTTCGGAATGCGACTTCAGACGGAACGGACATCCGAGCTCGCATGGAATGGGGCTCTGATGTCATGGGACAGGCATCGGGGCTCGCATGGAATGAGGCTCTGATGTCAATGGAACGGGCATCGGAGCTCGCTTTGTCGAAGCTCCGATGCCCGCTTGGGCTAAGGTCCGGTTGATTCAGCCGGAACCGAAGGGAGTCCGGCTGCATCGCCGGTGGGAGAGGTGCCGCCAGTTCCGTCGCCGCTGCCCGTTTCCCCGGCATCGGCCGGAGTCGAGGTCGGCGTGGGGGTCGGGGTCGGGGTTGGCTGGGAAGTCGATTCCCCACCCTGCTGTCCGCCTCCTTGACCGTTTCCATTCCCGTTGCCGTTGTTTCCATTTCCGTTGCCGTTGTTTCCGTTTCCGTTGCCGTTTCCATTATTGCCATTTCCGTTGCCGTCATTTCCGTAGCCGTTCCCATTGCCATTGCCGTTGTTGCCGCTGCCGTCATCCCAGCCGTTATCGGAAGGAGTCGGCGAAGGGCTGATCTCGACCGCAGGAATTTCAATCGCTATCCGGGCTGAAGGAGGTCCTTCCAAGCCGGATTCGCTATTATAGGCCGTCACGTAATATTCGTACGACATGCCAGGCGCCACGCTCATGTCATCGACGCTTCCCGCCGCAGCAGAATCAAGAGCGCGGCTGAACTCCGCCTGGGAGGAATCCTTGCGGTAGATCCGGTAACTGATCCCTTCGCCTTCTACAGGAGTCCAGCGCAGCGACACGAGCATTTGGTTCGGATCGTAGGAACCCGTCAGATTTTTGACCTGTTCCGGCGCATCCGCTGCCGGTGGAGTCGGAGTCGGCTCCGAAGGAGCTTTGCCAAACGAGCCTTTCGGCACGTCCTTCATCGCCTTGGACATGACCTTCGAGAACAGCGCCGCGGCTGCGGAGCTGCTCTTCTTGAGCAGATGCTCCTTGTCGGTCTTGTCATAGCCCATCCATACCGCGGCGGTCCATTCCGGCGTGTAGCCGACGAACCAGGCGTCGCGGTTGTAGCTTGATTTCAGACCGCTGATGCCATGCTGCGTCGTACCGGTCTTGCCTGCCAGCGGCCGGTCGATGGCCGCTCCCCGGCCCGTGCCGCCCGGACCGACGACACCTTGCAGGAGCTCCGTCATGTAAGCCGCCGTCTGCTCCTTCATGAGCTGCTTGGGCTTCGCCCCGGAATACTCGTATCTCGTCTCCTGCGAATGGCCGACGATCTTGACGATCGTATGGGCGTCCACCGACTTGCCGTCATTGGCGAATGCGCTGTACGCTGTCGCCATCTGCAGCGGGGTTACGCCATGAGACAGCCCGCCCAGCGCGATCGCCAGATTGCGGTCGTCCTTGTCCAGCGGCATGCCGAGCTTGCCGGAGAAGCTTACTCCCTTGCTGACTCCAATCTCGTTGAGCAGCCATACCGCGGAGGCGTTGCGCGACTCCATGATGGACTGGCTCATGCTGACAGGACCGATATATTTGTTTTTGTTGGAATCGGAAGGACAATAATCGCCGTAGCATTTCTTGTCGTCCCGCAAAGTCGATCCGGGCGTGTAGTCGCCTGTCTCCAGCGCCGGGCCGTATACGGTGATCGGCTTGAATGAGGAGCCCGGCTGCCGCGGAACCGTGACGCGGTTGAGTCCCTTGCGCACATAATCCCGGCCGCCGATCATCGCCTTGATCGAGCCGTCGCTATGGTCCATGATGACCATGGCCGCCTGCTGCTTCTGCTCGTCCGGACTTTTCTCGAAGTTGCTGTCGTCGTCGAACTCGTCCTCGATCGTCTGCTGGGCCGTAGCGTTCAGCGACGTGTAGATCTTGTATCCGCCCAAGCGGATCTCATCCTCGGACAGATCCATGACCTGCATCGCTTCCTTGACGGCATAGTCGACATAGGTCAGGAATTTGTTGCGGTCGCTGCCGGAGTTGAACTCGCCCGGCGGCTTGTAGACGACCGCCTTGGCTTGGTCCTCCTCCTCTTGCGTAATATAGCCTTGGTCTTTCATCAGGGTGAGGACGACGGCCCGGCGCTGCGTCGAGCGCTCGATGTCATCCTTCGGATTATAATAGCTTGGCGCCTTCGGAATGGCGGCAAGAGTAGCCATCTGCCACAGCTTGAGGTCTTCAAGGCTGCTGTTGAAGTAATATTTGGCGGCGAGCTTCACGCCATAGATGCCGTTGCCGAAGTAGATCCGGTTCAGGTACATCGTGAGAATCTCGTCCTTGGTCATCTGGTTTTCCAGGGCAACGGCAATCGAAGCCTCCGTCGCTTTGCGGAAAAACGTCTTGTCCTGGTTCAGGAACAGGTTGCGCGCCAGCTGCTGCGTGATCGTGCTCGCGCCTTCCTTGGCGCTCCGCGCGATGACGTCCTTGACGAGCGCGCGCCCGATGCCGAGCATGTCGATGCCGGAATGCTCCTCGAAGCGCTTGTCTTCCGTCGCGATGAACGCGTCGCGAAGCTTCTGGGGAAGCTCCGAGAATTCGGCGTTCTGCCGATTGACGCTGGCCAGGCTCGCGATCTTGTTGTTGCTGGAATCATAGACGACGGAAGCCTCCGTCAGGCTGAGCACATCCTTGTTGGCGGCGAGGATGCGTTCGCCGTTGAGGATGACCAGCAGGTAGCCGACGATGCCGGCGACGACGGCGAGTGCTCCCGCGAAGAACAAGCCGTAGAACCATTTCCGCTTCCGGCTGATCCGGCCTTTTTTCCTATTGCCCTTCTTGCTTGCCGGCTGCGCCGGAAAATCCCCTTTTTTTCTCTGGTCTGGCATGTCTGTCGTTCTCCTTCCGGTCGGTCTCTTCTGTCCCGATATAGGTATACCCTGGAAACAGAAGAACAACCCTGCCGGAGAGCGGGTTGTTCTTCGGACCGATATTTCCTTAACGAAGCTGCTGCAGGAAAGGTTTCACCGCTCATAGCGGCAAAGCCTGTCCTAGGATTCCGAAGAGCTGTCCTGCGGCTGCACGAGCGATACGTTGCGCTGAGGCGTGAACGTCGAGATCGCATGCTTGTACACCATTTGCTGGCGTCCGTCGGAATCGATGATGATTGTGAAATTATCAAAGGCGCGGATAACCCCGCGGATCTGGAAACCATTGGTGAGGTAGACCGTGACCGGGATGCTGTCCTTGCGGAGCTGGTTCAGGAACGTATCTTGAATATTAATGGATTTGTTCATTGGAAGTTACCCCCGTCAAAAAGGATTGGTTAGTGGTATATTCAAGATCGACTGCAAACTTTCCTGCTAGTATAGCATGGATAAGCTCCAAATTGTTGTGAAAATTTTCGCCAGCATCGATCCAATGAATGTCCTTCATATGCCGGAACCAGCTCAGCTGGCGCTTGGCGAATCTTCTCGTATCCCGCTTGAGCAGCTGGACGGCTTCTTCCTTCGTCGTCCCGCCTCTCAGCCAGGGAACGAGCTCCTTGTATCCCAGCCCCTGCATGGCCACGGCGTTCTCCGGCACGCCTTGCTCCAGCAAGCGGGCGACCTCTTCCGGCAGCCCGGCCTCCATCATGAGATCGATTCTCTCCTCGATTCTGCCGTACAGCTCCGCACGGTCCATCTGCAGTCCCAGAACAACTAATTCGTAGGGCGACTCTTTTTTCTGTCCGGCGAGCTGGCTGCTCATCGTTTCCCCCGTCACATGGAGGATTTCCAGCGCGCGGATGACTCTTCTCACATCGTTCGGATGCAGCTTGGCCGCGGACTCGGGATCTGCGGCAGCCAGCCTGGCATGCAGGGCATCGACGCCATCGGCAGCCGCGAGCTTCTGGAGATCCGCACGGAAGGCTTCATCCGATCCCGCCTCGGAGAACTGGTATCCATAACAGACCGACTCGATGTAGAGTCCGGTGCCGCCGACAATGAAGGGAAGCTTGCCCCGGGATGCGATCTCCGGAATGAGGCGGCTGCACGCTTCCTGGAAGTCGGCAGCCGAGTAAGGCTCGTCCGGATTCCGGACATCGATGAGATGATGGGGAATCCCCTCCATCTCATCGGAGCCGATCTTGGCCGTGCCGATGTCCATTCCCCGGTACACCTGCATGGAGTCTCCCGAGATGATTTCCGCGTTCCATGCCTTGGCAAGCTCCAGGCTCAGCTTCGTCTTGCCGACCGCCGTCGGCCCGACCAGAACCAGAAGCGGCTGTTTAGTCAATTCGAATCACTCCGTATCCGACAGCGGATGTCTTTTTCCCCGGACAGCGCTCGAAGCCGAGCCGCTGAAACTCCGGGCTGTTGTTTTTTTCCTTGAGCAGCACCGTTCTTCTCGCTACCCGAACAGCTTCGCGGACGGTCTCCGCTGCAAGCGCGCCGTGGTTCGCCAAGCCGCGCAGAGGTTCGATCGAGCTCGATTCCTGCACCGGGTCGCGGAACATGGGATCGAAGTAGACGATATCGAAGCTATCGTCGGGCAGCGACTTCAAATAGTCGGCATGGCCGGCGAGCACCGGCCTGATGCGCCGGAAAGCTTCATTCACGTCCTCGAGAGGCGTCTCATAGCGCAGAAGCCCTTCACGGACTACGGCATGCAGCACCGGCTCGCTCTCCAGCGCCGTCACGCTTCCTTCCGGTCCGGCCGCGTACGAGAACACGATGGAATCGCCGGCAAGTCCGGCCGTGCAGTCCAGGACGCTGTCTCCCGGACGGCAGCCGGCCAGCTCCACCAGCGGATCGGATTCTCCCTTGCGCAGCCGCTTCACGCGGACGTAGGCCATGCTGGGATGGAAATAAAAGGGCGGCTCATCGGGGCCGCCGTAATAACGAAGCTGCGTGCTCGTGGCGACCAGCAGCTCCTTGTCGCCGTAATTTGCCGCTAATTGGCCGAGCGTGCGTCCTCTGCGGCTCACGAGCCGCGCGCCCAGCTCCTCCGCCAGGCGGGCGGCAGCGTCAAGCATGGCTCCGCTCGGCTGATCCGTCGTCGTGACGATCATGACATCACCCGTTTGAACATTTTCTCTAGCTGATAGTTGGAAATATGGACCAGAATCGGCCTGCCGTGCGGACAGGTATAGGGCTGGGCGCAGGCGGCCAGCCTGGCGAAAAGGGCTTCGCCTTCCTCGCGGCTCAGCCGGTCGTTCGCCTTGATGGAAGCCTTGCAGGAGCACATGATGGCCGCTTCCTCCCGAAGCTTGGCGATGTCCACCGCCCGCTTCTCGCGCAGCACCCATTCCGCCATCTCCTCGACGAGCTGCTGCTCCTCGCCCTTGGGGAACCAATGAGGATGGGAGCGGACGAGAAACGATTGGGGACCGAAGGGCTCCATCTCCACCCCTGCTTCCGCCAGCAGCTCCAGCCTCCCGGCCAGCTGCTGGGCGTCTGCGCTCGTATACTCGAGCGTAAAGGGAACGAGCAGAACCTGGCTCTCGCTGCCCGGCTCCCCGAACTTGCGGTAATAGTATTCGTAATTGATCCGCTCATGGGCGGCATGCTGGTCGATCATGTACATGCCTTCCTCGTTTTGCGCGATCAGATACGTGCCGTGCATCTGTCCGACCCAGCTGAGCTCCGGGAAGCCCGTCCCGCCTTCGGGGGCATCGGAGAGGCTGCTCGCCGCTCCAGGGACGGATTCGGCCGGCATGTCCGAACCCCTAGGCTCGGCAGAGCCTGCCCGAGGGGACGGGGCCCAGCCGCTGACCTCCGGCTCAGGGACGGAAGCGCCGCTCGCAAGGCCCGCGGGATCGTCGCCTGCCGGAGCGGGAGCGGCGGCATAAGCTCCGCCTGCCTGCTCCCGCACGGCTCCGGCGCGGTCGGCCGCCATGCCGGCGGCAGGCGCGTACAGCCGCTGAGCGGCGTCAGGCGGAACGGCGGGGCCGCCCGAGGCGGCTGCCGCAGGGCGCCAGGGCCCGGCCGCCGCGCTGCCTGGAGGCGGGCCTTGGCGTCCGGTGCCGGCAGCGCGGGCCTGCGCGGGCCATGCAGCAGGCGCCG
>NZ_JBKFAO010000011.1:0-131665 GCF_053345695.1 Paenibacillus sp. D51F | reverse complement strand
AAAGGAGGCCATTTAATTTGACTACGGAGACATTGGAATTGATCAACAACGAATCGGTTATCGGGGAAGGGGATATCGCCCTCTTAACGGACGGGGCGGCCCCTGCCGTTCCCACATCGCTCAATGATATTGAGAACATCGGTGATTACCTGAGCCTGTTCGGGGCTGACCTGATTCGGCGCCTGAATGAAGAGTATGTGCCGGTTCACCACCCGGGTAATGATGAAACGCTGGCTGTTCTGGATCAGATCAAGCGACCGCTATTCAGCGCCCAGGCGCATGTGGTGACCGCGCTGCTCAAAGGGTTCAAACGGAACCGCCGACTCATGCTTATCGGGGAAATGGGAACCGGGAAAACGGCGGTAAGTATTTCCCTGTTTTTTAGCTTATTGTCTGAACTGCTCAATGGCAAAGGCCGTGTCATTTACATGGTCCCGAACCATCTGATCAAGAAGACGAAGCGGGAAGTAGGGATTCTGCTCGATAAGAATCTGTTTGAGGTTACATTCCTCGACGATTTCGTGGACGTCATCAAACTGCGTGACAGCGGCAAGATGGAGTTCAAGCCGAAGAAAATCGAAGTGTACATCATCGCCCGCGACACGGCGAAACTCGGGTATATTTACGAACCTGTTGCTCAGTGGGTTGACCGCTCCTATGCAAAGCGGGTCGTCAAGGGTGATGATGTAAAGAAGGTCAGCAAGACCGTTTTCCAAGGGTGGAAATGCCCGGATTGCGGCGGTCAGCTGATGAAAGAAGAAGAAGGCAGCATGGTTCCGATGGAATACGAGGACTTCTTCAACAAGCACGGAAAGCCGACGCGACGTAAAAACAATCTGTTCTGTTCCAGTCAAGTTCGTCTGTACAAGAACAGCGATCCCGAGAAGGACGATTACCGGACATGTGGCGCTCCTTTGTGGCAGGCAAAAAATAGAGACAAGAGTAGTTTTTCGGGTGAATCCCGGAAGCCAAGTGGCGTTTCTCCTCGTAAGGTTTCGCCGGCACACTTGTTCAAGCGTTATTTTAAGAACAAGTTCGATTTGGCGATCGGGGATGAATGCCATGAGCTCACCGGGGGCAGCGCCCAGGCTCATGCCTTCCACGTTCTGATGGGCTGCGCGAAGTATGCGCTCGCTATGACGGGTACCCTCATGAACGGGTATGCTAGTAACCTATTTGAACTATTCTATCGAATGTTCCCTGCTAGATTGAAAGAGAATGGTTTCAACTGGGGCGATGTTGGAAGGTGGATCGACCTTTACGGCGTCCGCGAGAAAGTGACGAAAATCCGCAAGGATGAGGACTTGAACAGTTCCAGCAACGGATCCTCCAAGCGTGCGAACACGAAGGAATTGCCGGCCGCGGCTCCGCAGCTCTTTACGGATATGCTGAGCGACGTGGCATGCTTTATCCAAATGTCCGATATGTTTGAGGTTCTGCCGGAGCTCTCCGAAGGTCCGATGAACGTCTCGCTCAAAGGCGACAGGTCATTCATTCCGTGTATCACGAAGATCGAGCGTAGGCCGGGAAGAACCAAACGCAAGCCGACGAAGGGGATGCGCCTTGTGGCGCCCACTTGGTATTTGTCACGTAACTTGTCCGAGGTCGAGAACTTGCTGCGCGAAGCGGTTCAGAAAGAACTTCAGGGCGGCGGTCAATCCGTCCTCTTGGGAAGTCTCCTGTCAACCTTGCTCAGCTACCCGGACGTTCCCTTTAATTTCGAGGGCGTCTATCACCCGGACAGCGGCGATGAGATCGTTCCTCCTAGTTATCGGCTAAGTGACCGGGTTTTATACCCGAAAGAACTCCAGCTGATCAAATACGTGAAGGCGCGTCTCAAAGCCGGCCGGAAGGTTGGCGTCTATGCTACCTTTACCGGAAAGTTGGGTACGTTGCAACGGCTTCAAATGTTGCTGGAGGAACAAGGAATCAAAACGGCCGTCCTGGAATCGAACGTCGATGGTCCGGACCGGGAAGAGTGGATCGCCAAAAGGGAAAAAGAGGGGATTCAGGTACTTCTTACTAATCCCATTCTCGTCTCAACGGGCCTGGATTTGCTCGGCTTCCCGTCTCTGTTTTTTTACCAAACAGGCTACCGCCTGTCGATCGTTCGTCAAGCCAGCCGGCGCCATTGGCGTATCGGGCAGAAGAATCTTTGCGAGACCGTGTACTGCGGCTACAAGGGTACTATGCAAGAGCTTGCCATCAACCTGATGGCTGCCAAGATGAGCGCGGCGCTTGCGCTGGAAGGACAGTTCAGCCAGGAAGGGCTTGCGGCGTTGACTGAAGGCTCCGGAGGCAGTCTTGCGCAGGAGCTTGCAAAGCGGTTCGTCGGCAACAATATGGGCGTGGAAAGCGCGGAATCCATTTGGGGCAAAATGACGATCGACGCATCGAAGCTTGGCGTGACGGCGCCGACCGAGGCACCGGCGTTCGAGGAAGAGCAGGAGGACGTTCTCGATATCTGGAACGATCTGAACGCTTCGAAACCGAGCGAACCGGCGTCCCCGATCCGCGTCTTCTACGGCGACTCGCTGCGTAACGCCCTGCTTGCTTGGGCAACCGAGGCTGTGCCGGCCGATCTTTACCAACGGATTGAACAACAGATCAATTTTGTTGAGCAAAACGTGAATAAAGGTATGAATGGCCTTGCCGTCATTAACGCGTCCCTGCTTGGCGATATTGAACTTCGGTGGGATCCAGCGGCCGTACCGGTAGAATCGGAGGAATTCCGCCGCTGGGTTTACAACCTGACCGTTAAGCCGGTGACCGATCGCACAAAGGCGACCGATACGGCGTGGAAGGGATTGGAGCTGCTTGTCGAGGGCAAGACGGTGAAGACCAAGACCAAGAAGGTCTACAACGTCACCGATGACCAGTACGCGTTCAATTTCTAAATAAACAACACCGGGAGAGAGGGCAGCCGCTCTCTCTCTTTGGTTTATAAAGGAAACCTCAGATGATATTCGTCTCATCAAAGACGTGCAGCGCGGAAGGGGTTGAGCGGGAATGAAAACCAGAACAGGATGGGAAGACGTCGATGCGCTTTTCGAGAGAGCCGAGAAGCTTGGCGACGAGCTCGAGCAAATTCAAAGAGAAGCAGCTGACATTCTTTACCCTCATGAGAAGAAGCCTGCTACACATGGATATCAATTGAAAAGTGCATAATACTCAGAAGAAGAGGCGGTCTAACCGCCTCTTCTTTTTTTGTCTTAACCGAGTGTGCAGAAAAATTTTGTGAAATCATAATTTCGTTATATGATGATTTCAAATAGCACTGGAGGTTATTCACGATGGCAAAACAAAAAATTCACCCGACCTGCCGAATATGCGATAAGCTGAATGCTGAAATGACGCATTGCGCCATCTTTGGACCGCTCACACCTGGTCAAGCGGACAATACCGCGGTGGGTGCTGCTTGTAACAAATCCGGAGATTACGTACGGCTGCTGCACGCAACGCCAAATGTATATAACCTCGGCAAAACGTCGGTAGGTACACCGATCGATGTGGAAGCGGATAGCCAGCTCCTCGTGTTCGATCAAAAGGATGAGATAGAAGGATTCAAAGAGCAACACGGCATGACTCTGGAAGAGTGGGCTGCTGCAACTTTTGGTAGAGACCGAATGGATCGTGGTGAGAGAGAATAATATAATTCTTATCCTGTCACTATCGATTTGTTTCATTGTATCCAATTTCATTTACTCCAATACTTGTATATTATATGATTAGTATATATACATAGGTTTAAGGAGGGAACGGGTACGGGTTCCGAAAGGGACGATCCGATTTTTAACGCTCTTTCCAATTGGCTCTTTTTAATAGCAAGAATTATTAAATATTCAAATCAAATCACAATTAACGTTAGAGTCTGTTTCCTCATAGGGGAACAGACTCTATTGAATTCATGTAACACATAGGAGCGTAACTTTTGTTAGATTAAAATAAAGGGGGATCCAATGGAGATGAAGAAAGAATCTATACAACTGAGCAATAAAAAGAGTTTTCGAGGATTAATTATTTTCTATGGGGTCATTTGGGGATATTGGCTTCTCGCTACCGGCATTGTGGGATGGAATAATAGGTCTTCATCATTTAATGGCATCGCTAGTTTCTTTATCACCGTTTGCTGCATTTGCATGAGCGCCGGCATATATATGATCTTCGCATACAAGAAAAATCCATCAAGATCGATACTACTCAACGTGGTCGGGTACTTAATCTTTGTCCCACCGGCATTAATATTGACGCTGGCGACAATTTTGCTTTTAGTGACTCCAGCTCACCTATAATTAGAGTGAGCGGATCGAGAGCCTCCCGGCTGCGCATCTCGGACCTTTTTGCACGGTTCACAGAGCCGGCCAGGTCTCGAACCTGCAGCGCGACGCGGATGGCGCGTGGACGTTGGACAGCAGCCCGATCGACCAGGATCTCGATCACGGAAATGGCTGAGGCCGTCAACGACCAGGGATATTGGTGCCAAGTCGCCAAGGACGTGCTGGACGAGGACGCTTAAGTTTTGGTGGTGCAGACCTCTTACGAATACGATCCCGAGCAGGACTAATATCCGGAGGCTACGGCTTCCCATACAAGGAGGATATATCGATGAAAACCATTCATTTCTCCGAGCTTCGGCCCGGCACATACATCAACTACGAGGGCGAGATTTACACCATGGAGCAAGCGTCTGCTCTTATCGCTTCTGGCTCCGAACCAGCGCTGTACACCATTTCGGACGAATGGATTCACGAGTCGCTGATGGCCGCGTCCCGGGAAAGAAGGGCCGGGAAGCCGGTATCCGATGTTTACTCGGCTCCCGATCCACATTGCATGAAGATTCTATACTGAGGCTACGGCTGATACAGTACCGTTGGAATATGAGGGGGAAGCCCATGAATTACGAACAGCTCGACCGGCAGGCATACGCACATTACTGCTTGCTCTGTGCCGAAAACGGCCTTGACCCACTACCATTCGAGCAATACTTATTTCTTATCAGCGATGAGGAAGTCAGGGCATGAGTAACGAACAGCAACCAAGAGGGAATAACGTTTACCTCACATTCAATGAATTGTATTACCTTCTCAGGGCGACGGATGCTTTTAATGCCCACGAAGACGAAGAAGTGGACGAAGTGAGAAGCCGGTTGCACGAAAAGCTACGGAAGAAGGTGAGTCTGCGTGAGTAACGAACAGCAGCTCCAAGCGATCATCGTAGGAGCACCAGCGCAAGTAGTGCGCGGAGAGTACGCCGGAATGACTGGAGTCGTTTATGAGGCCGACTGGACGCGCAAGTTGATTGCACTCTCCCTCGATGACGGAAGGGGCGTCCGAGTCCCTTGGGGTTGCGTCGAGCAGGACGGGAGCGAGCCGGTCCAGGTTCCATCCTCACAGCAGCCCATGACGGTGGAGCAGATGGCGGAAATCGTGCAGCGCGTTGATCTATTGGATGAGGCTTACTGCGACTATGACGAGGGCGCCGATATCGAGGATATGCATGAGTCGCTGAAACACAACCGATCCCTCCTAGCTGAGTTACAGCGGCTGACCGAAAGCCTACAGCTTGCATCAGATGCGCTGGCAATAAAAACAAAGCATCTGGATGCCACAGCACGGTCTAATAAGCGTCTGACCGACGAGGTACAGCGCCAGCAGGGAGAGATAGAGCGGCTGACGGCTGAACGGGACAAATGGTTTGCTCAGGCTGCCGAATCGGTTAGTCCAGGCAAAGGAGATCCGTCGCTGCCGATCGGTTCTGAAGGGAGCGTGAACGGAATGGGAAATAAACGCGAATCTACTCAAAGCATCTTGGAGAATATGTTGGGACGCAAGCTTTCGGCCAAAGAAGAATCTAAGGTGGAATGGTTGGAAGGATGGGAAAAAGAAACAGTCGACGTATTTCGGAAAATATTTCGGGAAGTGCACGTCAACGGAATGAATAAAGGTGTAAGCGCTAGTCAAGTTGCTTCTAGAATGTTTGATCAATGACAGGACGAGACATGTGAAGTGGGCGAGATGGTGCAGCCTTATCATCAAGGCAGAGGCCACGGATACGATCCCGTAGCATTTTATGGTGGTTGATGAATCATATAGAATAGGGCGGTGAATGACTTTGATCCAGAATAAAAATAGCCAATATCAACCCAAATCCCTTCAAGCTGTAATTGACAATAAAATGTACGATGTAACCAAATCGGAGTTAGTAGCCGATCTGACTCCAGGATGGTACAGCTTATATAAAACGAAAAAAGGAAATTACTTTATTACTAAAAACAGATCCGAGTCTTTAATTTTTGATTTGGTGTTTCGTTATGACGCACTTGCGGGTTTCTACGATGATATTAAGCCAATGTCTCAAACAGAGGTTATCGAGTTTCTAAATAAAATCGGTGAGATCGAGTTAATTAAGAAGGAATTCCCTAGCATTGAAGATGCATAAGAAGATAGATACTTATTGAATAGAAGGTGTGCATTTTGAAGATTCAGTATTGCTGTCCTAAGTGCTGCCGCGAAATTAGGAATTGCAAGTGTGGGAAGTAACAAAATGAATAAAAACACTGAATAAGGGGCCCCGGAAAAATCCGGAGCTCCTTTTCTATGGCCAACTAGGACTTTGCCTTTTATGTTTGAATGTGGCTCGATTTTCCTCGTCCGAACCCCACGTCACCGGTGGCTCCAGTTTTGTTTAGCTTCTTGGAGAATCTGTTCGTAGCTTCGGACTTCCGGTGGCCAACCAGTAATGATAGTCTTTAGGCTCGATTAACCGCGGAAGAATTCACTTGTTTTCAATATACTTGTTTACACCCTTGTATGATTGGGCCGGCAGACTATCGCACGGTTGACATATCCTGCAGCTGCCCGCTGCTTTGCTCACGCTCTCTTCGTCTGATCGTTTGCCCCGCTCCAGTGATTTCATCTATACCTGCTTCATTCCACTTCCTTAGATACGATCCACATATGACCGCTCATCTAGTTACCTTTCCGCGGCCTGCCGTTGTCCGCATGTCCCGCTCCGATCCGATTCAGCGAGGGTGGTCTTCGACCTTGTGGCTATTCTGTTTCTTTACATGACGAGGTCTTCCCTTCTGACCCGGTTTTCGCGCAGCGCGCGGCGGCCCCCCCGACGGGCGAGACCTGCAACTTGGTCCGGATTAAGTAGCAGGGAGGTGATCTGCTACTGGGGAGAGAAAGCCCAAAAGAATAAACACGGATATAGGAACAGAGCTGCAGGTCTGCAACTAGGTACGAATCTAGATACGTAGAAACTAGAAGATCGGGTCGGAAGGGGTAGATCCGGAAAAAGTAGGTCGTGGAGGGGAGCGGGATGCCTGCAAGGGTGATAACAAGTATATTGATATAAAGCGTGTCTGTGGTATAATATGGGCAGGGGAATATATGTTTGGTTGAATGGAGGTATAATCCGTGGCGAATGACAGTGAAACGCTGTATGACCAGTCGGAGAACGAGCGCAATTTTCAGCCGCTTTTCCGGGCGCTCGCTCGGCTGGATTTGACGGAAGTGGAGCGGGATGAAGCGATCGCCAATTACATGTTCATGTTCGTGGAGGACGGCCGGTTCGCGTACAAGCATTCGTGGACGCGCCAGTACGTTCATCTGGATGAAGAGGGAGAAATCCAGGGCGGCATCCTCAATACCGGCGACTTTTCCTCCCCCTCCCTGCCGGTGGGGAATGATGAATAGCTCGTCCAGCTTTGGAATATTAAGGCGCGGAACGTGTTGCTCGCATCATGCGTTATTCTCGGATCTGCTGTAATCGGATTCCTTGGGATTGCCGGTGTATTATAATCTTCAAATTGAAGGAGGCAACAAAAGGATATGCCACGCAATGAAAATCCGATCGAGAAAACCGAATCTCTTGGCCATGTGGTGAAGGTGCAGCAGGTCATTGACTTTATCGTGCTTTCCGATCTCATGAATGGCCGTCGCTATCACAGTGAAATGGAGCAGTTCATTACACAGACGCTCGACGGCGTAGGCGTAAACGATGCCTACTTCAGCCAACGGCTTCGGGCGCTCGCCGAGAGCGGGCATGTTAATCGGCAATGGGAAGGGGACAACCGCTACAACCGCTTTTACGAGATCACTGAATCGGGAGTGGAATACTGCAAGTTGCTCCTTCGTGACCTGCCGGCCCGGGTGAAGATGGCACAGCGAGTCTATACGCTGTTCGATAACTACATGGCGAAGTTTGGCAAGATGAATCTGAAATAGAAAGGAGCGGGAACATGGAGGAGCTGAACTATCAGGAAGTCATCGATCGTATTAAGGCACGGTTCCCGCAGGGCACCGTCAAGCAGCGGGAAGATACCGGCCGCGCTTACATCCCCAACCAGGTCTATACCGACCGCGTGGAGGATGCAACGAACAGCCGCTGGAACCGCGAAATCCGCGATGTTGAGATCAACGTCCCTCACGGCTACGTCAAGGTAATTTGCCGCGTTACGATCGGGCCGCATTACCGCGACGGCATTGGGTTCGCAGAGATCACCGAAGCTAAGCATGTAGCCAATAAGGTCGATCTGGCGACGAACGAAGCCTTTCGTGAAGCTCTTGATACATGGGAGATCGGATGGCGAGACCTCGCACCTTTCTATCAGAAAGAGAAGGATTGGGCGAGCAATCCCGCTCTTCGGCATTTGCTCGATTCACCGCCTCCCGTTCCTGACGTCACTCTTGGCCATCAGCCGAATACAAGAGTCGAACGCAGCTGCATAAAATGTGGAAACTCACTTACTCATGCTGAATGGGACATCCTAGGGGTTGTTCCGAATTTGAACCGGGAGAAAATGACCTACTGCTATAATCATCTTCCTGATCACCTGAAACGAAAGTTGCCAGATGGAGCGCGGTTAAAATTTGATGAGAGTAGAATGGGTCAATAATCACTATTAATTCTATTATTGATCTACCCTGCAGATTATAATTGGGTAGTGAAGGCATTAGATAAAGTGCTATGAACGATAAAATGCATCTAATTGAGATGTATCAAAGCCAGGGAATTATGATGCATGGTCATCGATACTAAATATACGGCGGCATTAGGAGGGTGAGGCGTATGAAGAAGGAGACGGAATTAAAAATGCTTAAATTCCTTTCCACCTATCACTACAGATTTTTTCAAATAGTTTTTACGGCACTTTCTGTGATTGGAGCAAGTGGAATCGTGCTACCCGATATGAATGGTAGTAGGATGTCTGCTCTAATTCTATTCGTGGGCGGCTTCGCAGCCGTTGTTATCTTTCAATTCTTGATTATGTCGAAGTACGAGAGCATTGAAAAGGATTTTAAATCTAAAACACAACTAACAAGATAAGTACTGCCCTGAGCAATGGCCGCAACGCCATCGATCCGATCCATATGTTTAAATATCTGTTGCTTAAAGCCCTCTTGAGCTGTCGGATGTAGACCTTGTGGAGCGTTCGCGGTTACTTGGTAAAATCGTTGTCATTTGGTAATATATTAGTATGATAGTATATTAATTAATATATATATAACAATCGGAGGCGAAGCGGCTTGGAAGACTTTATCGAGCGTGCGCTAGGCCAGGGCGGGCATTTGTCCAAGCTCGTGCAAGGCTACAGCCCGAGGGCGCCGCAGATTCTCATCTCTACAAAAGTCGGCATGGCGCTGGAAGAGGAGAAGCACCTGATGTGCGAAGCCGGTACAGGAACGGGTAAATCCCTCGGCTACTTGATTCCTGCAGCGCAGTGGGCCGTCAAAAATAAAAAAACGATCGTGGTCTGCACTCATACGATCCCTCTGATGACGCAGATCGTGAACGTGGAGCTCCCGCGGGTTCAGCAAATTCTCAAAATGGAGAAGTTGAATCTGAAGTACCAGCTCGTCAAAGGGAAGTCCCATTATGTCTGTTACTCGAAGTTGGAGAGTTTGTGGCAGGAAATGCTTCGGAGCAACAACAAGGACGCCAAGGTAGTTCAGCGGATCTTTTCTAAGGTCAGTAAAGAGGGTATTGCCGACCGTACCGCACTCGGGTTTGATGTTGAGGACGCGCTTTGGAATCGAATCTCCGCTTCCTCCTGTCCTTCCGTCAAAAAGCCCGATAACTGCATGCTGGAAGACTTGAAGGAGAAGATGCAGAAGGCGCATATCATCGTAACGAATCACGCTTACTTCTTCACTGACCTGATTATGCGGAAAAAGACCGGCAATGGTTCGCTTCCCGCCTATGACGCGGTTATCTTCGATGAGGCCCACGAGCTCGAGGACGTTTGCTGCAACATTTTCGAGAAGCAGGTGGACTTGAATCGGTTCGAGACGCTTTTCGACTACCTCTTCAGGCGGGATGCCTTCAACGATCTCGATATAAGTAATCAGCTTGCTCTCACGCAGCTGCGTCAGTCCTTCACGCAAAAGATGGACGAAGCATATGCCTCGGTCGGGCAGGGGATGAAGAATGACGCATTTAAGCTGCTGAACGAGAAGATTGATATGAGCGAAGTCTGCTCGATCCTGACGGAGTTTATCGAGAAAATCAAGGCGCTGAGTATCCGCGGCGTTTCCGATATACTGGACCGGCTTTTTGAAGGGAATGACGATCTGGATTTCATCGGGGAGAATGCCAAGCGTTCTTGGGCGTATTGGGCGACGGTTCAGGGCCGAGGAAATGTTACGCTTCATGCGGCGCCACTCTTTCCGAAGGTGGTTTTGGCCAACGGTCTCTTCAATAAAGTGCCAGTCATTCTCGCCAGCGCCACAATGTCCACCAACGGCTCCTTTCAGTTTTTTGCGGGTAGGTGCGGCGTGAAGGATTATGACAGTGTGATGGTCAGCAGTCCATTTGACTATGAGAACCGGACGATGATTATCTGCCCGGACGATGCGCCGGCGCCGGACAGCCCCGATATAACCCAGTACACCGCCGATAAGCTGCAGGAAATTCTCATGTATTCCGGTGGCCGGATGCTCGTCCTGTTTACCAGTTTCGAGACGATGAACCAAGTCTCCCGAAAATTCCAACCCCATTGCATCGAGCGGGGTTACAATCTGCTGGTTCAATTCCCGGGATGCGATCGGGAGAAGATCATTCACGAGTTGAAGACCAACCCGCGTACGATCGTTCTCGGATGCTCCAGCTTTTGGACCGGCGTTGACGTGGCGGGGGACGCGCTTACGACCCTTGTGATCGCCAAACTGCCGTTCCCGCAGCCTAACGAACCTCTGATCCAGGCACAGCTTGAGTTAATTGAAAAGGCAAAGAGGAACAGCTTCGTGGACTATATGTTCCCGAAGATGATGATCAAACTGAAGCAGGGGTTTGGCCGGCTAAACCGGTCAATGAAATGCCAGGGCGCGGTCATCATTCTGGACAGCCGCATGCGGACCAAACGGTACGGTAAAACCGTCATTAAAAGCCTGCCGAAGTGCAAGTATTCCGAGAAGCTTGAAGATATTGTTCGTATCCTGCCCATTTGAGAGGAAGTGGTCGACATGATGGGAAAATCCCATTTGGTTATCAGCACAGGCGTCACACTTAGCGTTCTAGGTTTAGCCGACGAGAAGATTACGCTGCCTGTTGCCGCAGTTACGGCGGTCAGCGCGCTGCTTCCGGATATTGACGAGCCCAATTCGCTTCTCGTTTCACGTGCGATTCCGACCCGCTTCCTCCGGTTCCTTCAGTTCGCACTTGTCGGGCTCGGCGTATTTCTTTACTTTTTTGGTCAAGCGTTTACCCCGTGGAATATCGTCCTTGCGGTTCTAGTAGGCACGGTATCGTTGATGCCAACCCGCTCCCTACGAAATGTCGTCATGGTACTGATCGGCGCCGGACTGATCCTGTTCGGCCATGCGTTCATTCCTTGGAACTACATCATCGGAAGCCTTCTTATCATCTGCGCACTCCTGCCGCACCGCGGCCTTACCCACACCGCGTTCGGGTTGCTCGGTTGGACCGCGCTCCTGTACTTTGCAACAACCGATTACGGTCATACGCTTTGGATTGCAGGAGGACTCTCGTATCTGCTGCACCTGCTGGCCGATTCGGTTACAAATCGCGGAATCCGGCCGCTGCCGCCGTTTGAATGGCGCCTGAAGCTGAACCTGATGAGTACCGGAACATGGAAAGGCTCTGTCGTTGAAGGCGGCTTTGTTCTGTTAACATTCGTCCTGGTTTACTTTGTGTTCTTCCGTCACTTCGCCATCTGATTCCCGAAAGGAACTATTTAAACCATGATGATCGATCCATCCACTCTACAACAACACCCGCTTATCAGCAGTTCAACGAGTTTACGATCGATTTGTGCACGTGGCCGGATCCGCTGCGGTGTTAACCACCTTACCGACCGACTGACTGCATAGAGTGGGAAGCGCCTATTGGCCGCTTCCCACTTTTTTCTTTATCTGAGCCTGGCCCTATGCTATACTTTAGCCAATACTTAGCAATACAAAATTTTCTCCGCTGTCCTTTTTTCGGCGAAGAGCGAGCGAGTACGGCATATTGCCGTCAATAAGTAATCAGGCGTAATTTTGACCAGGAGAACAGAAGTGTACCTTATTTCGGTGCGCTTTTTTTGTTTTCCTGGTCTTTTTTTTCGCCCAAAACAAAGGAGGAAATCGGAACATGCGTATCAACCTGTCCCGCTTAACGGCAAGTTTGCCGAAGCAAGAGACGTACCTGCAAGGGTATACGTCCGGTCTCTTCCGTGCTATTGAAGCCGCTCATTATGGCTCTAAGAGTTCGGAAGTTGATTGGAACGGTTTCACGTTACAGGAGGCTGAACAGGCTTTGGACATGGCGATGAACTATGTCGATCACGAGTATGTTGAGGAAGAGGACGGAACGGCGTTCCCCAATGAAGGAAATGCCATTCACGAGTTTCTTCACAACAGCGAAGTGATCTACAAGCTCAAGCAAGCCAAGCCCGAGACGCCAACCGAAAGCGTTGATTTCTTTTAGAAGGGTGCGTGGAGACATTGGAACAATCGTACATGTATCAGGAGCAGATCAGCCAGATGCAGGCGACGTATGACGCCTTTACACTCGTCAAAATCACGCATGATGCGGGTGTTGACGTTGTGAAAAATCCCATCAACTTCTTCTGCCACGAATTCGCAGGGCAGGGACCGGTCTTTTGGGATTGCATGAAGCTGATCTTCGGTGAGATCGTTCATGTGAGCGAGGTGCTGAATGGGTGGGGTACATCCGAGAATACCTACCGCATTCCTCTCCCGGAGCTTCAGGCGTTTTACCCGCTTCTGCGTGATGCTGAACGTGGCCAGTACATCAATCGCTTTAACGCCATGCTCTCGAAAGACGACGATTACTTCGGCGAGTTCGAGATGAATGGCACGATGGCCGGCAACTGTTTTTACATCACGGTCACGGGTGAGTACGGCTTGTATTCGCCGCTTCTGTCATCAATGGTGAAAATTCGGAATGAGGTACGCGAGCTGATCCGCGCCAGGCGTGAGCAAATTGTCAACGGGCTGCGGAGCGTTAAGTTGGCGAAGATGGTCTATGACCGTCTCGGAATCGTGGTGGACGTGTCGCTGGAAGACCATGTAAATGTGGTGTTCTCGAACATTATGGACCAATGCGGAAATCTCAGCCTTTCGCTGACCGCAGACGATCCATTCTCCTACGATACCATGCTGACTATGTTGAACAGCGCGCTAGACCAGGCGGTAATAAGAACAAAACGAGAGGAAGTGGCGGCATGACTACAGCTGCTCAATTGGAAAAAGAAACCGGATCGAAAGTGGTTATCGTCATCCGCGATCACGGCTTGCCGACGATCGAGGAGTTTCATGATGGCGTGAGCATGGGGGAAGGCACCTACACTCACGAGACTGTTGCGCGAGCGGTGATTCAGTCCCTCGATTACGCGGCCATCAAGACGCCCCTTTTGCCACGGAATGCGATCTACTATTCGGAGGGTCCGGCGAGGCGTAACGTCTTCCTGGAAATCCCCCCTCATCGCCGCGAAGTGTTTTATCACGAAGCGAAGATCGAGGATGTTCCATTCCCGAGGCTAATTGTCGGTTTCGAGTTGACGGTGCGTGAAAAAAACATGGCCATTACCAACGTGTACATGGCTGCGCTGGAGGACCAACTCATTCCCAACGAGGAATCGAAGGTCTATTTTTATCCCTACACCAACGTCGCCAATACGTTCTCGGTATGCTGGGGCAGTCAAAAGCTGCCGTCGATCGAGCGGGTTTCCCAACTGGCAACTATCCCCGAACTGTTTTTCAATTCGCCTAATTCGGACTGCTACTATGCAGGGTCGAATACAAGCAAATTGCCGTTCCGGGGTCTTGTTGAACAGATTAAGGGAAAATCGTTCCCCGACGAGTATCTGAAAGAGACCGGCTTGGGACTCCAGGAATGGATCAATAAGCTGACCAACTCTCTCTAAGCCGCCTCTCGCATCAATTGGAGCTCATAAAAATATAATTCTGGAGGTAATTTGAAATGTCTAACACCAACGATCAGTTTGATTTATTCTCTTACTTTGGCGGATCCCAAGAGTTTTCCGCCCCGTCCGAGCCGAAGCAGGAAGCCAAACCACAGGCGCCCGAAAGCGATCCATCGTCGCCCGGCTCCGCGGCAGCTTCCGAACCGGCCGCCAGCACCGAAGCTGCACCCGCTTCCGCTGAATCCCCGGCACC
Organism: Paenibacillus sp. D51F; assembly: GCF_053345695.1. Lineage (NCBI taxonomy): Bacteria > Bacillati > Bacillota > Bacilli > Caryophanales > Paenibacillaceae > Paenibacillus > Paenibacillus sp. D51F. The sequence goes on along the minus strand of NZ_JBKFAO010000011.1, from coordinate 117,017 downwards.
CGAAGCCGAGCAGGGCGATACCAAAGTCGTCCATCTCGCATCGAAACGCCTGCGCGAGCAGCGGCAGCAGGAACGTCAGGAAGATGCCTGCGAGGACGAGTGCAAGGAAACCGGCGAAGAAGATGCCGAAGAAGAGAACGAATTGAGCGATGAGGAACGCGCAGCGCTCGCTGATGACGGTGATCCGGATGAAGCTGCGGCCAACAAAGCCGAGCTTGCGGGTGGACAAGCCAATACGGAAGTCAAGGCCGATAACAAATCGGCCGTCACCACCGGTGCCGCGCCTGCCAAAAAGGAAGAGAAGAAGCCCGAATTTAACCACGCTACGTACATCGCGTATGCGGGGCACACGCTTTCCATCACGAAGTTTTTTGATGCGGAGCAACTCGGCGGACTCGACCTTGAGGCTGTGCGCAAACGGCTGGAGAGGGACTTCCCGGAATTGTCCAAACAGCGGACCAAGCTGGATTGGGATGAGAAGAAAAATCTCATCTGCCCGATCGTTACCGGAGGTAAAAAGGGAGCCTATTTCAGCCAAGGGCTGAAAGGCTTCTTTTTTCGTTCCAAGGACCTGTTCGCTAACAAGGAGCCCATCAACATCCTGGCTGCCCGCGACGGCTATTACGAAGTGCGTGAGAACGCGATCGGGGTATTCGTCGCCAAGGCCGAGGTTGTAGAGGAATTGGAGCCTTGCCGCGAAGGGTTCAAGCTGAATCTCCCGAAAATTCCGGAAAACCTGTTCGTTCAACTCGTGTCCTTCTTTGCGGATTACGCCATGCACGAAGTCGAAGTCATGGGTGTTTTCTATTGGGACACGGAAACCAAGCGCTACGTGCTCGATGTGCCGTTCCAGGAAGTGAGCAAGGTCAAAGTCGATGCCTGTTATTCCGAATTCCCGACCCACTTTGTTAAAGTGGCCGAGATTCATTCGCATAACACGATGAAGGCGTACTTCAGCGACATCGACGATGCCGACGAACTTGGAACGATGCTTTACGGGGTTGTCGGGCGCCTGCAGCAAGGGATTCGCGAAATCACGTATAATGTTCGCACCCGCGCAGGCGTCGCCGGCCGCTTCATCCCTCTGGAGCCAAGTGCAATCATTGAGGGGGATTACCCGGAGTTCGCGGTCAAAAGCCTCGAACCCGCTGAGTATCCGAAGCATTGGCATGATCGGGTTACCATCAGCAGATCGAAAAAAGAACCAATGTGGAGGTAATTAGCAATGATAAACCTACTCGACTATCACAAGGCAAAGCCACAAGTGAACTATGCCCGTCCTAGTGTTTCCAAACTCCTTTACTACATCGTCATGATCGGCTGCGGAGGAAACGGTGGCTATGCCGTACAGCGCCTTACCAAAATGCTGTACGCGTTCAATGATGTCCGTTCGTTTCTAATGCTCGCGGATCCTGACACGGTAGAGCAGAAGAATCTGCTCCGTCAGCCGTTCATTCCGTCCGACATTGGCAAGAAAAAGGCCGATGTACTGGCGAAGCGCTACGGCACCACCTACGGGCTCAAGATCGGGTCCTACTCTGACGCCTATATCGAATCGGTTGAACAGCTGGAAAGCCTGTTCTCGCATACGGATTACCTGCATGCGAACGGCCTGCACATTCAAAAGGTTCTGATCGGCGCCGTGGACAATGACTTCTCTCGAAAGATCATGAATGATTTCTTTGAGAAGACGGATGATGTGATTTACATCGACGCCGGCATCGAAGGAGTCTATCTGCCGGAGGGTGGACAGAAGTCGCAGGAAGAGTGGTCGGAGGAAGAGACCTTGGAGCACCAGGACAGTGGCTATTCTGGTCAGGTCGTTGTGGGTGTGAAGCAGGGGGGAAGGGTTATCCTACCGTCGCTCGATGGGGTTTACCCAATCGATGCGAAGGATGCCATCCCGCCTTCTCACAGCTGCGGCATTGAGCCGTATCAACCTCAGCGGATGATCGCTAACGAGATGGCCGCCTTCCAGATTACGACTGTCATGAACGAGCTTTTCGCCACCAATTCCGTTATCGTGCATGTTCTTAACTTCAATGCCAGGACAGGTAATTCCCGGCCAACATACGCTGAGGATGTGCTACCCGTTCCGGCTGCTGGGGAAGCTCCCGTTGCCGCCGATCCCGCTGACGCGGTGATGGATGAAGATAGCGAAGAGGTAGACGATGACAGCAACGATGATTTGGTCGACGAGCAATAGGAAGTTATTCATATTAAATTGTGAACGGAGACGATAAAATGCGTAAGTACGAACTAATGGATAACAGCGTGTTGATGACCAATGGTCAAGGGTTGTGGTTGAAGCGGGTGGGACGGGATCCGGAGGCTGTGACGTCGGAGGACATCTTTCCCAATGTGCTGGAGTTGTTGGAAGCTCAAAGGCTAACGAAAATAGGCCAGATGCAAATGGAACTAGCGCACGCCTTGGATGAGTCAATAAAGCTTGGTGCGAAAGAAGAAGCGAAGACGATTTTAGATGCATACCGCCCCATTCTGGAGGAACCGGATGCCAAACAAGTCTGTCCGCTTTCGCCGCGGTGAATTATCATAAACGTTCACTAAGACATTGAGAGCAAGGGGCGCATATGCGTCCCTTGCTCTTTATTGTCGTTCCCCGTTTAGCGTGCTAACTTATCTTCTAAAAACAACTTGAATTGGTTAAAGAAGTTCCACAATGACATCTAATTCACAGTAGTTAACATGGTTAAATATTGGGGTTTCATTAGGAAATATATTTATTGACATAGCCGTATTTAAGAAGTAAGGTTTACTTATTATGGTAAATTTACTGGGAGGTGGAAAAATGAGTAGAAAACAATTTCGTTCCGCGAATTTTCCTAATGTCTATCTTCGGATTGATGGTACTGGAATGAACCAACCTCTTGGGCCAGGCGGCGGAGTGGTTAATTGCCAGTTCGGCGCAGGTCCATGGGAGACCCACGATGTAGTCACACAACCCGACGGTTCCATCACTATTGGGTCAACAGCCTTCACGAATGTTTTCTTGCGTCTAGATGGATCCGGTGTGACGAAGCCGTCAGGTCCGGGTGGCGGGGTCGTCAACTGCCAGTACACCGCGGGTCCATACGAAAAATTTCGTCTGACACAGCAACCGAATGGCAGCACCGCTTTAGAATCTGTCGCATTTCCCGGAGTTTTTTTACGAATGGACGGCAGCGGTGTAACGCATGCCTCGGATTCTGGCGGGGGGAAAGTAAATGGCCAGTTTACTGCAGGCCCGTACGAGCAGTTTATCATTGAGAGTGCGGACCAAACGCCAAGCGAGGATTACCTAAGCTATTTCTTCCTCCGGAACAAAGGCGCAGGTGGGCCGGTATTAGGCTTTGCGCCAACCGGTACCAAGGTAGTTGGGCAACCGATGTTACCTCATCGCCGGGGGACACAATTATTCAAATGCGTTGCAGTCGCCGTAGACAGTAAATTCATCCTGTTGGTCAATCAATCGACGCAGCTCGCATTGCAGGCAGACGATGATGGCTCGGTGCGTTTCGCTCCTCAGGACACCACGGTGCCAGGCCAGCAATGGGCCTTTACTGCCAAGGATCAGATCGTAAACGCGACACAGGGATCGAAGGTCTTGGCCTTGAATAACAGCTCATTAGCCTTTGCAAACCCTGACGACATCGATGCCACGCAGAAGTTCGAAATGTTTTATCCTTCCGATTTCGTATATGTCAGGAATTGCTGGACCGGACGCTTCATGACGGCTGGCCCCAATGATAGCGTTAGCTGGGCACTGATGAGCGCTGCGAATGACGACAATCAGCAATGGGGGATTACCTCGGACGGAATGCTGGTTAACAGGGGCAGCGGCAAGGTTTTGCAGTTGGCGGCCGCGCAACCGACGCCTGGCGCGATCATGATTCTAGCGGATCAGGTCGCCTCAGGACCTGGAAATGCGAACCAGCGCTTTGACATGACCTCAATCGATGGAACCCTTCACTGCTGTGCGAATAACGACTTTGTGATCGGCAAAGACGATACGAACGTTGTCAGCGAGCTCTACGCAGCTGTTGACCATACCCAACTTATAGAGTTCATCTCTCCATTCCAATTCTTTTCCATCCAAAATCAAGCTGTTGTAAATGGTGCCAAGCTTTGGCTTGCGCGAAACGGAAGCAACCTTCAGTTAGAGATAAATCACTCAAGCGGCCTCGAGCAACTATTCACGATATCACGTTATGGGGAATTGATTAATCCGATCGATGGCTTTGTCATGCAAAGCCAAGGTGACCTCAAAATCCCATTATTCGTCGATCCAGCGCCAGATCCAATCGGCTTTGATACGACAACGTTCATCTACCAAGGTGACCGCGCTTACAAACCGGGGACCGGTGCGATCACACTGCGGTCGGGCGGGCTTAGCCTCATTGTATATCGCGGAACACCTGTGATGTACGATCACATATCCAATCCAGTGGACGGCAACCAGGCTTGGGCCTTGGTTGGTCCAAACTACAGCTTATTTAGCGCTTATGAGGAGCTTGCGCGATCCTTCTTTTCGACACCCGCGCCGCTTCCCTCTCAAGCAAGCAATGACTTTGAGCTTTCGCAGCAGGAGTTGTCCGATCTTAGCCAGGACAAGACCACCCGTGTCATTTTGACGATAGTAACCGGCCTGCTTGGGCTTGTTGGTATTAGTGTTGGAACCGTTTCTTTGGGAGCGGCCAGAAATGTGGCGCAAATTGTGTTGGGCGAGTCCTCGGTCGCGGCAACAATCGCTGTGATCATGCAGGGAACCGTTACGGCATCGAGCATCATTGCTGTAGCTGACGGAATTACCCACGCCGGACTGTGGCTAAAACTGGTCGAGGCCGTCTTGCCTAATAGTTTCTGGGGTTGGGCTATTACGGTCGCCAAATTGGGGGCTACGATTGCAGGCTTCGCTTTTGGCGTAGGTTGGGCGGTCAAAGGTGCGCAAATTGCATTGATGGTTGCAGACGTCCTTGTGATTCTTTCTTCGGACAAACTTACGGCGAACCTGGAGTAGCGGTATCCAGTGATTCCCATTCGCTCTATCGGCGGAGTGCTTGTCGGAATCAGGTCAGTATATGTTCGAGATCTAATCAGACGGGGGACGCGGGGTTATTGGCCCTGCGCTCCCCATTTTTTGGATTGACGAAATTTGTAGACTGAGATAATATGAAGGTATTATCGATTCAAAAAGTTTTCTTCTGTCGCTACTTTTTCGACGAAGAAGGGGTATGCCGTTTATCGGCAACATTCATATTTGGGCTTATTTTGCCATGGAGACGTAAGACACCGATTAGGTGTTTTTTTGCGTTTTCATGGCTTTTTTTTGCCCAAAAACAAGGAGGAAATTGAATGTCGTCTTCTAACGGGTACAAGGTTATTGTCCATTATTACCTGCAAAAAGACTGTTGGAGCATTCACGTGAAGTCCTGCTGCTACCAAGGCCATTACGTCATTGTTGATGGGTCATGGGGAACAGAGGTCAAGCCAAACCGCAAAAGCAATCCGCGGGGTTGGGTAACTGCGCGATCCCACCAGGTCACATTTTTTTGTGCAGAGGACGCCGCACTGCCCGAAAACCGAAAGGCTCTCGCAGAGGCTATACAGCGGAAAGGTGAGCCGTTGAGGTACGACAAGGTGAACATGATGTTCAACTTTGAAAGCGGCCTCGGCGGGCTTCTGTTTACACCGGAAGGCGCTTTTACGCTCCATCCGAAGCAGGCCGCCATCGGTGACGACCTCTTCTCCTTGTTTAGGGGATTGGAGGGCGCCTATGCTGGCTAACGTGATGAATTTGAAACGCGGTGCAGAAGCATTTGTACTCCCGCAGCTGCCGTTAGAAATGCTCCCGCTCCACGAGTATGATGAATTCCACGTGAACGTCTCCGGCGGAGCTGACAGCGTGGCCACAGCGCTTGTGACTCTCCACGGGTACAAAATCCCGAAGGAAAAGATCAAGCTGGTTCACATGCGCGTTGACGGAAACCCGAACGACCAGACCAAACGGCAATTGTTCGATTGGCCACAGACGGACGGCTATCTGGAGTACATGAGCAAGAAGCTCGATCTTCCTCTTATTGTCTTGTGGGATGATTTGAGCCTGGAAGAGAGGATCCGCGAGCGCGGGATGTTCCCTTCTTCCACCTGCAGGTTCTGCACTTCGTATTTAAAGCGGGATGTGTACGCGAAATGGGTGCGCCAGTTCGATAACATCAAAATCCTGCTCCTGACCGGCGAGCGTTCCGAAGAATCAAAGGAGCGCGCTGAAAAGCCTGTGTTCAAGCTTCATTCTGCCCATGCAACAGGCCGGAAAAACCGACTTGTGCATTGGTTGAAGCCGATCAAGGCTATGCTCAAAACCGAAGTCAGGCAGCTATGCTCGGATTACGGTATCGATCTTCACCCTTGTTATGAATGGGTTAGCCGCTGCTCCTGCAAATTCTGCATCTTTAATACGTCCTCCGAAATGAGCCGCACATCGCAGCTCTTCCCGGAAGATTGGGCGTATCTGAAGCAGATGGAACAAGAGCTCGGCCACACCATGAAAAGCAAGGACGGCATTGCCCATTCGCTTAGCGCCTTCATCAAAGAGGACCAAATTCCCTTCTTCTGATCGATGGTGATCGCCTATAAAGATTAAATTTCAGGAGGTAATCCATATGTCTATTTTCAAAGAACCGTCAGCTCCGAAAGCCGTCGATGCCCTCATTGTCCAAATGAGCAGCATTGTCTCGAGCATCATCCGGAAGGAGAAATTCCGTCAGGATTTCGAGATTAACGACAAGAACACGCTGCGGCGTTGTGACGGCGCCGGCGTGTACGCCTGGTACGTTTACGACTGCGGTACTCACCTGTTTCCCCTCAATAACATCGAGGAGGTCAGGAGCTTCCAGCGTGAATGGCTCGACGGAATGAAGCAGATCGAAGGCAAAAAATCGGGTATGCACGATTCACTGTATGTACTGAACGTATGGACAGGCGATTTTCGCCGTGTCTGCGACTTCAGGACGTGCGGTGACTTATCCGACCGCTTGCTGAAATCTGTAAGCTAAGTACGGACTCCTTGAGGGGAACGGAGGCGATTGATCGGCTGCTGCAGGCCGATCCCGCTTCGGTTTTCCGACTAGGCTGCCTGTGCAGTCGATATCATGACCATTTTATTATCTTGGGAGGAATAATCATGGAACAGACCAGTCTTAATTTTCAATTATTGATCGAGGAGGACAAAGCTCAGGGTGACTTTATCGGGTACATCCCGGCTGTGCGCTTGGGCGTACATGGCGATTCCGTAGAAGAAGTCCGCGAAAATGCACAAGACCTGCTCTTGATGGAAATTGAATCCCGCCTGAAGGATGGCAAGGGAATTCCAAGCGATAACACGGCAACGATGGAGAGTATCAGCATCCAGGTACCGGCCATAAAATAATCCCCCCATCCAGGGGGGACCGTTCATAAGCAGGCAGCATGGATACCGTGAGCCCCCGGTCAAGGGGCTATATTTCATTTACTATTCACTACGACTCTTTGATCAAATCCTCGCCTTGATTCTTCAATTCACGGCTTTTGAGACAGGGAACGATTTCATCTCGTCTGCAGAAAGAAAGTCACCGCTTGCCTTGAGTAATGAGAAAGATCAGGGTTCAAGTCCCGCCTGCGGACCATAAGACAGTATAGCTCAAAAGGTAGAGCACCCTCTTGGAGAGGGAAGTAGCTGCAGTGAAAGATGCAATTAAGCATTGGAGAAGGCTCATTTTCTTGTGATATGCTTGAGTTCCAGATTACATAAAAAGGAGTGCAACTATGCGTCGTTCTTACAACGGTGATTGGATTTCCCTTGAGGAAGAAATTGTTGGAATCAACCTTGGTGCCGACTTTACAGCCGAACACCAATTCGGCATTGCCGGCATTATCTCAAGGCTCGGTGTCAAAGATAAAGATAACATCTTTGGCATTGAAAAACGAAGAATTCGCAACGCTGATTATCTCTATTTCAGCAAACCCAGCATCCCCAATCCTGAGAACAAGAGAAAGGAATTGCCCATTGGCATGCTTATTATGGATAGCTGGGTTTTTCACAAACCGACGATCGGCGACCAAGCAATTGCTTCAAGGGAACTTCAACCCCATAAAGAGGGGCAAATGGTTTGCGCCTGGGATGAAAGTAGCTTTGGCATTGTTGCCATGGGAGAGGAGATCGCCCACCTCGAGAAACTTTATGCCCATATGAAAAAAGGCGATGTTGCTGTTGGTCTTGGCAAGAGCTTGGGGCCTTTTTCTAATCCTGGCCTGGTATTCACGATAATTTCATTAATGCCAGAGGAGATTCTCCAGAGCATAGAAGCTGAAGATCTGGATCACGCCCTTCTTCAGAAAACGGCCAGAGAAACTGGTATTCACGAGGTCTTGCAGGCAGCGGGTAAAAGCTATTTTGCTCTCTCTCCACGCTGGAAAGATGATGACAAAAAAGAAGTTAAATTCTGGCTTAACCCTCAAAGCCAAAATCAGTACAACTACGGGTATTACACCGTAGAAGAACTCATGCAATGGGCGAAAAACACAGGTCCTATTATGAAATAGTAGGACCCCCTCTGTAAAAAAGAGGGGGGGGTTATTGGGCCAAAAAAACCTATGGAAAGGTAAGGAAAGCATAAGCCCCGGGTCAAGGGGCAATATTTCATTTACTATTCAATACGACCTCTTTGATCAAATCCTCGCCTTGATTCTTCACGTAATTCACGGCCTTTGAGACGGGGAACGATTTCATCTCGTCTGCAGGATACGGCACAAGCAGGGAGGTAAGAATATCCTTATCCGTCGTTCCCGGATCAAGCCACATATCCATCCCCTTTTCATCTAGGATTGTTGGCATTCGGTCATGTATTTTCCCCGCCAGTTCATTCGGTTCAGTCGTGATTATCGTACAGCTCCACACGATTTCATCATCCGGGCTTCGCCAGGTATCATAAAGCCCGGCCAACCCAAACGGAGAGCCAGACGCCAGCTGAAAGAGGTACGGCTGCTTCTCTGACCCGATCTTTTTCCACTCGAGATAGCCCGAGCATGGAATCATAATTCTTTTACGGCCAAGCAGGCTACGATAAGCAGGCTTCTGCTGGATGGTCTCGGCCCGGGCATTAATCATCGAATAAGAGCTTTTACCGTCCTTTGACCAGAACGGTATGAGCCCCCATTTAAAGCCGCGCAGGACCCGCTCGTCGTCCGTTGTGATCACCGCGGGTATCTCGGTTGTCGGCGGGATATTATATCGCTTGGTGTAGCCATCGTATTCGTTTCGGTCGACATGAAAGGTCTCCATGATTTCTTTTAAATCATCCGTCAACGTGAATCTTCCGCACATAACCAGTCCCCCTTTGTTTCTTTTACCCGATCGGCGCAATCGCTAAAAACCCGCTCCAGCAACTCCCATTACCGCTTCCTTATTTGCAGTGTTACCATTAAAAGTGGTGATGAATATGTTTTACCCTCCTATACTTTTACAAACTGCTGTCGATAATAAACCGTTCGACGATCCTGACTACTTTGCCAGTCTGAAACTGGACGGGATTCGCTTGCTCGTCTCCAATATGGATACGCTGAAGCTTTATACGAAAAATACCGACGTCACAAGCCGCTTCCCAGAACTTCATAACCCGCCCATCAGTAAAGGAACCATTTTGGACGGGGAGCTCATTGTCACGGATGAGAAAGGGCATCCAGATTTTGAGGCGATGATGGCCCGCTTTCAATCCCACAAGGCAAGGCACCGGATCCAATTCTGCGCCTTCGATATCCTGTACTATCGCGGTGAGAATGTCACCGGATTGCCGTTAGAGCGTCGTTTGGAGCTGCTGGAACAGGAGCTCACGGAGACTGAGTATTATTGCCGCATGCGGGTGATGAACGGCAGCGCCGTCCAGTTTTTTGAGCTCATCAAGGCTGCCGGCTTGGAGGGCATCGTCTTAAAAAGATGGGATAGCCCTTACCAGACCCGTTCCCGCCCCTGTGAGCCAGGAGGGAAGGGGATCCGGTCGTGGGCATGGCAAAAGGTCATCAATTACGACTACGCCGATAATATCGTGATTACCGGGTATGGCAAAGACGATCATAAATGGCTCATTGGCACGCCGCAGGATGGCCGTATTAAGCCGCTGGGCACAATGGAGCTTGGGATAACTGCCGAACACCGGAAAGCTGTTTGGCCGCGCCTGGGGCGTTCTATCGTGGGTGAGAATAAGCAGTTCGTGTTTGTTGAACCACTCGTCCAATGCAGAGTTAAGCATCGCGGATTTTATAAGTCCGGAATGATGCGCCTTCCAGTGTTGGAAGCTGTGACTGGGTAAGCCGGGGGTATTCCTCCGGCTTTTTGTTGTTAAAGGAAAATAAAACATTAGACTGAAAAATAAAGTATTAGACTGGGAACGGGATTAAGTTCCCTCGGTACAATGTAAAGTTTTGACATTCTAAATTTCATAATGTAAAATGCCTGTAGTGGGCGTACTCCCCTTTACCTGCAATTTAAGGAGGACATTAGCTTTATGGAACTTCGTATAAAACTTTCAGACGTAGAATTTGCGGACATTGAAAGTCGGTCGAAAGCAGCAGGATTCCCATCAGTTACTGCGTATGGTCGTAATCTGCTTTTTCCCGAACACAACTACAAGCAGAAGTGGGTTATGGTAAAGGAATACATTCGCAATCTCGATTCTGGCGCTGTCTTTCGTATACGCGACGCATTTCCTAATACACCATCACTCTTCGGAAGATGGGCTTTTGAGCAAAGTGCCGACTTAGGAATTGAATTCGTTGGGAAAGACCGTCAAGGCACAAATCAATGGCGTAAAATTTAAGGTGTGCGCTCACAGGTAGATAAATAACAGTCCCCTGTAACTCTATGAATAGGAGAGTGTATTAGAAATGAGTAATAAAGAGGGATTGATTGGTTACATTTTTCCTGCTAGGGATGGCGGATTCATGATTGATACAGGCCCGGAAGAGTATTCTTCAAGTTGTATTATTTCCTTCGAAATTTGGGACGGAGAAAAATTCGTACCAGCGATTAAAGAGGAAATAATGATTCCTCAAATGTCAGGGACCAAAGCAAGATTCAATTTACGTGAATAACTACATACTTTAGGAGGCTAATGGAATGCAGGTCATAACAATGTGGTGTCCACGCTGCGAAGTTTGGACGAAAGAATACAACAGGTCCGGCCAGCACGATTGCGGAGATGATGTTCTCTCAACCGGGGACGGGGAGCAACCGGATCTCGCCTACCGAGGCGAAGAAATTCAATGAATGTGGCGGTGTATTGAATGGAGCATCTTATAGGACTCTATGAAATCACTCTCGGATTTGAATTTTTAAACGGACACATTAGAGAAGGGCAATATCGGTATCGAATCCGGAAGGCTCGCAGACTTGCAAAGCAGCTCCACGAACAGAGAGCGGCTTCCGGAGAAACAATTGAATACCAGGTGTGCACGATGACATTATCGATTAAGCAATCAGTTCATTCCATTTATAGGAGGCATTCGATGTGAACGAAAAGCAAGTGCTGGCTTTAAAGGTCCTACGTGACCGGAGGACAGAATTTGTAAGCCCTACAAACATTGCCCGTTATGCTTTCCCTGAGAAAGGACATGAATGGGCGGATAATCGGGGTAGTGCTGCGATGTCGCCTGCTTGCTTGAAATTAGTTGAAGCAGGTTTGTCTGAACGGAATGCTCGGGGCAAATACATGATAACTGCTGCAGGATTGGAGAAGCTCTTGGCTTTAGGCGAATGAACACCATTTGAATATTGTGTTGTATGAAAAGGGGGCGGATGCGTTGTTTCCAATATTAATTATTTGGAAACGCTGTGTGCCGGCGATCCGTCTTGGCGCCAGCGGCGATACGCTTGAAGAAGCACGGGCAAACGCAAAGGATTTGGCCGAAATAATGACCTCTTGAATACCGATACCCTCCTACATGGCGGGTTTTTTATTTTTATGACGCAAGCTGATCAAAGAATAACCCACGATTTGCGGGCCATTCGCTTATTAATGATGCGGTATTCTTTCGCGGATTCACCGTGAAGCGCGATGGCAGTAACCGGGCAAGATTGTCGAATTTCTCGCATTGCTCATGGCTTAGAAAAACATGAAAGCCGTGCTGTTGCCAAGAGAGGTGGTAATATAATCTCATTTATATCCAAACCTCCAAAATTTCGATTGGATCCAAACTGTCGCGGCCCAAGCACACACGTCCTCGATCCTCCAGGTATGTGCGTATGGTGCCAAGCTCCTCCGTCAACATAATGAATGGGGTAGGGGTTGCTGCATCAAACAGTCGTGCAACGAACTTCCCAGGGAATTCCTCAGTGTATAGGTCATACAAGATGAACATGGGAACCTTGTATTTCGTCATATCTATTTCATCGAAAGTAGCCACAGGGATGCTCCTACTGTCCAAAAGATCCCCTCCTTATAAGGTTGAATTATTCTCCTGTCACATCCACAGAGAGTTTCAGATTAACTTGTTTCTGCTCTCCCCGTAGAAACATGGCCAGTCGATCAAGTTTATCGGCTACTTCTGGTCCAGTAAGGGAGACATGGAGTTGATAGCTAAATTCAGTTGGAGGATTTTGTTCTTTGATCTCGAGTTCCGGGGTCGCCACTTCAGGTACGGAATTCTTACCTACAAGTTGATCTGGATGGAATTTATTAGATTTCCTCACCGCACGATCATAGATCCCAAGCTTCCTAAGCATCGTGTAATACTGAAAGGAGTGTTTTAATTCCCAAGCATCTCGGATATCTTTCAACGTATAATTCGTCTTCCACCGGATAAGCTTTTCCACCTGTTCGTCAGCATCTAATTTTAAGAACTCTTTCAGCGGCATAATCGAGATCAGATATATCCCTCCAACTCATTTTGTGTTCTATTTAGATATGGTAAAGCGAATATATATTAAAAAATACCATATTAAATTTGTCTACACAATTAAAACTTTGATATTTTTTCCCTTTTTTGATTGAGTAAGACTTCAAATTTTGACCTTAGCTTCCCCCTTAACATTGAGCTATGTATAAGCCGGTTCAGTTATTTGATATATGGAATAATTTTATAAGGAGTAGTAATGGGGCTTCAATACGTTCTGCTGTCTCAATAATGATGTTTAATTGCGATTTTCCTGGATAGGCTGAATAAACTTGGAGCCTGAAATTTTCCAGTCGAATATATCGATTCCGATAGAAAGTTAAAATATCAAAAATGTGATTCAGATGATATTCTTGATCAGAAACATGATTACGATCTACAATACGAACGAGCATTCAAGGAGACTCCTTCCGGGGGCGAAGAGGGGGAAGGGGAAGGCGAGGGTAGCGGAGGAAAGAAGAAGCCGCAGACGATCCGCTGGACGTGCCCGAAATGCGGAAACATCGCTCGGGCGCTTGCCATAGTGTCCCCGTTTTCACCGGTTCGAGCTTTCCGGAATGGAGCTGAAGCGATCCGCGCAGCCGCCGCGGTGGCGACCGTCATTACCCCGGCCGGACGCCGGCTGGGAGTACAGCTCCTCGTTCGCCTTGGCGACGCCGGGAGCGTTCGCTACCCGGGACGTGTACGCCGCCATGTAGGACGGGAACTCGAATCGTGGATTCGGCGCGGCGCAGATCGTCGATACAGGCGTTCTTGGCGGAATCATCGACGGCGACAGCAGCGCAATGCCGGTATGCACGAACACGCGCTCGGAAGAAGCGCGAGCTCATGCCGGCGTTACTGGACTAAGCTCGCTTTAACACTTTAACGCTGTGTCGTACTGCACAAAATCCGTATTTTGTACTAATGTATTAACGCGTTAATATATAAAAGCGTTTAAACAAAAAAAGAAGTGTATTATAATGACACTCTAATCTCCCCTTAAAATTGACACTAATCCCCCCATCTGGCCAAGCTCTGAAGGCGGCCGCGAACATCGCATGTGAGAACGAGCTGCAGCTGCTCCGCGCTTCCGGCCGGCTCTGGTGCTCGATCGGCGATCCGGATACACCCGGCCACGATCGAACGGCGGCACCGGCGACCGCGACGGCCGCGAATAATCAGGAACGCGACTTGCTGCGCTGGGTTTTGTCCTAAAGAATCAGTGTAATGCAGTCGGTCGATGGCTATTGGTATACACCTTTAAATCCCTTAGATTACGATCCCTCATCCTCTGATGGAAAAACTCTTTCGTCGACCCAGTCCAAAGGCAGTTGAACAAGGCAGCCGACTTCGCCGGCGATCGAGAGCGTCGGGAACCACTCGCTCCGGAAGACCTTCGGCTACTGGTACTACAAGCAGACTCGCGACGTGGCCAAGCTGCATCACATCAACAGATCATCTACAACTGGCTCTCGCCAGCCTGGCTCAAGGCAAAAGCAGATGGCCGTGACCCTGCCCGATATAATCAAAAATGCTCTTCGGGCGTGCGCCGGTATCCCCCCTTGCATAAAATAAGCCCCCGCTTTCCTATGTGGTTGGCAGAGGCTTAATTAAGTTCGATAAACCTTAAGTATGTGACATAATATCCCGATATATAAATCAATTATCAATTTTATGGAGGAGAATCATGATGAAGATAAAACTACTCCCCGCAGTAATTGCTGTTGTAGCGATATCAACTGTTTTTTTGACTTCGAGTATAAGTGCTGCGACTAAAATGGCTTCTAAAGTAAGTATTAAAATCTCCAACGGGGGTTCATATTACGGAGAAGTCAAAAATGGGTTGCCTTATGGTAAAGGAAGCGCCACATGGCCTGGTGGAAAATCATACGCTGGCGATTGGAAGTTCGGGAAACGATCTGGAATTGGAAAGATGATAAGTAAAAAAAATGATTTTACATATTACACTTATAATGGAGAATGGATGAATGATCAATTTAACGGTAAAGGCTCATTTCTATCAATATACACATATCCAACATCTCTTGACAAGGAAGGATATTTTTATGCGGATGGAGAAATAGACAACGAATATCAGAAAGGAATATTTAAAAATAACGAGTTCGTATCAGGATACTCTGGCGATTATTTTAGAGGCAGAGGAAGCGACCAACCTATAAATATCAAATATGAAGATTCTAGTAAGAAGATTTTAATAAAAACTTTAACGTTTGATAATGCTATTTCGGAAGCTAATCTATATACATTAATCACTAGTGAAAAAAACATGAATACAACAAGTTCTTTTTGGGACAAAACCAAAAATTATTTACTTCATGTAGGTTATACACGTCTAAAGGGAAGTGATATTGAAACATTAGTTTTAGACAGCACCTATTGGGACGTCTATTTTACCAATGGAGAATATGAAGTAACACAGGCTATAAATGGGACTGAGATAACCGATTTAGGTTATGGCCCAGTCCTCCAGAAGACAGTCAATAGTGAAGGTGATGACGATTATGACGCAAGAGTTGATGGCGAAAAAGAAATTAAAAAATATCAAACTATTTTTTTAGGTAAGATCAAAAACTATAAGAATGGTTTTGAAGATGTAATTGATTCTATAAGGCCTTCTAAATCTCAAATAGAAGAAACTAATAGAACTATAATTGATTACAGCATTTAATTATCCAAACACCCCTCCTTATTATAAAGAGGGGTGTTTGTTGGTCGAGAATGGCCGTATGGAAATGTATCGGATGGGTGAGTTCCCGTCGTTTCAAATTCATATCCTCCCTGCTGCTTTTTACCACTTGGTTTTAGCTATCATGTTAATACTTATAAATATATCGGCTTATCACAAATTCTCCCTTAGAAAAAAGAAAAACCGCCATCGGCGGGGATTCGCTTAAAACTTTAGAAAATTAAAATTTATTTTTTCTACGGCTTGTTGTAACGCTTCATCCCTTTGTTTTTTGCGATGTTCGTAGTACGAAGAGTTGTAAGCATCGGTTGTCTCAATGATGTAGACAAAACCATTGTCTGACATTGGAACATGATAGTAAGATGCTCCAGGCGTAAGCATATCGACTAATATTTGAGTGGGATCGCCGGACCCTACTCGGACATAAATATCATTGTCGGGCAAATAGAAATTGGCTGTATTTATTCGATTATGCTTAACCGTTCTATGGTTACGCTCTAGCCACTTGTAAGTTATCCATAAAAGATCGAGCAGCTGGTTGGACGCTGTGCTCCGGCCATGGGATAGTTTACTCATGGTAGCTACATAATCAGGATCGTAACGGTCCGGAATTTCCGCATCGATAGGTAGTCTCACCACTCGCACGGTGAGCAATTTATCTTGTAAGAGCGTGCATAGTTCCTTCCAATCTTCCGGGTTCATCTGATCTCTATACCAGTTTCTCGCGCCTAGAATGTCATGTAATAACTGGACAGACCATTTTACGTTTCCATCGTTTATCTCGGCGACAATTCTCTCTTCATTGTCCATGTAAAGCCCCCCCTCCTATATTCCATTATTAACGGACAAACCACCAAATAAACGAAAAAAACCGCCCAGGGGCGGGAAAATTTCATTATGTGGTAGCTACCGTGATGGACTCTACGATCGCTCGTCCCTTGGGTAATGATCGCCCGGCAGCCTTCGCCTGCTCGATCACCATTGCGGCCAAGTCCATTGCGTTTTCTCGGGCTTCATCAAGCGTATCGCCGCGGGCGCCAAGACGGATCGCCGGTATATACGCGGTGAAATTCTTCTCCACCGTGTCCTCCTCAAATAAAACTAACAACTGCAGCTCGTTTACCATTTGAAAACTCGCCCTCCTGGGTTCCATTTATGAACCGTTTGGCCCGCGGCCGAAAGTCAAACGGTATCGGTAAATGGATTATAACACAAATACAAGAACATGTGTTCTTGTATTTGTGTCTTTTGAGGACTTTTGGTTACTGCTCAGCATCGTCGTCATCCTCGTCATCGTCGAACATATATATCCCCTGTGCAGTGAAAGGTTCATCAGGAAACGTGTATTCGAAAATATTACTTATCTCTCCAGCAAAAGCATATAGCCCAGCTGTCGTCATTCGATTGCCCGACCCAGGCGCCAGCACATACCGGAATCTATCTCTCAATTCGATAACATCTTTTGCACGCAAACATCCGATCAACGCCAAGACTAAGAAACCGACTTTAGTAAACTCAACGTTTTCTGGCTTCACATTTTTCAGGAATTTCCGGAGATACACGGGCCGTTGTGATATACTCCGTTGGATAAAATCCGCTATTCCATCTTGGTTCGATTTCTCGAATTTAAGAAGACTTTCCTCTGTGATCGACTCATACAATTTGCGGGCTTTCAAAGCGCCAATTTCTTCATCAATGAAGGAGGCAATTTCCATAGCATCGTTCCAAGCAAACTTAACATAAGACCCCATATCCTTCTCATGTGATTCCCTTCGTCTACGGCCATATGCCATGAGTCACAGACCTCCCGTCCTGAGCTACTATTTTTCCGGTTAGCGCGCCCTATCTTTATGCTTTCTTCATACTTAATGCGGCTAAGTAATCCGGGAACGAGGCTTCTATTTGTTGCAGTATGTAGGCTTCAGGATTTCTTTTTATGTCCTTGTCCGTTTTCTTAATCATCAACGGCCAAAAGGTACGCAACTCATATGCTGGAATGAACCACTCACAGTCTTCTTCATAACAAAGGTAATTCTCAAAAGTGCTCCCAAAACGCCGAGCTGCAGGGCTCAGAAACAATTTGGCGTATTCCTTGCTGATCATAAGACCACCATGAGATGGCGTGTGTACGTCGAAGATATGGCCGGTTAAATAGATATCCATATCCTCCACTTCGCCCCAAGGCGAATCCATCAGGGTCGTGCCGGTCAAAGCAAATAAGCAATCCAATATTTCATTCGAACGATTAACAATGTGCTGCATGTTGTTCCACAGGTGGCGGTCAACGCTATCCGAATCCTCGTATTCGGGCGAACCGATCTTGAATACGTAGCCAAGATTAACGAACTTCACGCTTTTCTCTTTACGCACCTGCAATGAAAATGATTTTTCCGTTACTTTGTCCATGGAGAAATCGGTCCAGCCTAAATCCTTGACATTGTGTTGTAACCTAAAGACGATATCCCCTTGATTCATCACATAGTCATTCGAAACGCGCACCCACGTAAACCCCATAACTCGTTCCCTCCTTTTCGATTAACTTGCTAGTTGGGTTAATTTCAGTTTCAAAGATTGTCGGTACTTCTCCGTACTCTTCCGTTTTTCGGACCGCTGTGATTAGCAATGAGATTCAACTTTTCACGCCATACGGGATCGCCCGGCTCACGGAGCGGACGACGCTTTATTCCCTCATTAAATATTTCCGTCGGTACGCCAAGGGAGTTGGAATTCCAAATACGGTGATGAACAGCGACAATGTACATGACAATCAACTCTTCAAGATCGCGCATAAGCAACGAGGCTTTTTTCTCTGGATTAAATCGCCGATCGTTCTTTGTTAGGTGGATGTTCCCCGGCAATCGGCAGAAGATATTATCCTGCAATGTCTTAGCCCAACGATTCATTCTGCGAGTTATATTCTGATCGAGCTGGATGTTAAGCGCATTGCAAATTGGAGTTATGTCGTATTTCTTCGGGCAGATTATCGTGTCAGGTAAACCGAACGCTAACCATTCGCACGAAATTTTTTCGTATCTTTTAATCCAATCCTTTTTCTCGATCATGTTGTGAAATGCAGCTGACATAGTGCGAAGATTGGGCTCCTCGATTGAAAGATGCATCCCCAGCACATACCCACTATAATCGTCCTGTATCACCGTTAACCAGGGAGTCCCGAGGACCCTGCTAAAGTCGTCGGACAATACATAAACGCCGGTATTAAAGCAACCAATTTCTGCCCTTTCTAAAGGAAGCCGCCGATCCTGGTATGTCCTATATGGATACAAATTCCGCACCTCATTTCAATTAGATTTCCTGCGTTTCTAGTAACACCAAATTCGAGAGTTTACAATCATAGTACCATAAATGCCCAGTTTTTTGAGGTAGCATACAATAGGAAAATCAATAGTTTCGCCCAAGATCCTTAGAATGATACTTTTAAGTATCAAAACGAAGAATAGTGCTTATATGCATATAAAAAAGCGACGGCGCAATGCGTCCGTCACTTCATTTGATGGTTCGTTATGTAATCAAATCGAATCTTAATTCGCTCACCGTTGCTATCGAGTATGATTTCCCGCGTGTACGGATCGACCTTATATATCGTTCCTGTAGCCGCCCGGAACCGCTTATTTATTTTGGAGATCAACTTATAGTTAAAATACTCGCGACGTGGCCAAGCTGCAGCACATCAAATAAGGGTTAGTCGTTATTCTGTAAAGCAGAAGAAGACCGGTAACGCTGGCCGCCCCCCGGCTTACCGGCGTCCGGTCTTCTCTTATTTCTTCGGCTTTTCGTCCACGCCTTTTGATTACTGCAGCCTGCGGATATCTTCTTGCAGCTCGCGGATCTGGCGCATCGCGTCGGCCTGGGCTGCAGCAGCTGCAGAGCGCTCCTTCTCCAGCCGCTCGACGTCGAGACGCAGGGCCGCCACCTGTCTCTCCTCGGCTTCCCGCTGTTTTGGTCACCGGCCGCCTTCTCGTCCGCTGTCGGTACTCGTTGGCCAGGTCTGTCTTGTTCAGCGTTCAACGCCTGCAGCCGCCCGCGAGCCCAGAAAGTATCTACGTCGTCGCAGAGGAACCTCCTCGGCCTGGCAGCAGCAAGAGCTTGCGGCCGCAGCTACCATCGTCCGGAAGCGCTACAGGACGTCCTCCAACGGCTAAGAAAAGAACCCGCAGCGGTGCTCTGCCGCATACGGTCCCTCTTAACCGGCTGTCGACGCTTTTTTCGTTAAAAATTCAAATCGACATTGTTCACGGATATAGTGCTCTCCCTTAATTGTCACGATGTCGGCTTGCAACTCAAGGTCTTCGCTTGCGTGGGTCTCAAATGACTGTATGCGCCCTGTACCAATGAGCTCCAAGCCCATAAAAACTAATACGGGTACCTGGTCGAGAATGGCCGTATGGAAATGTATCGGATGGGTGAGTTCCCGTCGTTTCAAATTCATATCCTCCCTGCTCTTTTTACCTCTTGGTTTTAGATTATACAAGGCTATTGGCTTTTTCAATTAGAGATCGTGGCTATTTCAATCAGAGCTTTTCTTAATTCAGCGGATATCTGGTTTGGATTTTCTATTAAACCAATAATGTTAAAAGCTCGCAACCGAATCGCCTTGCGTTCTATAGAAGGAATCCTCCCTTTGTTTAAAGAGAGAAAATCGTAAATCTGCCAAGCATCAGTAGTGGACATCATCGAGCTGATTCTATTTTCTATTGTGCCAGATTTCAGTTCCATGAATGGAACTGTCTGCTTTTCTAGATTGTGCTCATCCTCCAACGTAAAGTCCAAAGCAATCTCACTTGAAAGATCCTCTTTTTCTAATGCAACCTCGTTCCATTCTACGTTAAGCATTTGTGATGATTGCATTTCAAAAGCGTTTGTAAGCCGCTCCAGGGCCTTTCTCATATCTTCAGTTTCATCATCGGCCCACCACTGAAACTCATTCAATTCGTTGTTCAGAGAAGCAGCCTTTTCAAGAGGAATTTGTGAACGATGAATCAGATAACCAAATTTCTGATTAGCGGGTATAATTCGGTGTATCCAAGCTTTTCCCGACCCGGGATCCACATAAGTTAGACTGTATACCTTACCTTCAACAAACTCTAAAACGGGATCGTCAAAGTTCTTTTGTTGTACCCCAAATAATTCTTGTAGTACAAATGACGCGCCAAATACATCAATGAATTCCTGAACGAATTCACTCCAATGAGTATCCACCTTTGAATGGCTTTTCATTTGCATTTCCGCTAAATAAAGAGCGACGATGGACCGTTCTGGAATATCGGCTATCCAGGAAAAATCAATGAAATAATGAGGCTTAAATCCAGCCGACCTATATATTTTGGTTCGTTTTGAGATATAGTTTTTGTAAGATTCATCTTCACGTTTTCCGGTTACGTAGTCTACCGACCATATGGAACCATCCGGGAAAGAAAGAATAAAATCCGGAACAATGCGCAGCTGTGAACGATACATATAACCTTCTTGTACTGTAACTCCACGAATCTTTAACTGACCTTCTAGGTAAGTTTTTAGAATGGCACGGCCTGCACGATGAATCTGACCATTTTCATGATTATCTATAAGCCGGGTATGGGTTATATAGTTTTCTGCACTTGGACATCGTTCCCCTTGATGTCTAAAGTGAGGGGAATCCTCACGAAGGACAAGACTCACAGGCTGACTGCAACAAAGACATGTGAACGCTTTTTTATGGGAATGTATACGGTATTTTGTTTCTAATTTTTTAATAATGTCATTCCTTAAAAACCCATCAGATGTAAGTTGAAACCATTCATTTACTATATTTAATTCCTGATCAAAGAGTCTCGCAATCTCCATGGTACCCCCCGCATGACATTCTTTTTCACTAAATTTCCACTATACTCCTAGAAATTCCTGCCTGGTTTTAGGTTGGAATCGGCTAATTTGAAACAGCGCAAATTGAGCTACCCTTTCTATTTCTATAAAGTTATTCAATTATCTCTCAGATCAAAATTTTCTCAAAAAAATTTTGAGCCTTCCAACTCCTGGTATATTATAAGAATATAAAACGTAACCGGAAGGCTAATAGATCTTAATTGAACGGAGTGGCTAACCTATGATTACTCGTGAAAAATACCAGCTGCGAGTCATGACCTGTCAAGAACTTGTTTTGGAAACCGAAAAAGAAAATTTTGATCTAGATGAAGCCGGCTGGCTGTTTGGAATTGATTTTTCACGAGAAGACTGGACCTTGGCTAAATTTGTAGAGCGTCCATCTATCTTTAAGTTTGATGATCCCGTGCAGCGTGGGACCGATGCTTGGGATGATCGAA
Source organism: Paenibacillus sp. D51F (assembly GCF_053345695.1). NCBI lineage: Bacteria > Bacillati > Bacillota > Bacilli > Caryophanales > Paenibacillaceae > Paenibacillus > Paenibacillus sp. D51F. The sequence continues at coordinate 95,090 of NZ_JBKFAO010000011.1, read as the reverse complement.
AGCGCTCGGAAGGTATTGCCTCCATCTTAATGAACATTGAACTGGGCCCGATAAAGGCTCAGAAGAAGAACCTAAATAAGACCCTCTATCGTAACGTAATTGATGGCGGAAATCGCTTAAACTCACAGCGAGATTTTATTAAAAATATGTATGCTTTAAAAGAAGGCACCTACATCTTTGGCCAGCAACAAGATGAACGGATCCTTATTGATCTCTCGGACTGCTATTTCAAGGATCTCCCGAAAATCTTTCAGAACAGAATTCTCGGATATGCGTTCCAAGTTCATCTTTACGATATGGATGACGAGTTGAAAAATGAAATGTTCTACCGCTGGAATAACTATGAAGCTCATACCACCTCCGAGCTCAAACGTCCGCATATGTCCGCAATCCTGCAATCAAGCATCAACAACATGCTAAAAATGGACTTTGCAAAGATCGGTTTCAAAGAGGAACATATTAAACGTTCCCTTCATATGGAGCCACTACTTGGTGCTCTTGCATTAATGGAGACAGGCAACAAAACGAACCTTAAAGAAGAGACCATTAACGAGCTCCTTTATCAGAACAAGTTTTCTCCAGAAACGATTGCAAGAGCTAATGATGCTGCTGCTTTCCTTGAAGAAGTTTTCCGACACATGGAAATGGATCACAAGTTACGTAAGAAGGTTTTCCACAAAAAGAATAAGGCTACCCTTGTCTATGTCGCTTCGCTTGCAATTCCGTTTCAGCCAGACCCAGAGTCCTTTGCTAAATGGGCTAAGCAATTCTTCATCGAAGACGCTGATCATACCGGTTACAAGCAATCTGGAGGCGACACGCGCGAAGGAAACGTTCAAAGACGTAATGAAATTGCTTGGGAGCATTATCAGCAAACCATAGCATAGATTAACCAAAGCGTAGACCGATGGAGTGAATTGCCTATGAGAAGAATACTTATTATGATTTTATCGCTGGCTCTATTGTTTTCAGGTATCGTTTTGCCTGTAAACGCGAAGGAAGTTGCCAAGTATGATCTTACGATTACCTTTCCAAGCGAAAAATACCCTGAAACAGCTGCACACATACAAAAAGCCATTGCTGCAGGAAAATCGGCGATTTGCACGATTGACCGAGATGGAGCGGCATTAAACCGCGATCTTTCCTTAGCAAACATTCCGACGAAAAAAGGCTACGATCGAGATGAGTGGCCAATGGCGATGTGCAAAGAAGGGGGAAAAGGCGCTCACATCGCATACATAAAACCTTCTGACAACCGCGGTGCAGGATCCTGGATTGGTAATAAGCTGACGGATATCAAAGACGGCACTCGAATCCTATTCATCATTCCGGTTCCTAAGAGAACCTCTTCTTCCGCACCCAAAGTTACAGCTAGTCCAAAACCTAAAACTTCTCCTGCACCCACAATCAAACCATTATCCAGTTCAGTAAATTACAAAAACTGTGCAGCCGTTCGCGCTGCTGGCAAAGCCCCTCTATACAAAGGAGAGCCAGGATACAGCACGAAACTCGACCGGGATAACGACGGCATTGCATGTGAATAAGCCCCAAATGGGGCTTATTTTACCGTTATGGGAATTCACAAGAACAAGTATGATATCAATTTTTAGCAGTTCAATCTGATATAATTTAATTCAAAAACACTTGGAATTTTGAGGAAGGGATTAGACTATGAATTTGACTGGAACACATCTGAAGGATGCTTCGGCCTTTAAAGCAACGCCGGTAGAGCGACTTCGTTTGATTACTGACCAGGCGATCGACATTTTCATGAGCCAGATGGCTTCCGGCCGGTTAAAGATCACAAGCGAACGATCCGTTCAGTTGCAACTTGGCAGCATATTAAAAACTTTGGGAGAATTGATGTGTGTCTATTCCGAAGAACTCTTTGTGGTGGACATGGAAGTTCCGTTTACCTACTCATCGCTCTTGGCCAAGAGCAATACAAAGAAGGCTCTCATTGATATCGTGATTCAAATTAAAAATGTCATTGATTCCAAAAAGACAGTAAAATGTTGCATAGAGTTGAAACACTTCAAAAAAGAGAACCACCGTGAGCCGAACAACCGTTATGATGCGGTGGCGGATCTAAAAAACCTCGAAGCATACATCGATACCGGTCACTGCAATATCGGTCGCTTCTTGCTAATCACCGATCACCTTCACTATGTCCAGCACAAATATTCCTTGGACACGGCGGACTTCAACGTCTCTCACGGGCATACACTTCGCGCAGGTGCAACACTCGTTTACCATACAGGAAAGTACGGGGATCCGATTGCGCTGGGTCGAGACCACACCTTTGATTGGAAAAAGGCTGGGGCATACTATTATTTGCTTCACGATATCCTTCCGTAACATCCTTCCCTTTCTATAGGAAGATGGATGACAGTTTTGTTGTATCCGAGCCACCCCTCATTGCTATTCTTTCTAAGGCTTGTCCATATAAAGCTACCTTTAGCGGTCTAAAATGAGCCTAATCTCCAGCTATTCCAAGCCGGCTTTTTCCGGTCCGGATCGACGCAGCAATCAATCACAACTTCCCCTTCGGCCAGATAAATCCCCGGGTTCTCACTCGACTGAATGAACTGCTGAATCCAGCGGCGATTTGCTTGAATGCCGGTTCCATTCGTGAGCAATCGTTTTGCTGCCCCTTCCGGCCGCACCACATCCACAGTGTATGCGCCAAGCTGTTTGTTACCTGTAATGACGAAGAAAGGCTCGTTTGTCTGCGCTCGGCGCCCACTAATGATCTGTCGTGGCATCCCCGAGGACGGCCGCGGCGATTCTAAATCTTCGATTACCTCACAAAACTGGCTAATCAACCATGCGGTTTCCGCTCCAGCTTGCAGATTTCGCAGAGCCTCACCGACCTGTCTCCAGGTAACTTCGACAACTCTAGCTGCTGGAGATAACTTGCGACGATGAGACGTGAACTGTGCATCGTTCAGCGTGCCACTGACCTTGAACTCCAAGAGTAGTGAGAAGTTTTCACCCGTGATCCAGGCGTCTGGGATAGATCCCGGATTTGGTGCAGCCTCCTCTTTCGAAAATTTCCGGTTAAATGGCGCTATACCAATTATAAATTCATATGGCTTCACTTCAGCCGGCGGGTGCTCGGCGAACAGCGTAAAAGACACCCCGTTATAATCAAACGCCTCTGCCTCTATTAGCAGCCTCTCTAGGAAGGGCCGAAGCAGGACCGCGTTGTTCATCGCGAGTAAATTCATGAGGATGTTAGTGCAGTGATTTTCTCGATGTACGTAATGAGTGAAAAGGTTCATGGCTCCTCCATTACTTTTTCTAGAGCATTGCCAAATCTCCAACACAGTTCGGATTTGGAATATGGAATATGTATTTGATCCCTGGGTCGTGAGATTTGTTGTAGACTAATTTCAACAGGTATGTGTAGAATCCTTTATTATGTCGGAAGCCTACATAAAGCTAGGCCTCTTCCTGTGAAGTGTTTACCCTCCTTATAGGCAAGCCATCAGCGCATGATCGAAAAAAATCCAGGCTGGATAGATAGCCTGGGCGCTCTCATTAGATTTGAAGAGCCTTCTTCATATAATTGGTCAAGCGCACGCTCATATCCGACCGCACTATATCCCGCATCAGAACGAATCGATCCTCATAGCCGCGGCAGATAAAACGGTAATGGGCACCCTGAGTGTCAACTTGCTCATCGGGATATATCTTGATATTGCTATTCTTGAGCGATCGCTTCACTTCAAAAAGGTCTTGGGAAACCAAATCCATCATCTTATGTGTGACCTTAATGTAGATGGTTCTCATGGATAACTGGGTCCGCTCTAGTTCTTGACAATTCCGCTCCATCAAGGTGAGAAGCATAGGGAGTAGTGTGTACTCTCGTATCCAGCCCAATTCTTCACGAGTCGGTGACTGTGCCGGCGTAATCTGTGGCGCCGAACCCCCTCTTATCTGCTCAACCTGTTTACGCTTCCGCTCCAGGAAAAGCTCCCGGTGCTCTGGCAGCATCATACGGCTGCCTTCCCATCTGCCATTGCCGTTCAGCTTCTTGCTCACTTGGAATGCCCTCCTATTTTCACGCTTCGCTCTATGGCCTGGCCGGCCTGTAGCAACGATGAGGCTCGTAAAATGGCCGTGCTTCCATAGCGGTCCTTGATCCAGTCTGTTGTCCTCGCCAGCTGCCGTTTCTGTTCCCGGTCACCAAATAGGGATAGCTGATACTCCTCATCGCCTGTGAGTCCTCCCAATGTCACGGAGAGCTGCCGAATCGGCAATCCATCCCAGTACTGATGGAAAAGAGCCTTAGCTGCCTCATAAACCTCGCTGGAGATATTGGTGCTGTCCCATAGGGTTGTTTGCCTTGAAAAGCCTGTCGGGAAGTCAAAATCCGCTCCTCGAGCTCCAACTGATACCACCCGGCCCATATATCCCTTGGAGCGACTGCGCCGGCAGACCTCCTCGCTGAGCTCCATTAGCACGACATTGATATCTTCCGGCTTGCCGTAGTCACGTGGTAGGGTCATTCCGTGACCTACCGCTGCTTGAGCATCGTGGGTGGTTGGTCGAACCGGACTTGGATCGATTCCATTTGCAGTTTGCCAGAATACCTCGGCTTGAATATCACTGTTCCTCCCAAAGCGCCTACGCATACGCGTCTTCAGCTCCGGAAGAGGCGTATGGGCCAGATCTCCGATGGTATGGATGTTCATCCGAGCAAAGTGAGCCCTCATTCTTGAACCGACTCCAAACATATTCTCAACCGGTTGCGGCCACAAGCATTCTGCCATATTGTCCTCCGAGAGAGTAAATATTCCGCTCTCGTTCTTTTTGGCAAACATGTCAGTCGCCATCTTAGCGCGAATCTTGTTAGCCCCTATCCCGACTCGCGTCCAGACGCCAGTGTGCAATAAAATCTTGTCCTGTATCAGTCGCGCAATCCGTTCTTCCGTTCCAAAGTATTTTAGGGAACCGGTCACATCCAGAAATTGCTCATCAATACTAAAGGGCTCGACGAGATCGGTAAATGCCTCAAAGATATCCGTCATCATCAGGGATACTTGAATGTAGGTGGTCATCCTTGGACGGATCGTGACTAGCTCGGGGCACTTTCCAAGTGCATCCCCTATCGTTTCGGCGGTGGTCACTCCCATCTTCTTGGCAAGGGGACACGCTGCAAGTATGATTCCGGATCGCTTACTCGGATCACCAGCGACGACCAGAGGGCGACCTTCATACTCTGGATGAGCAGCTTTCTCCACGGAAGCGTAAAAGCTTTGTGCATCCACTAGCATTATGACTTTTTGCTTCATGCTGGATCCCCCACTACCTACATAAGATGGCACTACAGAAGCGCGAATGTGCGTTCCCATTTCAATTGCTATTATACACCGAATGTACGTTCGTGATGCAATGGAAAAATCATGGGGCTCGCCCATTTTAAACAGGACACAAAAAGGAGCCTCTATTGAGAAGGCTCCCTGCGTTATAAGAATGATCCTTCAGATCATTCCGATTAGAAGGGCATCTTTAGTTAAATTCTAGTTGCTTCGTAAAGGTAAAGGCGCTTATAAAGCTCCTTTATTCATGCTCACCTTTTCTTACTCGATCCATTTCACTACGCAGGCCATCCCGCTCCTGAACTACCACCGACAGTCGTTGCTCATAATCTGCCCTTATATGCTCCATACGATCGTATAAGCCTCGTATTTCGGCGGTCGATTCCTTTACGGTTGCCTGCAGCTGCGTTTGGTGCTCGGTACGGATGCGGAGCAGTTCCCTCTCATGCTCCACGTCACGGCGCTCGATTGCCCGCTCCATCTCGCTCCTGTGGCGCTCTCTTTCCCCAGTAAGTTCCTTCTCCATTCCTTCAATTAGGCGCCGAGATTCGGCAAGCTCGGCGCGGAGTGATTGGCTTTCTTCGTAACCATTCTTATACTGCGCGACGAGATCCGTCAGCGATGCATTCTTCTCTTTATACGACTCAGCCAGGGCGCGATTACTCTCGCTGGACTGATCGACCTGATTGGCGTATTTTTCTGCCTCCTCGCGGAGTAATCGCTGGCGGTCAGCTTCTTCTTGAGCGGACTTCTTCGTTCTTTCAGCATCGAGCAAATCGGCATTTAATTGTTCTATGATGAGCCGCTTTTCCTCCAGCACTTCTTCGGACTGGCGCTTCGATTCAATCTTTTCAAACGCGGTCCGTTGTGCGAGATTCACGAGGACGTTCCGGATCCGGTTGGTCAATCCTTCGACTTCCTCAATCTCCATCCGGAAATCAGGTATTTCATTTTTCAGCGCGTGTAGTTCCCATACCTCGACGGCACGGTCGATCCATTCCTTATCATTTAGTCCCGAAGCAGAAATGTAGCTATTGATCTTATCTCTCAATTCATCGCTGATATGATTGAAACTCTTTTGTGCCACGTTCTCCACTCTCCTCGCCAAATTTAGATATCTTGGTTAACATTATATCCTAGTCATATCCATATGTTAACCCGGTTAACATAGTTAACAAGAAAAAAACCGCCTATTCCGCGGCGGCTAATCATTAGCAGTTTACTTTCATTTGATGTAAACATTATGGTCCTGTTTTTCGTGTTTATTGCCGAAGCAAAGTCCACGTTTCATGCCGAATCGCCCTTCCTTATCACACTATCTCACGCTGCATCTCAGTCATTTCAGCGAATGAGACCACGCGATTCTTGCCTGTTTTCTTTGCAACGTACATCGCCTTGTCTGCGTTTTTGATGAGCTCGTCCGCCGATTCGCCTTCACTCCTGCTGGCAAACCCAATACTGGCAGTGACAGTCGTTTCGGCCTCGATGCGTTCCCGTATCTTCTCTGCAAATTCCCCCATATTCACCTCCGGATCCTCGACCACCATCACCATTTCTTCGCCGCCATATCGTCCAGACACGCCAACCTCTTCCGATTCTTCTCTCAGAATCGACGCGACGGCTTTTAGGGCTTTGTCGCCTTCCGCATGGCCGCGGGTATCGTTGAGCTTTTTGAAGTTGTCGAGATCGAAGAAAATCACCGAAATCGACTTCTCTTCGCTCACCAGAAAGGAGACTGTCGTGTAGAAGTAAAAGCGGTTGAATAGTCCCGTTAAGGCGTCACGGGTGGATTTGTTATAGCTTGCTTCCATAAGTGACAAAACCTTATCAAAGAGGATGATAAACAGCACCGCATAGTAGGCGATACGGAACAGATTATCGAGAACATGCAGCGCGGTCCCGCTTCCAGTAAGATCATTGATGAGGTGCGCCATTGTCGCGATCCCGTAGAACGCCAATCCGATTTGATACATCCGGCTTTCTTCCATGATCGGCTTGACGGCCACAAAAGCGAAACCGACCAGGATAAGGCTATATACATCACTCGCAAGCGGGATGATGGAAAGAAGAAAAGCTCCGGCAAGCAATCCGTATACGGTCCTCACCACACGCTTTGTCGTCTCACCGAACAGCTGAAAAATGCCTAGGTTCCCGAGAATGAACGCTCCGGAATTGAGTAAATTGTGGAGTACCGTAAGCCCCCTTCCCGCGCCGGCGCCCGACAATCCCGCGCCCAAGAGCGCAAGGTGCCCAACGAGCATAATCCCCATGCACAACGAAAGCGTCAGATATGCCCGCTTCTGCCTGCTAATCAGTAGCCGGATGGAAACTAGGAGGAGAAGTGCCATAACGACGACGTTTAAGGATGAATAGTAGACTTCCCCGCCGGCTCCCGTAAAGAGTGTATGAATCATTGTGAGGTTCCCCCTGATTTAGAAAGGAAGCGGGCTAATCCCGTCCCATTCTACATAGTCGTATCCCTTTGTCGTATATCCTTCGCGCTTCTCCTGCCGCGCCCCGGCGCTGCCTCTCCATTTGCTGGTGATGGTCACGATCGTTTTGGGCTCGGTGTCGTGCAGCACTATATCTGTTTCCCGATCAAGGAATAATTCGGTCACATTGCCAATCAACGGGCGTTCAAAATGCCGTTTCCTTTCGGCTAGGTGCTGTATCACCCTTGCTTCCTCTGATGAATCGACTGGAATACGCGTTTTCTTCTCTTCAGCCGGGATGAAGCAAAGTTGTCTGTCCCAAATATTCTTATCGCCCTCGCGTGCCGGGCCACGGAACAGCAGATAGTAGCCGCCGTCCACATCCGGAACGGTAGAAGTGCATTGTTCATAGATACTTTTGAGCATGGTTAGTTCGGTCACAAGGCGGTACGGATCATCAATCGAATACAGTGGCAGACGAACGAATTTAGGGTTAGTCGGGTGCGGTATGGCCGGACTGCTGCGACGTCCCCACCCGATGATTAGCTGATGCTTGTCCCGGCTCGGCCATTTCCCTTTGTTGTCGGCAACATACAAAATGTCGCGCAAAGGCATGTCATTCACTCGGATGATTTGAGCGATTTTATAAAGCCGACTTGCGATATTTCTTTTACCGCCCGGCCGATACTCGGTGACTTTGTACTCCTGCAGCATCGTGAAGAACAAAGCGGTTAGGTGTACCTTTCGTTCAGACTTTACGATTTTCTTGCGCTGCTGCGGATCCGTAAATTTTGCGGATGCCGGCCGTTCCGGTTTATTACCAGTCGCGGGAGACGTTTTGGGCGGGTCTACATTAAGATTGACCTTGATCTCGTCATCATCGACGTGTATCCCCTGCCCTTCCAGGAGCGATCGGTATCCTTGACGGTTATAGCGACACTTGAAATCGTGCCGTATATTTTGCTTCACATTGCTTGGATAGTTTGCAAAAAAGAGTCCGTCATTGACTTGCTTTACATACAAGAGCGGGTTGGGAATGTGTCGTTCTCCTTGACAAAGGCATTCGACGGCAGCCGTTTTATGCCATTCTTTCATCAGCCGATCTTGAACCGATTCATCCAGCAAATCAAAGTCGTACACCTTCCCATCCACCCGGAATTTCATCCTTATCCCTCCAATTGACTGAGCTTCAGCTCATGATGTGCCATAAGCCAGTAGTGATGCCCCCCCTCAGTTTGTCGGCACACGCCTCCGGTATAAGCGATTCGCGCCGGCCAAAATGAGAAAAATGATTGTGTCAGGCATTCGCATTATTTATGGCCCTTTCATAGGTCTTTATCTTGAATAAAATCACTCCGTTATTAACTTCGCTAGGTAATAAACGCACGCGGCGTTCAGAACCAACAAGGCTGGCATGCCAACCACAAACGTCATATGCTTGGTCTTATGGCGGTAGGCCCGCATACCGATCCAAGAGCCAAGTGCACCGCCCAGCGCGGCGAAGACAAATAACCTCTTTTCCGGTACACGGCGGCCGCCGTTTCTTGCTTGGGATTTATCAATGGCCATCATTACAAAGCCGATCAGGTTTACCAATGCCAGATATACGATGAGTATTTTCAAACCGCTTCCCCCTCCTAGTCTCTATTGAGCTTATACTGCGCTTACTACTTTGGACTTTTCGCATTGAAGAAGTACGTCCCTTTATTAAAGCTACTCAATGCGCCTTTCGATCCATTTCTGTAACGTCATGTTTTCTGCAGTTGCGCGGCGAATCAGTTCAGCTTTCTTCTCTTCCGGTAGATATACCGTGATCGGGGAAAGTCCCGTATCAATCAATGTTCCGTCGTATTTCGGTACGATTTCGCCTTGTTCAAGGAACAGTTTCATCTTATCGATCATATCCGGGTGGGTTGTCGGCAGGATACCGACAAGCACGGATTTTTTAACCTCGACTACAACTCGATCCCCGGCCGATATGCGAATGTTAGCCGGCCCCACTTGCTTGAACAGTTCCTCGATAATGCTGTAGATCATAGAGTCTAATGTGCTTGGTAGAGGGAAATTGAAACTGGCATATCCGTAGCTTGTGATAGGCTTTCTATTGCTAATGGAAAGCAGCGGCGTCCATCCCGCTTCAATCGCTTGCTCATAAGTCAGAAATTCGTCTTGCCCTACCTGCAGCGTGATTTCTTTTTTCCTCCGATTCACTCTCTTCATTTGAACGATCCGAGCTATCCGTCCGTCTTTCTGGAAGGGCTGAAACAGGAATACACCGCTATTTCTGTCAAAAATCATATCGTATTTGCCGGTATCAGGATTGCTGACCTCAAAATGTTCCAGGTCGGTCGGCTTAATGAAATAGGTTTTCTTCCCGCGCAATACGCCCTCGTAGTATGGAAGCAGCCCATCGCGAAGAAGCTTGTGAATGTACGTTGTGGAGCGCCCGAGACTTTCAGCCGCTTCGGATGAGGTTAAATCCTTTTTCACATAGGCGGGCTTGATTCTTTCGATATCCTCGCGACGGTAAACGAAACCACCGTCCCCTTTGTATGTACTGCTATTGATTGGCTCCAGCTTCTTCGCCGGATCCTCAAGTTTTCTTATTTTATAAAGTGTAGTTACGGTAATCCCGAGCTCGGCTGCCGCCTCACTCGCTTTTATATAATCGGACATAGTGACCTACCCCTTCTATCGGTTTCATTAGCCAAGTCACGAAGACTTTAGTACAGACATTTCGCTCTTAATCTCCAACTTTTAACACTCCATTTTCATCCTCTCAATTATTTTTATAGTGTGATATTTCACCAGTATTAACATTACGTGAACGATATGGTTTATAACCTTTCATTTCAGCTTTTTTTGCTGCCTGTTCAGCATTATCAGCAAAACAACAAAATGGTTTACCTTTAAATCCTCTACAATAAACGTAATAACACATATTATTATCTCCTTTTATTTCTAGCTAAGTTCACGAAGGCTTTCTTTCACCTCTTGCTGGCTATGCTTTGCCTTAACGCTTTCCCTCCAGAATTAGGTTAGACAATCCGGAATCATACATACTAATATATTAACTAATATACGAACATTGTACCATGATCCTCCCTTAAACGTCTAAACCATCTTGCCTGTATTTCCTTTTATTCCTTGCTTTCTATATGCTATCACGGTTGACCCTTTTCTTCTATATTTCATTAAACACGAAAGTTCAGGTATAGGAAAACGAATTGGACATTATTTGTGATTGACCTAATTTGAGATATAATCATAGTAGGACTCGAGTGTAGTTACTTATTGTTAGGATGACTTTATTTTATACATATTTTGCTCGCGGAAGTGAGTTGAACGAAGAGATGGATCGACCCGAGACAGTTTCTCTTATTCAGCAGTTAACGGACACGCATTTACTTTCTCCCAGCATCATCCAGAACCTAGTTAATCCCTCCTACTATGATGAGCTTAGTGTTCTTGTGTCGAGTTCTGAGGATCATCAAGGGAACTATGACTACACGCAGATGTCGAACATCGGCATGGTTTATCTTTTTCTACACCGGCGCGGCCGTAAACGCTCCGAGCGAACCAAAATGGAATATGCGAGGGAATTGCATCAATTTCTCTGTTACCTTTCGGATTATGGAATCGGAGACATCAGGGAGCTTAAGCGAGGACAGATGGAGTCATATCAACAATGGCTTGAAGTTCAGTATTCGAAGAAAAAGACCCAAGCAAAAAAGCTGGCCATCCTTTCTTCTTTCCTTGCATGGTGCTATGAGGAGAATTACTTGGAGCGGGATCTTAAGCGGGGCCTCTCCAGTGTTCAACTTGATCGGAGCCAAATCCCCGATCGAGAAATATCGCCGGCATCACTGGAAGCGGGGCTCCTTTATTACGACCAAGATCCAAAATTCAAAAGCCTGCTTCTCTTAATAGCCAGTACCGGCCTCCGGCTTAACGAGGTTATTACTCCCGTATGGGGTGATCTTTATTTTGATTCGATCCGGAAGCAGCACTATGTGAAGACCATTACAAAGCGGCTCGGAACTCGGCATGCCGTTGTGCAGCCGGCTGTATTAGAGGAATTAATGGAATACCGTCGCCGCCTAGGACTTTCTACAACATTATCTGTCCAGGACAAGAGTCCCTTCTATCCAAACAAATACGGTCGTCCCTATACGCTCACCAGTCTGTCTGCCATTGTGACAAAAAAACTCGCAGCAGCAAACGTGGTTACTGTTCAGGAGCAAAAGGCAACGGCCCACTATTTTCGGCACTATTTTGCGCGCAGCGCGTTCAATAATGGCGCATCTATAGAGAAGATTGCGGCCACTCTCGATCATTCATCCATTCGAACAACTGAACAGAACTATTTATCTCGGGAGCTCAAAAAAGAAAACGATATCAGCCATTTGGTCGATATACCAGGTATCAGTGCAAGAAAGGATCCATCATAATGTCAATTCTTTATATTGGTGGAACTGCGGTATTCGGTTTAGTACTGGGATGGTGGACTAGTCGCCAGACTACCCATTATCTCACTTCAGGCCAAAACTCCGAATCCTATAATCATCACTTCTGGCCGTGGAGTTTACTTTCAGCAATTGTGCTTACCTTTACTGCAGCGACGACATTATCCCATAGAGAGTGGATCTTAATTGTTCCTTTCTGCGCAGTGTTAATGATCTTAACAATATGGGACTGCAGACACCTGATCTTACCTGATAGAATTCTGCTGCCGGCAATCTTGGTAGCCGCAATTGTCCGAGTGTTTTTTCATCCTCTCCCCTACTTGAACTATGTTATTGCAGCTGGCTTCGGAGCGGGATTGTTATACGCCATCAAACTTATCTCCCGTGGCATTACGGGGAGGAACAGCATAGGAGACGGTGATATTAAACTACTCCTCTTCACTGGCCTAGTCCTGGGTTATAGAATGACCTTTCTTTCGCTTTTCTTGATCTGCCTGGGTGCTTTTGTTCTTGGTCTATTCATGCTCCCCTTTCTTCTCAAGAAGAAAGCCAAAATGCTTCCATTTGGGCCTGTTATTGCTGCCGCTTCCATAACTAGTTTCTGTTGGAGCGATCAACTCTCATTCATGAAACTCGGCTCTTTCTTGTTCCTGTCGCCTTAGGGAATGTTTCCAGGACAAGCTTAGCAATTATCATGACGAGTAAAGCCCACTGACCTTATTAAAAAGAAAACACGAAAAACAAATCCCCCACTGGCCTCTGCGGCTGGTGGGGGATTCTTTTCGTTTTAATGCAGACGATGCACACGAAGCAAGTCGTTTACATTGCCCTTGATATTGATTCGCACACTATCTTCCTTGATGGTTCCATTGCTGTACTGGACATAGAAGGTGAAATCAAGGTATCCATTTTGAAGCGTCTCTAGTCTTACTTTATCTGAGACACCCAGGATGTCCTTGTATGGATCATTAACTATACCTGACCAGCTCGTTTTACCACTGTTTGTAGAGCTCAATTTGCGATCGAGGTAAGTCAAATTCCCAAACCATGGAGAACTATAACTGGTCGGATAGGCACTTCCTTTCACCATCGACCATACCTGAACTGCTGTCACATTTGATCCTGGCAGTATGGTTGTCGTTTGTGACGAAAGTACGAATGGCTCTCCAGCAAAGAAATCATCCGGCTTGTGATAGAGCTCAGTATACTTTAGAAGCGTCATTTTATTTGCTCTCAGTTGTTCATAAAGCCATGCATTGTAGCCACTCATATTTTCAATCCATCTCTCTGTATGCGACACTGCCCCGGTCAACCCTAATGGTAATACAGAGATCGTTTTTACCACAATCACTGCCGGTGCCTTTCCATCCGAAACTGACAAAGTCACTTTATAAATGCCAGGCTTAACTCCGACAAGAGATGGACCGGCTGTTGAATATGGGCGCGTGAGCTGATAGGGGAATGAATTGGTAACGTTATCTGGTCCAACAATTTGATAATTAACCTGCAGCTGATCCCCATCTGGATCATCGATCTGTTGACTGATGCTCACGTTGTCGCCTTCATAGACAGGTTTGGGACTATAATCAAAATCAGCTGTAGGTGGCCGGTTCGTCTCTAAATAGAAAAACTTTGGACTACTCTCACCCCAATCATAGCCATCAAAAACACGAACCACAATGTACATGTTTGTATGCTCCGGTAAGTCCGCCTCAGGAATCCACAATAAGGAATTCCCATTTTTGATACCCGATTCTTGCTCCAAGTATCCGCCATAACGGTAAATTTTGACCTGGTATTTTGATTGAGGGTCATTGTCAAAATCGCCATAGTTCCATTTAAACGTTGGTCGAAACACGGTTAGTTTATCTGGAGAATTCTGATTAGCAGATGAAGGTATGTAAATATCTGCTATCGGAATTCGGTTTATTACCTGGACATTCTTAGAAATCGTGTCTGTCTGGCCAAGATGATCCTCGACCACTTGACGTATCCGGAAGCTGCCCATTGTACTGAAGGCTTTCTCCCAATATTCCCGATTCTGCGAAGCCATCGTTTCCGTGCCACCGTCTAAATTTCGAATGAAATAATCGTGTTGAAGATTGACTCGCCCGCCATCCTCTTTATCCCACGCCGTAGAATTTATGCCTATCGGAACACCACGATAGGTAACTGCCGAGGACAAGTCGAAACCAGCATGAGGAGGCTCGTCTGGCCGAGGAATGGATCCGATGGTGATAGTTTTCTCCAGGTATTCACTCCAAGCCTCATACTCGTCTTTTACGGCCAACCCGACTGTGTATTCGCCAATCTCATCTGGTGAGACGAGCTTTGTACGAACAAATTTCCCAGATGGACTTACATAGTAAAACTTTTTCTCCAAAATCCCCTTTGTACGGTAATAATCAATTCCAGTATTCTCAGTAGAGTAATTCGTCGGACTGAGGTACCGATCGGGATCTCGGCTCCTATCTGTCCATTTCACTGTTCCATCAGCGTTAAGGCCAAGATCATAATCTACGATCGGAGGTCGATGGATAATCACATTTCGCACTGATGTATTGGATTCTTTTCGGTACGAATCAAAAGTCTGAGATGGATAACGATAGCTCGGATGTGGATCATCCACAGTTTTGTAACTGATTTGATACAACCCTACCTTATCAATTTTCAGCACCGGAGAAGTGTACCATTTTCCGTTGTAGGATGAATTTCCGGATTTCCCATCGCCTGAATCCAAGAACTTTTGATCAAGCTGATTGTAAAGCCAAGATGTGCGATCCAGAATTAATGGATCATTTTCAGTGTCATCATTTCTTATGGTGTAAATCAAGTCGCGATCAACCAAACCTATCCCCTGCAAGACGGTAGTCGTGCTTAATGCAGCTAAATCCGTATAACTCATTGAGAAGAATTCTGTTTTAGGAATCTCTGCAAAAGGCCCAAAAACACCATCTTTAAAGTAATTTTCACTTATATCAATGACTGGTGTTCCGTTTACATAGACTTTTATCTTTTCATCAAGCACCTGAATTTTAAACGAGTATTGTTGATTTTGATTAAATGGGTATGAAGAGCTTTGAACGATTTGCCTAACCCCACCTACTACCCTTACGAGGTTAATCGTGGCATTGTTTATTTCAACGCGGTACATATTCCTGTTATCTTGAGCGTGAAACGAGAATCCTGAAAATAGGTAGGATGGAGCTGCCATGTTAAGCTTCATTTTAAAGTTATATGCGACGTTTTTCATTTTGATTTGTCCTAATAGCTGGTTTTGCGAAGAGACGTACGTATCTTCTTTTCTCCTACTATCAGAGCTTGTAATCATGTCATAAATGACCTGATCATCCCGGCTACCTTGCCTGTAAGCCACGGAAATATCTCCGGTTCCCAATAGATCAATGCTATAAGGAGTATCAAGCAAATCAGCGACTTTTTTCAGTTCAAGAGTATTTGTGTTTAATTTAAATATCTGTGTCCCTGAGTAGTAAATTATATTGTTATTGTTATCCATACCCATATAAATCGTAAAGCTAGATGGAGTGGGATAGCTTCTGACAGTTGATAGCGATCCATCCGAATTTAATTTATAGAGGTTTAGAGTTCCAGAGTAATAGTTAGAGACAGCTAGATAATTAGTGTCTGTTAAAGCCATTATGGTAACGTTGCTAGAATCAAGCGGAGTGACAGGCGGGTTATATGATGGCGAGTTCCTGTTAAACACCCCTTGATTTGACACGACCCATTTACCATCAAATGAAATTAATACCTTTCCATTACTTGTTACGCCCGGCCTCGCGTTATCGTCACTAACATCGGAATCCATATCTCTATAAAGGAACGAATTACTGTATGACTGTTTATAGCGCCAGTTTATACCGTAATTCATGTCCTTATCGACACTGCCGCCCATCATGGCTCCTTCTCCAGCTAAAGTGTTAATTTGATACTCGTCATTGTTGTACCATGTTTTTGAGCTAACTCCTCCGTCCCAAGTATACGTGTTTTTAAGGTTATTCATTTGGGTTCCCGAGTAGTAGTTATAGTGGTATACACTATCAGAGAACTTTGTAGGGATACTTCCTAGATTTTGATCTATAGAGCTACCCAATCCCGTCGGAAAATCAAATTTATACCGTTTTCCGTTAGAGTAAAACTCTGTAGGAGTAGCAAACGGTTCTCCAGCTGGGTTAACAAAAGACTCCGGATAATATGCTTTAGCAGCAGTAGCATTTTGATTGCGTGTATACACTATTCCGGAGTTAGCATCCACAGATAGAATAGTGTCATAGGTATCTCTTCTTCCAATAAGGTTCGATCCTCGGTAGAAATCATACCCCATCGAGTAAATCCCCGCCGTATTGTTATATCGAGGTATTGCCACTATTCCTCCTGAGAGCATTTCAGGATTTAGATAGTTCGAAAAAGAATTAAACTCAGAAGTAGGTGATCTAAATGTAGAATATTGATCCCCTGTGATAAATAGATCTGCCCTATGGAAACTAGCCCAGGGGGCTACTAAGCCTCCGTTGCTTGGATTATAAGCCCAAGAAGATATTTTATTTGAATCTTTAAAGTTACTATTGGTCCATTTAGTTCGATCTTCAGCAAAAGTTTTGGTACTCAAAGGTATAGGAACAAGTGGTTCCGGCTGAGTGCTCTCCGACTTTACCTCGAATGAAACTTGTGGAGAATCATTGATCACTTCGAATAAAAA
The DNA here is from genome assembly GCF_053345695.1 of Paenibacillus sp. D51F. NCBI lineage: Bacteria > Bacillati > Bacillota > Bacilli > Caryophanales > Paenibacillaceae > Paenibacillus > Paenibacillus sp. D51F. The sequence continues at coordinate 78,145 of NZ_JBKFAO010000011.1, read as the reverse complement.
GTACCCTGTAGCTTCTTTTCCGTAATCCTCTTTGACATAAACCTTGAAACGGTACTTACCAACCGTCATTCCCTTGAAATCAAATGTCTTATCTGCTCTCATGGTAATGGGGACTTCGGTTTCGTAATCGTACACGCCATCATTGTTAGAGTCATACTGGTACGATACTTTATTTTCTACAATGACATCGCCATCCGGAGAATAAGAAGTGTTCTTGAATGGAACGAAGATATTCCGGAGAGAAGGAGTGCCAAATTCCAACTTAGGGACCGGAGGCATATCTTCCAATACCTTTAGTGTATGAACCGCTGGTTCCAGGGACTTCAATCCCATACTGTCATACACATTTAGTTTGATAACCACATCTCCTGGCGTGGTGTACATGTTCCGAATATCTCCGGCCCACTCATCTCTTGAATGATCAATGGTACGGTACTTTATTGGACTATAGCTACTAGCAGCACTGAACGGCTCGGGTAATGGCCGGTTCTGCTTAATTTGATATGGCCCAGTTATTTTGGCAACTGGATTCGGGGGTACAATTGTAATAAAGGTGCTGGCGGTGGCAACTGCCCCCCATTGATCGCGCATGGCTGCATTTATCGTAATGCCTCCAGGTTTATCCATAAGCAAATTGCTATATTCCCACATCATGGTTTCACCGCCATAACGCGAAGGAATGTTCTGTACCCAAACATTAGAATTACCGGCAAAGTCAAATCCATCAAAAATAATTGAATCTCCATCTGGATCAACTGGAACCGGTATTGTAGGGTCCTGAATAACAACAAGGTTTAAGCGTTGTCCCTCATAAGCAGAAGACAGCGGTTTGGTTGGATCCCCTTCTGGATCAACGAATCCAATTTTAAAAATTGGGGGATTATTTTTTGAAGGTCCGATTACCTCTAGCGGTTTTGGACCGATTTCTTTGCTTGTTCCGCACGATGTTGTAACTGTCATATATACGCTGTAAGTTCCTACGCCTAGAATTGTCGGATACTGAGGTTTGGTTATGACTGTATCCGTAAATCTTGAGTAAGGTCCCAGATTATTTGAAAAAGGACCTTGTGTGATTTTATACGAGTGCGACGTATAGATACACTGCTCAAAGGCAGGATCTTTAGGATGAAATGTAATGGGATCTCCGTAGGAAATCTTAGGGGTTACATCGAAATCGGCTGTAAAGCTTGGGCTGCTCGTCTGGTAGAAGAACGTTACATATGCTTTTTTCTGCGAATTGGTTAAGCTCGCTGTTACAGAACTTCCGGCCTCGACTGTATCTGAATAACTTGTGTAAGAAATACTTTTCCCAACTACAGTTCCCCACTTGGTATCAGCCTGAACCGTTTTATTGGAAGGTAGTGGAGAAACGGCACTTGATTGTTCATCTTTTAATTGATAGCTGCCAGATTGGCCATTACGAACCATGTGCCTGACATTAAGCTGGCCACCTGATACATCGTAGACGTAATACAAGTAGAGAGTTTTAAAAGAACCATCATATGGGGTCAGTGTATAGTTTCCAGTGCTGGGGTTTGAAAAATTACTCGGAGCTGTTCCACTCGTTGTTTTAACGTATCCAGCATATGCATATCCATCAGCAGTAGGATAGCTTGGACTAAAATTCTTCCCCGTAGATAAAGAAAGTGACTTGTCAGTAAAAACATTGTCAAGACTAGTGCCGTCCCGAGTTACGTGACGAATATATGCCGTTCCATCTGCTTTTTTAGTATAGTAGAGATTATAAAATTTAGTGTCATAAGAGCCGTCATAAGTAAAACTAGGTGGATTTCCTGAAATTATCGATCCGCCATTTGGAATGTTGGATGTACTTTCTTTGTACCCAACATACTCGTAGTCACTACTTGCTGCAGGACTGAGCGGAATGGTTTCTCCTTTTAATATAGGCTTCGTTTGATTAGGAAAACTTGAATCTATGTTATTACCATCAGTAGTGTAATGGTGGACTTCAAGACTTCCGTTTAATTCAAACACATAAACAATCGGAAAATAAAATCTATAGCCACGTACGTTAGATGAACAGTTGGAACACGGTAGTTGATAATATTCATTTGAATCCAGTGTGCCAGTCATTTGGGCTGTAAAAGATACTGTGTCGGTATTTTTACCTTGTATTCCATCTTTTATTGTTGGTTGGGATCCATTACGACCTATATAATTAGAATAGGATTCATATCCACCGACGTCCCCAGGTCTTGATTTATTAAAATAATAGGTATCGTCATTTGAATTATCAAAACTTCTTATTGTCACGTTTTTTACAGTTCGTCCAGGAAATGAAAAAGTATACGGAGCTTCTATTCGTGCTTGTTCCTGACGGGGAGCATATGGAGACCATTGACCAGAAGAGTTACTCCAGATATCTACATACATAAACCCAACAGCGTACCGAAATACGCTGTTGGGGTTTTCAATATCACGTGCAGGAAGTATGCTTGGGTTCCCGGATTCAGGCGATGCACTAGCCGTTTCTTGGTATGGGGGAAGCATGCCTATTATAAGACTCAGGATTAAAATGATTGCTAGTATAGGTTCCTTAGTTCTTCTCAAGATTACTCACTCCACTCAGGTTTTAAGAGAACAGCAAATGGAATACCCCTTGTGATATGCAAATAGTCAATATCTGTCGGCTTAAGGTTGCTCCAATTAGAAACACTGAGTTGATCCAGATCAGCCCTAGATGTAATTGGAGTGTATCGGACACTGATTTCTTTGTTCCCCTCATCCCAATCGCTGACACTCATTCTCAATCTTGCAGGACTATCAGAGATTAAGTAAAGAAGCTGCAGGCCAATAGCAGTATGGTCGGTAGAAGTTGCGCGAATGTATTTCTCGCCGGACTTACTATTGGCCAAATCAAACCGATAGTATGTAGTTGGTCCAATTTTGAATGGGAGATCTTTAGAGCTTAAGACCAAGGCTTTATTAAGACTGATTTTTCCTTGCTGCTCTGTATAAGCATTAAGAAGATAATCCCTATCGCCGTAATAACTTTTGTATTTCTTTATATCTACTGCTGTCGTGAGATCCTCAACTTTGGGAACTTCTTTGTTACCGATCCATACAAATTGAGTAATATTGTCCCACTCAACTGTCTCTCCAAAAGCCTCGCTGATAAAACGAAGAGGGACCATAGTCCGGCCATTGGTTGCCGTTGCAGATGCTCCCAGGGTAATGGTTTTTCCATTCACACTCGCCGTCTTTGCTCCTATTGTCAGCTTAACGGTTTTGTCACCTTTTACCATCGTGATGGCTTTGCCGCTTAAAGAAAGCTTCACATTGAGCTTCTCCGACACAAAGCGTAGCGGAATAAGAACCGTATTGTTTACCATTTGAGGTTTCGAATCTGGGAATTGTACTTTACGGGCATTGACAAGAACTTCAATGGAAAGCTTAGGCTGAATGATGGCATTATTACTTGCAGCTGCAGCACTCTTCAGAGGCCCCATAGCACCCATGGCTCCAATTACGAATGCTGTCAATCCAATGGCTAGTTTGTTCATTTTAATTCCCTCCAATTGATTCACTTCTGTTTACTTCGGTATTGCCCGTGCATTCAATTAGGCCGTTTAAAGTCCGACATGTGGATGAATACCTCAAGAATTTTAGGATCAAACTGCTCTGCATCCTTCTCCATAATGGCTATGGCCGTTTCATGCGACACAGCCTTGGAATACGGTCGATCCGATGTAAGAGCGGAGTAAGTGTCGGTTATAGCAGCTATTCGTCCGGCAAGTGGAATTTGCTGCCCTGACAGTCCCAATAAATAGCCCGATCCATTGAAACGTTCATGATGATAAAGGACGATATCCAACATCGTAGGTGGCATCTTATGAAAACGAAGCAAATCATAGCCGTCCGTGACGTGCTGCCGAAGTAGTTCACGCTCCTCTTCACTCAGAATACCTTTACCTTTCAAAACCGCGTCTGGCATACCTAATTTGCCGATATCGTGTGTTAAAGCACCTGCATAATAAAGGGCTGCATTCTGGCAATCGAAATGCTTAGCGAGACGAAAGCTTAAGCCGGCCATATGATGGGAATGAGCTGCTGTTAGGGGATCCCGTAACATCAGACAGGAGAATAGAACATCAACTACCATTGAGAACTCGCAACTATCACTATTTGCTCGACCTATAGCTTCCCTTATATTCAAGAGTAGGAGCACCTTCTCTCTCTATAGTGTTCAACCCAATAGCTGTATGTAATCTAATATATATACTAATATATTAACTAATATTATTATATTACAACCTTCCCATATCACCAAATAATTTCTTATCTTATTGTAAGATCAACTTCTTGCACGGCTGGAATCAAAAGAGGTTCATCCGAGAGGACACCTAGTCCTTTATGGTACGTATTTATGATGGCCACAATAGAAGGGCCGATTATTTTCTGATTTATCGTTCTGGATATTTCTTTGTCTGATCCTCCATTCAGTAAAACGGTGCAGTTTACCATATGAGTGTTTGAATCATAGGAGCAATTGCTTTGCTTATCGGTTAGGCTCGTGACCACGTTAGCTACGCTGTCCACATATAAAAGCTCATCCACATTTACAATGGCTTGATTGGGTAGGCGGCTTCCAGGGAGTGCCCTATTCTGACTATCAAGATTCATGTTTAATTGAAGGTATTTGTAGAACATATCTTGAGCCCTATAGCCGAGGGTTGTCGTGTCAAGTTTAAAGAAACCAGCCGTCAGCTGATCTTTATCATAAGATAGCGTAGCAGCATGAACGGCCGCATTGAGATCATTTTTTAATTTGTTGGTTTTATTGTAGAGCGATACATAATCCATACAGACGACTAAAATGGCGACACAAAAAATCATGGCAAACAGACTTATGAGCATGATGGAAATACCACCTTCTTGATTCCCTAACCTGCCTGGCTTAATTATATTTTTCACTTCGTCCATACCCTTCCAACCGGAAATAGCCTGGATCTTCACTCGACATCCCTCCCCCAAGCAGTATGAAAATCCGGTTTAGCTCAGTGGCTGGGTATTGAATGACTAGCTTGACCGTCGGATCCGGATCGTCACGAAAGACCTTGGTTCTTGTGCTTCCCGTAAAAGAGGGATAGGTTATGCCGTTCTTGGTCACTTCGGGATACCCCAGAGTGGCAAGCTTATCTTTCAAATCTTCTTCGATTTCCGAAGTAAAATAGCCCTGTGTTTGGACCATTTGTAAAGCGCGGTCTTTTACATCGTCGATTTTAGCTTGACGCATCATGAAACTGAAATAAGCGACTAAACTCAGCGTGATGCATAGGAATATGGGCAGAATGATTAAGAGTACGATCAGGTCCATGACTCCTTTTTCGTTTCCCAAGTATTTAGAAAAGCAAGTCTTCAGCCGCTTCAAGCTCCTTCACCTCCTTAGAAGATAAGGGAGGGTCTCCCCTCCCCCTTTCGATCTCATGGCCCAGGTGCATACCCGTAAGTGCGCACTTCATCTTTTAGATGGTTATAACCATCGCCAAGGCTTTTGCTAAGGCCACTATCTCCCCCAAATATCCACACGGATACGCCAACGCAGATGATTGCCGTAATGATGATAATGGGCAGCTTATCCATTTATTAATTTCCAGTCGGCAATGTTTGTCCGGAACCTGGAGCTACGCTGCCGCTGTAGTCAAAATCAGTCACCTTGTTGTGAACGCGCAGAGATCCGTTGTTTACGCCAGTGTTGATGCCACTTCCGCTGTTAAACATGTAGAAGCAGCCTCCCACCAAGAGAATGCAGACAATGAGCGGTATGATTAATTTGTCCATTCCTTTTCCTCCTCTCTATTAATCTCCAGTCGGCAATGTTTGTCCGGAACCTGGAGCTACGCTGCCGCTGTAGTCAAAATCAGTCACCTTATTATGAACGCGTAGAGATCCGTTGTTTACGCCGGTGTTAATGCCGTTCCCGCTATTAAACATATAGAAGCAGGCCCCCACCAACAATATGCAAACGATCAACGGTACGATTAATTTGTCCATGTCCTTATCTCCCTTTTCTCAATTTGGTTATTGGTTTGATGTAGCATTGATAATCTTCTCTTTAGTGTTATTGGCTCCATGGTCCAGACCTGCCCCAATGCCATTCGGGTTGTTGAATATAAAGAACGTGATTCCGATTGCAATTATGGAAACGACGATGGTAATAATCAACTTGTCCATTTTGTCCCCCAGTCCTAGAAGGTCTGCTGCATGATGGCGATAAAACTTCTGTACCACGGAAGCATGGTTAAAATACAGGCCACGATGAAGGGGATCATAATGACGAAGGTAACACGAAGCGGTGAAGCTTCAATCTTCTTTTTCACATGAAAGTCTCGCATCGTATCAATATTCCTAATCTGTTGGTGGAATAGCTCAATGATCTTATCTTGAGGTGCGTTCCAGCTGGCTAAGAGCGTGTTTGTTACTGGTAAAACCTCATTGATGCCAACATGATCCCCAAACCGATTAATGGCTTCTCGAGGGTTATCCATCCAATCGATCAGCATTTCATCCACATACGGCTTGAGCACCTTGCTAGTCCGTCCTGCCCTCCTTATCGCGTAATACAACGGAATCTTATCCGTTATACAAACAACTAAGCGGTGTGAAAATTGAACAATTTCATAGGCGAGAATTTCCCTCCTTTTATGAGCAAAGAACATAAGAAGAAGGGAGGGTGCTGCATAAAAAAGAATAACGAAAAGAATGAAACCAATTAACGGAAAGCTCGTGGTATAACCATCATTCATTGCACTTTTCAGGCAATACATACCGATCAAAACAATCGCTATGCCAATCGGCAACAGCATCTGCAGCAGCCTGAAATGGAAGACCTGCATTCCATATGGATGCCCTGCCGTTTTTAATTGACGGGCTATTTTGTAGTTCCCTTTTTTCGTGTTCTCTTTTTGAATCAAAGACTGGTAGAGATCATGAAAATTTTGCTTCCTTCGGAATCGTGCTGCAGGCAGCCTTAGACGCTTTTTGATTTTGATGGAAGCGAGAACTGGAATCACTACCAGCGCTACACCAAGTGCAAAAAGGATCTGTATTAACCATACTACCAACTTTATCCCCCCTTTCTATACGCGTTTTTTGCCCATATTTATTGCGGCAACGAACGATATAAACAACACGAAAATCGACAACGTTACCACTCTGACACCGGTTGGATCGTGAAAATAATACTTATAATTTTCCGGATCCATCCTGATGTTAAAGTAAACAGCAAAAGCGGATAAAGCGACCATAATAACGGTTCCCCACTTGTATGCTGTAAGCAACGTGATCCGCTTCTCCTCGTTATACATCGTGTTTTGCATTTCATTGATTAATTTAAATAGCGATGAGGTAATATCGACGCCGGTATCGACATGTGTAATCAAAATATCAACGAAATACTGCGCCCAGTCATTCCCTACTCGATCGGCAAATTGGATTAAAGCAGCTTCCGGTCGATCGCCAGTTTGGAGATCCATGATTAACCGATTCCATTCACTTGCAATTTCAAATGGTACCGTCCGGGCTGATTTGTAGATAGCCCCTTCCAGGTTGTCTGATTCCGTAAAGTACCCAATAAAGTTTTGAACCGTGGGAATCATGACGGAAGCCATTGCAAGCGTCTTTTTTTGATATTTTGACCAGCACCAGAGCAGTGGGACAGTAGAGAATAACAATGCAATGATAAGGTCATAAGGAACGTTCGGCATGATTTGGTAACAAAGCAGGAAAAATGCGACAAAGATGACCAAACAAATTCCCAAAAGATGGTTTGTCGATATCCGAACTTCAGCAATGCTCAGATATTCGTCCATCTTTTTAAAGAGAGGGGGATGCTTATATCCCTTCTTTTCGTCCTCTACACCGCGTCCGTTTTTTCGCCGTTTTTGATAGAAGCGGTTTCGCCGTAAGAGAACAACTCCGACCGCCAAGCTCTCCAGAACAGGACTTATGATGAAATAGGTGCCTACGATAAAAACTAGCATGAATGCTGCTTTAATCAGGAGCATGTTATAGCAGCCCCAATTCGATAAATTCTTTTGTTTCAGCTCCGCAGTTCATCATATGTTCCATGAGTTCAGGGCTGATTTTATTCCCCGTCCGAGTCCAGGATTCAGTCCGCCAATCCCATTCAAATAGCGGATTCATTTCAACTTCTCCATTTTCTCGAGGGACAACTTCCGTGATCTCGGTCATCACCCTCCTGCTCTTATATTCATTGACTTTGAAAAAACGTTGAAAAATGACGATGTTAAATGCCCTCGCAATGCGGCTTTTAAGCATAATGTCATCATGGGATCGCCCATCCTGCTTGACCATATCCATGATGTCCGTAATAATCATGCTCCGGTATTTGGAGTGGAGCGATGACAACGTATCGTGACCGCGCAAGGCTGCTTGTACAGCTTGCGATGCTTCGGCTCCCCGTATTTCACCCACGACAATCCGATCCGGGCTTTCGCGAAGTAGAGGCTTAAATGCCTCTTCCATTGTAATCCCGAGCTCAGGTAAGGATTGAAACGCAACAATATTTCTTCCCGGTAGCCGTTCATGCAGCATCATTTCGTGCTCTGTTTCAAGCGTAAGAATACGCTCCAGGTGAGGGATCTCCTTGGCCAAAGCATACAGGGTCGTGGTTTTTCCCGTTTTTGTCCCACCGGCTACAATAATGGAGGCGTGGTATTTCACCAACAAGCTCAGCAGTTTGGACATTTCCAAAGAAAGAGTGCCTTTCTCGACCAGACTTTGAAGACTCGGGTCCTTCAAGATAAAGTTCCGGATGGCTATGGTCGGAAAAGCAGAATAAGGCGCTTGAGTCATCGTTAGCCGGGCCTTGTTGTACATGTGCGTGTGACAGATGGGATGCTGCTCATTGATGCGTGCTCTCCCATAAAGAGCAAGTCTTTCCTGCAAACGAATGACCTGTTCCGTCGAATCAAAGCTTCTCGGGTATTTGACTGACACGCCATCTTTCATCACATAAATTTCTGTATCATTTACTTGAACTTCTTCAATGTCTTTTCCTTTATACAAATCTTCGATATAACCGGCACCTACCGTAAGCGCAAAGACTGCGTCGGATAGACTCATCCGATCCTGCAGTTGACCAATACTTGCATACAGCATTTTATCGTTAATGATTTGCTTAATCAGGGCTTTTACTCTTTCTTGAGCAAGTGGATTACCCAAGCCGGCCTGATGGATAATTTCTTTTTGTTCATCTTGAGCTGCAGCTGATCCGTCAGGCGCTTTGAGGGCTTCCTGGACGATCTTCACGACTTCATCCAAGGATCGATGCAAATACCCCTGTTTCAGTTGCTCATTTTTGATCTCTTGTCTATGGCTTTGAAGGTGCTCCACAACACTGAACTTTTTCCGGATTTTTCGAGTCATCATATTGCTACTCATTTATTTGCCTCCTGACCTTAAAAACCCAAGTACACCCATTCCTCTCGTTTTCCCTTTGAGCGCTCCTTTGTGGTCGGCCGGTAATGGGGAAAGTTCAATGTTTGCTCTTCGGGCAAGCCAAGCTGTAAATTGAAGGACGTCTTGTTTAAATTCCAATTGATCATTTTCAGGATCCATATAGATCGGCTTCCCGAAGTTCACTGCCCTGACTCCAGCGCCTTTTTCGGCATTTGATATATGAGACACTACCTTGGAGCCCATGCTCTTTTGAATCTGTAAACTTTCAAGCAATTTCTTGGAGCCGCGATTTAGGACAAGGTGGAAATCGGATTCCGCCAGACCATAATGCTGCCATACGCTGTTAAACCAGTCGTTCCAGCTCGATTGATAACTGGTTATGAGGGGCTGGACCACAACGATTCGTTCATCAGCATTTTTTACGACTTTAAGGGTTGCGGCCTGGTCTGGGTAGGAATGTACGTCTATTAAAATGACATCAAATTCCTGCTTTGCAACCCGAATGAGATGGGTCACCTCTTCAAGCGATATTTTCTCCGCCCACTCCCTACGTTGAATGCCGGTTAAGACATACAAATTAGGTACTTCTCGTACATTATGACAAGCTTTCATCAGAGATGGAGCTTCGAGAGTGCCAGAATCACAATCGGCCTGAATTAACGGGTAGCCTTTATCTGATGTAATGTGCAGGTGATCGCGAATTTCAGGACTCTTGAGGTTAAGGTCAATCAGGATTACCTTTTTGTCGGGTACCCTTTGTGCAAGACAAAAAGCAGTTGAGATGGCCAAGGTCGTCGAACCATCTTTTGGTGCTGCAGACATGAAACTGATCACACGACCATCCTCCGAATGGTTCGAGGATTTTGAAGGGTAGAGAATTCGTTTGATCTCATCAGACAACTCTTCTACCGTCAGCGCTCCAGGGACCAGTGACAGCTGAAAATCCAAGCTTAAACGGTACAGAATTTCTCGATAAATTGAGTCCGAACCGTCCGACATCAGAACAGTAATTTTTGTTTTTGCTGAAGTAGAAGTTCGAAGGCCATGAGCCCAATCCCATGGATACTGACTGCCAAAGAAATCCTCATGGACGAAGAGATGGTCAAGATCGGACGTATTGTTTAGCGTCTTTTTCAATTCCGCTTCTGTATAGGCAAAAACGATTTCATCTTTTGGAGATACAACGGTCGAGATAGAATCCGCGATTTGCGGCTTCGTGGTGGCATATACGATTTTCATGTTAGCCTCCATTGGATTCCGTTTGGATTTTATCAGTAGTTGGAGATGGGCTCGAGGAAGCTGCGGGGGCCTGGCTCGGGCTTGGGCTTGGGCTTGGAGAGGAAGAGTTTTGGGGCCCAGTGCTGGAATTTTCACTCACAATGGTTCCTAGCATTTCTTGTCCAGGAAGTCCGAGCCTTATGGTGCCTTCTTTTGCACCCGTTGCAAAGTCCTCATATTGTGCTTGAGACATGATAAAGGTTATATAAGCCGGTTGGCCAGTAGCGTTTTGGCGATAGCGTTCCCGATTATTTTCGTCACGGTCAAAAGGGTTTATGGCGAGGTTAACTGCTGCAGCATTCCCTGCATCAATAATCTCATTTCCATCCTGGTCCTTGATGTATGCGACCGTCAGATTTTCTAAGAGGACCTTACTAAAGACTTTTTTGAACGAACGATCAGCAGATGGATCGGCGGCTATTCTCCTTGCCTGCTCTGTTTCATCGAGCTCCATACCAGAGTACGCATCATATACTTTGGGCTGCGTATATTCGACCAATGCGCTTACTTTGTCCCCCCTGCGCACCATATTGTTGACGGCGTGTTCAAAATCTACCTTGAATCCTATGTACTGCTCTTTTGGACCTGGATATAAGTTGTCTTCCCCGATTTTCCACGATAGGATTTCCTCTGCTTCACCGATCGGAACAATGGCTCTTTTTCCTATGATGTCTTCAGGATTCGTAAGAGCATTTTCCATGTGTTGAACGGTTGGTATGGACACTGTTTTAATCATATTCGTGGTAATCAATTGGCCTGCTTGAATCATTTGAATCGGCTTAATGGTAGTCATCATGGTGATGTTCAATTCATAGCTTTTCATGTATTTAGAAAATCCGAATATGCTTCCGGCGATCAATAAAGCGCCTATCAGATACGATATCCACTTTCGCATAAATGATTTCCACTCCTTTCTTTCTATAACATCTTGGCCGGATTCTTTTCGTCCTCCAGCGATTGCATCTGCTTGAAAATGTGACTGAGTCTAGCACCGATCCCATACTGCTGTTTTAAGAGCCCATAGAATTGTTTGGGCAAGATGTTTTTGGCCAAAGGCTTAAAGCTTTTGGACAAAACATTTTTTAGCTTCGAATCGTCCCATGCCATCTTACCTGCCCAAAGTTGCTTGATTACTTCCGGCCCTAGTTCTGGAATATGAGCCGTCGGCGAATGGGCCATCGCTTCTTTCCACTCGTTATCCTTAATGAAGGAGTTCCATTTGTTTGCGATAATACGAAGCGGCTTCTCAGGATATTTTGTCATGAAAGAATCCACTTGTTTGAAATAGTGATTGAGTTGTATTGGGTCTCCATCGGCAACAATCCAGATCTCGTCCGACACACTGAGGATCATTTGGTTCAGATCATCTTGATAGTTGGATGAAATGTCACATAGCACGATGGGGAGTTTGCGAGCTGCCATAAGCAACGCCATTAAATCTTTCTCTGACCATCGTGACATCGGTTCAATAGTCGATGGCATCCAAGTCACACCATGATCGACCCAGTCATACATGGGAGAAACATGTCCGTTCTGTTTGATTTGTTGAGCCCAAGCCCGCCACTCTTTCGGTGCACGTTTTTCTCCGTGCATGAGCTCGTAATAGGTGGATCCCATGCTGGGGGATACCGGCTCTAGTACACCTACGGGTATCTTATTCTCCCCTAGCATCCGAGCGAAGTTTGATGTAACAAATGTAGCGCCAGCTCGGGGATACAAACTAACAACAGAGATAAGCTTTGAACTTACATGGATAGGTACATGAACCGTGATAATCTTTTCTTCTATAACGATTCTTTCTTTTATTTTCTGGAGTTTCGCTTTCTGCTCTTCTGGAGATCGCCGTTTCTTTAATTTTGGAGCATCAATTTTTGGTTTCTCCCGAATTTCAACTGCCAAGGAGCTTCCCGTCTCGACCAAAGAATCTTCGTGCATTACCTTCTCGCTTTGTTTCTCGATTGGGTCGGTTTCAACTCGAACTTGGTTTGCTAGATCCACTTGTCTTGTTTGGGTTGCTTGACTGGCTAAGTCGGGTATCACTTCAATTTTGGCAATTTTCTCGGCCGCTTCATCCAGGTTGCTGCTGCCCGTTACTTCATTCGATGTCTGAATGTTCTCCGATTTGGCAAGCTCAACTTCCGCAAGCGCTCTTGGCGCTTCTCGTTCTACTGTAGTCATTCCTGGCGGTTCAGAAGATAGGGAGTCCTGTACTTCTTCCAAAACCCTCCTTGCCGGCACTTCAGACACTTCATCGTCTGGTGTTTCTGCCACAACCGGAGTAGAAGCAGTGATTAGCGGCTTCTTCCCGCGTAACCGTTCTTCTAGCAGACCGGTGTCCAGTTCATCGTAGTGGACACACACATTGCCCTCGGCAGTTAACTGTTCAATGAACGAATCCTTTTCACGGTGATAAATCAGGAGAAACACCGTTTCCGGTGACTCCGTTTTGACTGTGTGGTAGAGGTTCAAAAACGATTCTTGCGACTTAATAACTGTCTCCGGTAGGATGATCACATCAGCCGAAACAACGGCATTCCATTGCGGGAAAAAGAAATCCAGACCATCTATGCTGCGTACAAATCGTCCATACTCGGTTAATTCTTCCTCAATCCATTCCGCAAAATCTTTATCGTCGTACGCCAGGAACAGTCGTTTCATGAGTTCACCTGCCTTTCAGGAATACTCGTATATATACTTACTAATATACGAGTATTAGTTATGTCGCTACTTCTGCAAATTCCATTGACGTAATGTTTGAGGCTTCGGGCAGATCAACCAGCAGCAGCAAGTAAAATTTCTTATCCTGCAAAATCAAATCAGCTTGCCCGGTTACCCGTCTGTCGTATGTTCCCTGTCGATACCCGGTCACCCGGAACGGTACTTCTATCCGACCCTCGAACGTCGATATCGATACTCTGTTCATCCATTTGAATGCAAGAAGCCGTGTGTCGTAGACGACTGATGTATTTTCCCCGAATTTGAGTTCAGTTTTGGATCCCGATTTGTAACCTTCCACGACTTTGCCTATGGCTCGGACTACCATTTGCGAAGGCAAGTTATACGTTTCCCTCACGAGGCTGTAGCATTCCTTTGATAATTTGATCTTATTGCGATGCGTCCGAGTCCGAAAGCCAATCTCGCTGATGTGATTACATACTTCATTGAAACGCATCATGACTTGTTTGAGTTGCCCATGCTGCCGTTCGTCCGTAAGCAATTCGATTTTCATCGTATACAGCACACTTCGACCCCTCCCTTCTTTGTTATCCTAAATCGTAATAGGTCTTCTCGCCTTTGTTATAAAAGAAAAATCCTTTTGACAAGTGCACGTTATCGAACAGTATGTCTTTATCGGTAATGAACCAGGTAGCGGCGCCCACGCCTTCTTGCTCCATGATCTTGCTAGCCAGCAGCGCTTTTTCGTCTGTTGAGACGAATACGACTAAGGTTGTTTCTTTTTCTACGTTAGCGAGATACTCTTTGAAGAAGCGAGCCTGGAAACGTATCGTTTTGACCCATTTTTCGTCCTCTCGATGACATAGAAGATAGAACGGCATTTCCCGTCCTCCTGGTGTTCGGAGGGCATATTTTGCTGTTGGAATTACCTGTGCTTCTTTCCATACCAGGGAGGGATGAAATTCGAAATGCACCATGTTAAATGCTTCTCGCAGTTTGATGTACAGCTCATTCGTGACGACATACCTCATCCGATACAGCATGCTTGCAGCTTTCTTACTTCGAGGATCCCTTGGTCCTGGGTTTATGCCGAACCGGAACTTTAGGATATCCGCACCACTATCACCCAGTTCGTACATGCTCGGTCTGCTCCGACCTGGTGAGGAATAACTTGTCCACTGGACGCGCCGGATAAGACCGAATTTCATCATACGATCGATTCTTCTTCGAATGGTATCTTCCCGTACGTCCGGAAAGAACAGTTTCTTTATTTGAGCTAGAACAAGCCATCGATGAACAAAGAGGAACTTAACCAGCTCTATTTCTCTTTCGGTGATCCAGTTACTCTGTATCTTCCGGTCGATGAAATCAAAATCATTATTCGGAAGCGGGCTTATATGGGTAACGAACGCAAACGGATCATCCCATTGCGGCTTTTCCGGTACAGCGTTATTTGGCTGTGGCTTGATGAGTGGGGAAACCATGTTCTCCATCAGTCGACGTCCTTCCCTTAGTAGAGTTCATGCGGGAACGCGACTATTCTGCTAGCCATTCTACGAGCTTTTGCGTGTATATGTTTGACGCGAACGGTGCAAGTTTTTCCCTCAAGGATTCCATCACGAGGCATTTTTTGCGGGAACCAGCAAAGCGTTTCAACCCCCGGCTCCAGTTTCACAAAAACTCCCACATCTTGAACGACGCTTGTAATGTGGCCGGCATAAAAGTTTTCTACGCCATATTTTTCATTGACGCGTGCCCACGGATCTTCAAGTAGTTCTTTTCTTGAAACCCTGACCTGCTTTTTTTCGCGGTCGATATGTGTAATTTTGACGGTAAGTTCTGTTCCAAGCGGCAGCAGGTTCCGGCCGGACATCGTCCAGTCGTATTCGTAGTCTTGAAT
The DNA here is from genome assembly GCF_053345695.1 of Paenibacillus sp. D51F. NCBI lineage: Bacteria > Bacillati > Bacillota > Bacilli > Caryophanales > Paenibacillaceae > Paenibacillus > Paenibacillus sp. D51F. Next base: position 62,847 of record NZ_JBKFAO010000011.1, on the reverse strand, counting down.
CGGCATTACGCAGATTACTCCCTTGATGCGGATATATATGCGCTCGTCCTCAAAACCCGAAACTTGGCCGGTTACGATGTGTTGTAGGTCGGCTGTCTCCCAAAATTCTTCCTGCAGTTCTTCGATGGCTTGGACGCGGGATAGAAGGACGATCCCTTTTTCTTCATCAAAGACCTTAACCTGCTCAGCGTCTTTTCCGAGTTTCGTTACATCCAGCACCATGAAATCAATCGTATGGTCGATGAAGCCGACAAGGGACCGATATTTATGGCGATCGAATTGATCCTCATAAATCAATCCCTTTAGGCCATTGTTTAAGTGGATAAGTGCACATTGCATGTTCTTGCCAAGTGGCGAGTGGTTTTCCACACCGATTACGAGACCTTGATGAATCTGCCTGCGCCGCAGGGACGTTTTATACTCTTGAATCGGGTTTGCAGCTAACGCTTCATTCATCCTGTTTTCCTCCTTTTTTTCACATACAGATGATAGCGGTTGGCACCCAGGTTGCTGATACCAACGAGATTCACATTCCCATCATTCCTGTCAATCACAAGCAGCGATTTTGTCTTGAAATGTGCATTGACGATCGGTTCATCGAGCTCGGTTTCCCAAGAGACTCGATAGATCTCGTTCATCTCCGGGGTAATGTTCGATAGGTCTACGTGCACGGTGATGGTTCTTTTGGCAGCTCCGCCTTTATCATCACGGGTCGGATCTATCTCGATTAACAGCGAACGAACCGTTTTGTTTTCCTTTGCCCATTCGTTCAATAGTTTGGGCGTTGCCTTCCTCATGTGATCAACAATGGCAAAGAGCGGAACGGACTCAAACATGTAAAGCCAACTGTTATAGTACCTTTCCAGCACTTTGACATTACACTTTGGATGCGTCAGGACGAAATCAAGCTCCTCAATGAAGTTTGGCGGCTTAGCTCCCATTGCTTACTCCCTTCAATAAGAATGATAGCTATATATAGAATAATTAACTAATATATATACATATATACTACTATACGACAATTGGAAAGAGAAGGACTATTTTACTCGAGACAAATGACTTGCCCGGCTCTTTTTCGGTCTCTCGGTTCGCGGCTGATCGCATGCCGGTTGCTGCAGATATATTTCAATAAGTGGTTTCCCTAGACGGTCAGACATACAGTTAATTCCGTACGCATTTCCCTCATACGTGATGACTACTTCCTCGTCATATAACTCTCCCGCTTTTACTTGGTCGAGGACATACAGCAGGATCTCTTTGCTGTGAGGGATCTCACCGTTTACCTCTGCTTCCGGATGGTTGAAGAGCTCCATCAGCCCCTTTGAAAAGTGTTTCGCAGGCAGACCGGTATCAGGATTCAAGATAGTAACGATCCGAGCCTCATCCGCTTCCGGATAAACTACGTGAGCAAGTCCATCATCACCTGTCTCCAGTCTGAAAAGTCTCCCATTGTAGTTCCACGTAGCGTTAATGTTGAATTCGAGACTGAAGATTCGATCCAGAATATCGAGAAGCAACAATTCCGCCTCTTCTCCCCCCTGCTCTACGATAATGTCAGGATATCCATAGTAATGCAGGCCATGCGTTCTGGCGTAAAGGAAATTCCCGTCCAAATCGGTAGTAGTTACCGGCAGCAGTGATGGGTCGAAAAAATGGCGCATATTGTTACCTCCTCCCTGTATCTAAACTCGATTATATCCCCTTTCCTGATTTTCTCATAATTTTTTGCTATTGAATATTTTAAAGTATTATATAAGTAGATTTATTCAATGCGAGATAGCGTGCAAAAAAGGGAGAAGGTTCAACATTTCTGTTCCCTCTCCCCTGTCCATTAACGGGATTTTTAGTTATACAGCCAGATCGATTTTTTCAATGATCGGAACATTTACCTTAGCGGATTTGAGCAACCGATCCCGCTCCATTTTGGCAAGATCAATCACGTTTGCTTTGGCTTCTTCCACCGTGTCACCCATTGCGCCCAAACGCAGCTCAGGAATATACGCCGAGAAATTATTGTCGCCCTGGTTTCCTTCAATGAGGATGGTAATCGTAACATTCGTTTTTGGCAATGCTTGCATAATAGTTCTTCCCTTCAACGGTGTTGATATTCCAATTCGGGTCGATCAGAGCTTGCGTTTGAGTGGAGTGTGTCTTTTGTACTATAATAAGTACAGGCAAATTGTACTATATACCCGACTCTTCGGTCAACATCTTTCTTCCATTTTTGGACTCTATTAGACACTGTTCGACATAATGGGAATTTGATGATTTCGACACACTATGCTCAATGTACTATACTTACTAAAGTTAAGTAATATTCGACTAATTCTACCCACAATATAGGTTAAACATGGTATATTTTAATCAGAGGTTGTATGCAGGGGCAAACTGCGTGAAAATGCAGGACGCAAAACTACGGGTCTAATGCGAGAGCTATGATAGCCGGGTCGCCAATTCTCTGCCTAAACCTAATGCAGAAGGGATTTTTCTCAATGAATCAAAACATCGGGCAACATCTGGAAGCTCTGCGTATGTCATGCGGTTATAGTTTGAGGGAAGCAGCCAAGAGGAGTGGGTTAAGTCATGGCTATATCCGTGATGTGGAACTTGGTGTAAACCGTAAATCCGGTGCCCAAATGATTCCCATGCCTCAAACACTTCGCAAGTTTGCTGACGCTTACCGGGCAAATTATAACGACCTGATGCGTATTGCCGGCCACTTTGAAACGACATTGAATAACGAAAGACCTTATGAACTGATTGAAATCGACCTTAATCGTGTTTTATATATACAGGTAGATGAAGACAATCGTGTAAATTACCACATGCAAGACAGTGTCTTTACCGAGGGAAAATCACTGCATGAGTACATGATCCTTGAAGAAAAGTTGGAGAATGCCGGTTTTTCTCGCGTCCAAAGCGGCATCTATGCAAACCTCAATCAAGCCCGCACTTTTGACGAAAAAAATGGCCGTATCTTTTTTGATGAAAACATGGCTGGCAAGTTCGTTGAGATTTCGTGGATCCGCGCACAAAAATTCCGCAGTTCCATTAAACGAGCGATCGCTAACAACAACAACCTTAATATGGAAATAAAAATAGAGTGCAATTCCAAACTCTCCATGGTCATACGTAACATTGTCCACTAAGCTTATTATTCTAATTCCAGTCTTATCGAATGGGCCATCAAGTAGATAAGATCGAAAATGATGGCAGCCGTAACAAGAAAGAAGGCGACATGATCCGGAAGGTACGACATCATGTAACCCGATAACGAAAGCAGCGTAAAAAAACCTACGCTGATACGTTTTGTTTTCCAGCCGTGCTTGGCCTTTACCCTCGGACTTCTAATGAAAGTAAACTGAAGCTTGAGGGTAACGACCAGCTGTGCTAAACCAGCGAAGGTTAATGCCAGGATTATATCTTCCTCAATTCGGGATGAGGGGTCACAGAAGAAGTACACTGTGTTTCGCACCAAAATCCCGATTCCAAGAATTGTCGCTGTTATGAGTACGGCTTCCGCCCACTGCTTCTTGAATCTCAACCGCCAAATTAACAATAACATGGTGATACATTGAGCAAACGTGCCGAATCCATCCAGGTTCTCGAATTGGATTGCTAAACTTGTGACAATTTGCATGCTCACCGAGACGATGATCAAGTTGACGAGTTTGTTTTTGTAGCCATATAACGCGAATCCAAGTATTAATAATACAGGCCAGCACAAAAAATTAATGATAAAATGATGCCAAAATAATGGTTCCATTTATATATTTTACCTCTCTCACGACTTTCTCATGATGATGATTCAATCCATTTGAAACGGGTTAATGAATCAATGCTCTTTCTTACATATATCGACTTTTTCTAACGTTTTATTACCCGTTCCTGTCGAAAAAATAATATTTTGTCTATTGGTGTTGTTTTCCTCTCCCGTCTTAATGTATACTCTCTAGTTTGCGGACTGATAGCTGTATGTAATTTACTCAATATATATGTTAGTATATTAGTTAATGAATCACTTCCATAAAGGGGCGTATTGGCCATGTTTGATTTTAAAATTGAGGGTTCATTGAAACCTTATCTGGAAATGGCGGTTAAAAATTTACCGAACGGCCCGAAACTCGTTATGCAGGCTCTCGCTAAACGTGATTGGAATAAGGAAGATTTGTCTCTTAAAAGTGGTGTTCGCCGCGGCGAATTGAATTTTGCTGTCTGTTACTTGGAAGGCTTGGGATTTGCGGGTTACGACAAGTCCGGAAGACAAAAGTTATACACCCTCTCCCCTCTCGGTCGTAGAGCTTATGAAATGTTTAATGAAAGCTTCCATGATATAAAAAATGAGGAAGACTAATAAGCACACAAAAAAAGGCCGGCGATCGCTCGTCGGCCTTTTGCTTGTTGCATTACCCAGCTTCCGTACCTTGATTATTTCTTTCAGCTCGGCTTGATTGTGCATTCCGGATTAAGTTTTCTTCAAGTTCGTTTAGCTTCGGGTTAGTTTTTGCTGCTACCTGTGGTCCTTCTGGATTTTGGGCTTCTCTCTTCTTCTCCGTCCCTTCTTTTTCTTGAACCGGTGGTTCAGTTGCTGCAGCAACCTCTTTTTCTGCTTGTCCCCCGTTATCCCATGCGGAATTACGAACCGATCCGGTGTTTGATTTTTCTATTTCTTCCCCCTCTCCCTTATCCATCTCTCTTGCCTCTCGTGCTTTTTTCTTTATGCGATCAAGTTTGCTCTCTTTCTGCGGTTCTTCTCTTTTGGGCTTTGGTTGTTGAAGTTCTTCACCTCGCTCCTCATCTAGGCCAGGTTGCTGTTTTTCCGAAGAAATGTGTTTTAGTTCAGTACCTTCCACCGAGATGGTCGCCTTCGTTTCCACGGTCGTTGTGAGAGGTTCAAATAGTTTACGTGGCAGCGGGTAGACTAGCCCGATGACCGGATCCATTCTGACGTTATTCTGTACACCTCTAAACAAACATTCCCCCGCCTCACTTGTCTCGGGATTGTAACCCTTCAAGCGAGTAATTTCGCTTGGAAGAATTCGATACCGTTTTTCCTCTTTTATCTGCGTCTTAAAGCCGGTGGTGGACATTTCATCTGTACCGCTGCTAATCCCTATCTGATAATCTTCACCGATCATGTCGGCATAGTATTCTGCGTCATCATTATCGAGACCGGCCAGGATGAATTTTTGAACGGCGTTTTGTTTGACCATGACACTCAGTCTTTTGCTCACATCCTCCAACTGTACATTTCCTTGGTGGATGACATTCACGAAGACCTCGAACTCACGTGCCATTTCCAAAAACGTCGAGAATTCTTCATCGGCAAACATTTCGATCTCGTCCACCGTTAATTGGTGAGGCCGGACTTTCTCTTTCAAATTACGCCGGAATGTACTTGCCCGAAGCAGGTTTATGTACAGTCGGCCTACCGTGTAGGTCAGGGTTTGCAACGTACCATATGCTCCGTTAACCAATACGACTTCCCCATTCCGCAGGGAATCGTCAATATTGAACGTCGATGGTCCGCAGAAGATACGTTGTATATACTTGTTAGAGGTTAACTCGCTCAAATAATCATACAGGTTTGAATAGGTCTGCATAGCGTGTTCCTGTAATTTCCCGCCTGCAGCCATATTCCGTGTATATTCTAACAGTACGGGTACTTCCGTTTCTTTTCCGATCAGTTCATACATGATTTCTGCTCGGTAATCATCATTGATCGGTTGAATCAATTTGTTTAGATCAAGATAGGTACAATCATTCCCGAAAGCCATTTTCAGTGCTTTAATGCCAACCCTCAAGAGCTGTGTTGAACGACTTTTGAAGTATGCTTCAGCGTCTGGCCCCAGGTAACCGTGGAATGCGGAGACGTTAGCCTCGATCATTGGCTCAATATCTTCGCCTTCTGGTACATACAGTGGGTTAAGAACATCGGTTTGTTCATACTCCGGGTCCAGTCTGCGATAAGTTCTCCCGGTCCGATCCATGAAATTAGAAAGTCGGTTGATGAGTGACCCTTTCGGTTCGATGATGGTCGATCCGATGAAGTCATTCAGCAAATCTTGTGTAATGAGGTTCGTAGCGAGAAGCGTTTTACCGGCGCCGGTACCCCCGATGATTTGTGAATGCTGGGCACGGTCGCTCCTACCGAGGATCTTCAACTCACTTTGCTTTTCCTTCGTCGGAACCGTATTAAACAGCTCCAATTTACATTCTTCTGAATAGTACCGGAGGTGACTCAAACATCCCTTTTGGTTTATATCAATCACATCCAAGTTCATAAGCTCGTCAGTCTCCACTGATTTTTTATTTCGTTTTGGGTTCGATGCTCCGCCCGTTTCAGACGCTAAAACAGCCTCCTCCACCGTGCGTGTAAGTTTATTAAATACCGTGGATCGTATATTTAGATGGAGCGTGTAGTACAACGTCAGGACTATTACGCCTACAAACATAATCGAAGCAATAATCAAGCCAGTGCCAATCGGGACAAAACGCATAATGATTTGACCGGCAGCCATTATTGTTAAAGCGTTCAAAAACGTCTGAATGATCGGCTTGGAGTAAGTACTTTTAAAAAACAATGGGCACGAGTATATCAGATGACCTAAAAAGCATGGAAGCAACAAAGGGATTGATCGATAGAACACTGGCCCCCCTATTCCGTAAAACAAATCCTGGTACCTTCCAACCATCCAGAGAAAACATAAAATGCAGACGAGTAATATGGATATTGCCTGCATGTTCCACATGGAGTTTTTATTAGCAGGATCCATTGTAAATCTTCGTACAGCGATGTACGAGGTCTTGATCATAAAGGCAATCGTATGCCCGATGGCTGACAGAATTCCACCAAAAACCATGCCAATAAATTTCAAACGAGCTCCACCCCTCCAATAGTTGTATGTTAGTTAATATATATATTAACGTTCACTCCCCACTTTGTCATTTAGTTTCCCGATCTCTCACTCCAACTCCCCCCTGTGTTTCACTTTTAATAAACCAAATGTGATACGGTGCCGCGATATGATTCACCTATGATAAACCAAATGTGATACGGTGCCGCGATATGATTCACCTATGATAAACCAAATGTGATACGGTACTGCGATATGATTCACCTATGATAAACCAAATGTGATACGGTACTGCGATATGATTCACTTATGGTAAACCAAATGTGATACGGTACTGCGATATGATTCACCTATGGTAAACCAAATGTGATACGGTACTGCGATATGATTCACCTATGGTAAACCGAATATGATATGGTGTTTCACTATGAATTACAGTTTGTTAATCACTTGTTGGAGTGATATAGGAGGTTCATTCATATGTGATTCATATGTGGATGACGAATTTCGTTAAATTGTGTATGATAGTTAGGAGAATCTATAAGATAAACGCTGGAAAGATCACATATGATCCACATTTTGGGGGAGGGAAGAGGCAATGGAACTGACCAAGGCTTGGAAAATCACTGAATTTTCAAAGCTTGTAGACAAGCATCACAACACGATCGACCAATGGTTTAAGGCTTTGGAAGACAAACGGATTCACTATGTTAATAGAATCCTTGGAGAAAAAATTTATGATGAAACCGACTTAGAAATTGCCAGGTACATAAAAGAAGGGCGAGAAAAGAGCTATAATCTGCAGATTATCTTTGAACAGCTGCCGTCCGTCTACGAAGTTCGGCCTTTTCCGGACGATTGGTCTACAAGTAGTGATTCACTTGTTGACTATGAATCGATCCGGAGGAAGATGGAACAGCGGTTTGAGGAGAAGATTGAAGCCGCAAAGTCTGTTCTCTTTGAAGAAGTGATGATCGCCACAGCTCGAGTCATTGAAGAACAGCAGAAATTGCTTCCGCCGGTTAAAACAATTGAAGAACAGCAGACCGAACGCGTGAACGATATAATGACACGGTTGCGTATCGAACGTAAGTTGGAGGACCTTGCGATTCATGCATGGGGGGAGTTGCCGGATACAGATCGACTTAGAAAAGTAGGATTGTTCCGGAAGGATGAAGATTGGGGGAAGAGAGACGCCTTCATTCGTCGCTATGTCCAAGAACACATCGAGGATGCTTTGAAAGAGGAATATGGATTGAAATAGGGGCGCCTTGTGGCGCCCTTGTTGTTTGTCACGGTCCATATGTTGTCTACACTTGATTCATTACATGTGCCCAACAAGCGAGAAAAGTTCAGCCTTTTTTATAATCGCATTCAAATCAAATTCAAATCGCATTTAAATCGCATTCAAATCACATTCATATTCAATCTATATTTGATTCTAATTATATTAGAATCGCATCCAAATTCTATTGCAATAAAATGGCTAGCAATGTTTGCCAAACGACCAGTTTTCATAGTTCTCTATCTGGAATTCTCTTGCTATTGTCGCATCATCAAAGCAGAGCCACCCGCCATCCCGCTTCATTTGCTTAATGCCTTTAAAACTCGTCTCCGCTTTCTTTCCAACATATTTACAAGTGCAGCTTTCGTGCAGCGTGCACTTCCGGTTAGGACGATCCACGTTAAGCCAAACCATTGTCGTTAACCCCCATTTCCAGGACTTACATATTGTTACCCTAAAAATTGCCATGAATGTCGTTTTGTAATATTAAAAGTACACCGACATCGGTATAACCGTAGACAAGGTGGGCTCGAGTTCAATATATATTTAGATGGGGAAGAGGTAGATGAAGTTTTACGATTATCTGGCAGCTTGTATGATCGCGGTAATCGCTGGCCTTAATCCAGCTTTCGTTGTCCTTGACCGTGATGACAATGCCGCGCAACCGTTTATTATCGCGGGATACGGGATATATCCTTATGCTTTTGATCATCGCGTCGCTTGCGGCATTCGTGGCCAAGCGCCGGCCAGTGGAAGAACTCACCTCAGATGTTGATACGGAACGGAAAGAGATTGTGGTAGTTCTAGACTAAGAAGCGGCGTTAAGCTAGAGGGCAGTTGAGCTTCAATATGGTTGTTTCAATGACGCAACAACAGCTGCCTGACAAAACGTACTCTGATGATTTATGATGGTATAATTTAGGATGAGCGATTGGAGGGGAAATCATGAGTTGTACAAAATGTAATCATCAGTCTTATACGCTAATCAACAGAAAAAGAGTAAAAACTGATAAGGGGATTATTATCATAGAACTTAGACAGTGTAATAATTGTTTTCATCGCTACAAAGTGGAAGTAGTAAGCTAATAGGGGGAAATATTATGACAAAGGATCAAGAGCTGCTTGATAATTGAAGAAGGAAGAAGAAGAAAAAGAACGGAAAAAGGAACTTCATTTGCGGCTAACACCCGATAGAATTGAAGAACTGAAGGGAATGCCCTGTGAGTCTTACGAAGGTCCCGAACCGAGTTCAAGTAATTCTGAAAGTCGGCAGGAAACTATCTATTTATCTGATCTAGTTGGGTCTGCAAAACCAATCCATCCTGGGCCCAATTGGTATGAGTGCTTGAAAGACTGCCATAAGATGAGTAATTTTGATTCTTCATATACCTTAGATTCTTATAAAAAGGTTCTGGAGAATCCAGGTAATGACTACCCTGTAGTAATTAAGTATAAAGGGAAGTATTACATTGCTGATGGAGGGAAGCATAGACTGACAATAGGGAAAATTATTGGAGTCACCCAGGCATCGGTTATCGTTAAAGAAATACACGATATCAAAACGGATAACTGAGCTTGTGCCAGGTAGTGTTTGATCCAACTGACATATATATAAAGTGAATATCACAAATTTTGATTCAACTAACGGGAAACGATAGCTTAATAAAACTGCGGCAGTCTAGGACCTTTTTTTATCGTCGATGGCTGCCACTGTTTCTATTCTGGGGCCAGTCTAATACTTATTTTACTGAGACTGAGGGCTTGTAATGAAATTGAAAGACGCCTCTCCTTGAAAATAGAAGAGGCGTCTTTATTAGTTTGCGAAGGAATCTATTACATCAGAGCCGAATTTCTTTTTTCCTTTTCGTTTCTGAGGCGATTCCGATGCGACTGCATCTTTTCCTTGTATTTTTCGTTCGCTTGTTATTGCCTCATTCATGTTGTCTTGTGCCACGATAGCAGGTAGTTGATCCCCAGAAGAGGAATCCGAAATGTTGTTCTGCGCTCTAAATCCTTCCCCGTTTGACTGCTCGGTTGCCGTAATATCGCTGCCGGCGCTTCCTTGTATTGTACTCTCGACAGCTTCATCTTGTGAGGTCACTGGCGCCACGGACTCAGTCTGTACATTTGCAGAAATGGCATTGGGGGAGGATTGTGCGGCTATATACGACTGCTCCCGTACGGGACCAGTTGTCTGATAGGCAGACATGGTCTTTAAGCTATCTATCGTCCGGAATTGAGGGATGAACAGTTGCAGATTACGCAGGCCGTTCTCAGCGATTTCTTTTTGGATTAAATACCGAATTGAATCGCTGTACATGGATTGCATATTGACCCAATCCATCAATAATTGCTCTTCATCTTCCCGGGTTTTCATTACAATCGGTTTTCCCGGTACAACAGGTGTTTTCTTCAACGTGCTCACCCCCAATCGGATGTAGTCGTTTATCCATTATTCTTTCGCTGCCGCAATTTGCTTTTTGGCTCCAGGAACAGCAACGGCCTTCAAACTCGAGTATATTTCGCTTCGCACAAAGAAGTCCAATCCCTCAGCGTTTAGGGTTACAGCATAATTAGCCGGCACATACAGTAACTTGAAGCGGGAGTGATCCGCCAGTTCCTTCAGTTTTGGGTAGATATACTCACGCATGAGGATACTTCCACCGCCATAAACAGCAAGCACGTCTATCTCGTTTGCGCCGATCCGCAGAACCTGATCGCTGATGTGCTTAATAATCTGATTGACTTGGTTCTCAATATGCGGCCGGAATGCCTGCAATGCTTCGCTCAAGAACTTGTGCGGGCGTTTTGTGAATTGGCTTTTCAGAATATCGCTGTATTGCTGGCGAGATACCGAGTTGAAGGCGTGCGGAGCGAGAGCAAGGAGGTCGTTAATCGCTTCTCCGATCGCGTGACCGACGCCGTGATTAACTCCGTTGCAGAAGTCCTTGTCCACCACATCGCCCTTTGTATATGGCGTGTCCGATGTCCCGTCTCCAAGATCAAGGTGCAAGATGTTCAGTCCATCAAGAATGCTGCCGTCCACTTCGCCTTCAAGTGCATTGGTGGATGCGTATTCCGAAAACAAATCATTTTTGTTCTGCTCCTCGCCGTCATAGCTGCCGGTTCTCCAGTTTCCGTCTTTGTCCATTTGGAGTGCAAAGACTGGAGGCGTGCCTTCCTGCAGGATATGTACGTAAACGAACTTGATTTTGACGTCAACCTTCTTGGTCAATCCCAAGTGAATGGTTACCATATGGGTACCGGACATAAACTTATCCTTCATTTTCTCAACGTTAGCTGGTGTATGTTGCTTTACGGGAAGCGCTGCGGCCATGTCAACTTCAACTTCAATCGAATCAACAGAGGATTCTTTTTCAGTTGCTTCCTCTACGGCGCGGCCAGCGATTGTGGCAAGCGTAGTGACATAGGGAACATCCTGATCGGATTTAGCATTGTTCCCCTTCACATACAGGCTCGTGACATTCTCACCAACCGTCTTCAACGCATGACGTCCGACAAGGTACAGCCCGGTGCGCAAAACAGGGGAGACAATCGATACCGCGAGGTTATCGTAAATGTTTTTCAGGTTCTTTTGCACATCGAGATCGTCATCATTCCAAGGGTTTTGACCGGCCACAGCAAAGACGTTGGGCTGCTGAATCAACTTGCCTTGAACATAAATGTCTTGCTCGCTATTCCCAATATCGTTACCAACGAAGTAATGCAGTTTCATACTTTTTCCTCCCCATGAAATATTGCTCAATCTACTATGATTGTATGTCCAATTATAATCATAGTCAAATCAAATTATGATGTTATTTGCATCTCATTTTAATCCGATTATAATAGTCGCTCCCAACGGGGATATCTGTTATAAACCATTTATGAATTATCTGTTTCCTGGTCGATAGTACAGGTGAAGTTCTTTCCCCGCCAAGATCCTTCCTCAAATACACCGCTTAACCTTGCGGTCATTCTTCCAAAATTCCATTTTGCCAACATTGCCCAATGGGGGAGGTCTGTATTAAGATGAGCCTGTCAGACAATTAAGCAGCTCAAAACGATACGGCTAGGGGGGGATTTTTTTTGGCCTTAGGACTGTCTTTTATTCGTATCCAGCTATGTCATTCATTTTGTTTTCTACCTGTTTTTTATTGTGTCGAGGTACTGATTTGGGATTGTTAATTATTCTGTCTTTTATACCGTTTTTCTTCCGTCGTCATTGGGAGGCAGTTTGTGCGATTTTCCCGCACGGTTACGGCATTACTGGACCGATACGAATTCGCGACTAACACCCTAAAACGCCCCGATTGAAAAAAAAAGCGCGTAAAAAAGGCATGAACTGAAAGGAGTGAGGGTTATTTGGCTACGATCTCAACCGAACATGAAGAGAAAAAGCGGAAGCCGAGGGTGAAAAAGGACTTGTCTTTCGGTGAGTACGTTGATCGGTTAAGCAACGACGTTGATTGGGAGTTTCTGACCGACCTTTATTTCTGTCGATGTATGCCTTTGACTGCAGTGGTTGATCTTTATTTCTTGGGAAGAAACATTAAGGAGCCTAGACGGAAAGCCCGCGATAGAATGACGTTTCTTTATCAGGCGGGTATTTTGGAAAGAGCTCAAACTGATCCCAATGAGATTCGGAAGAATCCCAAGCAGAGACACAATGGGATCAAGAAAGAGACTTGGTACTTTCTATCCCATAAAGGCTTCAGGCTTATAGAGACCAGGTTACAAGACGTGGATGTGGAGCGATACAGGCTTTCCAAAAATGAGCTCGACTTGGAGAGGGCAAGGAAGGATCATCTATGGGCGGTCGCACAGGTATACCTCGATCTCAAGTACAAGCTGATGCCGTCCACGGCCGAGCAGTTCCACCAGTGGGATTGGTATCCGGCATTAACAGTTTACGGCCATAACGATTCAATTGAGATTCGTCCCGATGCGGTGCTGCGGATTCTGAATCAGATTTATTACATTGAGATGGATCGTTCAAGCGAACCAATTCGTCGATCACCATTCCAGAAGGGTGATCCAATCCAGGTGTCTATCACCAACAAACTCGAGAGATATAAGGCTGTTCTTCATCACTCAGGAGTAAGCGAGGCTCAAAAAAATGGGATTATCGCCTTCATTGTTCCTAACGCCATCTACGAGACAAGGTTGAAGAACATACTTTCTGTCTCAGGCACGGTCTTCACAGAGAAATTCCCCACAAAGGTTCTAGTAGGACGGACGATGCAGGACATAATGGCAGCAAGAGGGGAAGCATCGGCTGTAGAAGAAGGGGAGGCTTAACCGCATGAAATATGAGGAAATGTCACCCGAGCAGAAGCGGGCCTACGGATTCGTTAGGCTCACTAAAGGGCAAATATGCTCGGTCACGCAGTCACCGAGCCGGCGCACAGAAAAGACGCCGCGACTCCAAGATCAGCGACGTCCCCAGTTACGTCTTATCGTGAATGAAGGCTGAATCGCTTTTTTCTATAGGACAAATTTTCCAATAGTCATATATTAATTAGAATAGTGGTATGTTATTATATTAAATAACTAATATACATCAATCCCGCTCGAGGGGAGGTGAGCGATTGAGTAAAAACAAAAAGGTCATTTTCGCAAGTGTGGGAGTCCTCTTGGCGCTGATTCTCGCGGTTCTCCTGATCCGCAATCCGGTCGAGAAGATAGTCGCCCCCGAGCCTCCGGCAAAGGTGGAGACGCCCGCCGCTCCGCAAGATAATTATAAGCCGAATGAGATGGACGAATCCCACAAGAAGGTTGCCAGCATCGTAGATGAAGCCTCAGCAGCCGTGGTCAGAGAAGCGCCCGGTTTATGGGGACGAGTTGTAGACACTTGGGATTGGTTCATGGGCTTTGACGCAAAGACCGCAATAATCCTAATCGCGGTGATGGTCTTTGTATTTGGGATACTCGCCACGGGAGGACGTAGCAAACGAAATCAACACTAGGTAGGTGATTTAGGTTTGGGGTTGTTCAAAAAAAAGAATAGAGACGCAGATAACGAGACGCAGGTTGAAAAAAAAGCCGAGAAGTCCAAAGCGGAGCCGAAGCGAAAATCGGATAAGGCCATCAAGCCGAAAGCGCCGAGGAGCATGGCAGGGAAAAAGGTCTTCCGATCCGTATTTTGGGTGTTTATGAGTCTCCTGTTACTGAAAGGCGCCATCGCCTTCGCCCAGGGGAACCGGACCATCAATCAGACGATCATTAACGGCAATAATGAATCGGTTGTCTCAGATTCCGTCAAAGGCTTCGCCGTTGACTTCGCAACTGAGTATTTCACTTGGGACGCGAACTATGTGGCCGATCGGAGCTCACGCCTAACCAAGTTCATTAAGGGCATTGATTCTGAAATGGGGTTAAAGAATTTCGACGTTAAAGGATCGAGTAAAGTGACCTCCGCGGAAATCTACTCCACCAATCTGATTGATTCGCAGCACATTGACGTTACCGTAGTCGTTTGGAGAGATGTTCAAACTCTCCCGGATCAATTGCTGGCCGCTCAAGCTAAGGCTACGACGCCGCCAATCGTGAAGAAGAAGACGTACATGGTCGTTCCTGTCACACTTGCTGTAGAAGGCCCGGTCATCCAAGACTATCCGCGATTTGTATCCGAGCAGCAACGTGGTGTTACCGTGGATATGTCTTCCATGGGAACTACGGTAGGGGATGAGGATCTCGCGAAGAAGGCCGAAGACCTCGCTGATAGCTTTCTGCACTCCTGGTACGATGGTAATACCAGTCAGCTACGTTATTTCTATGCGGACACGGTTAAATCGCCGGAAACACTTCAGAAGTCGGATTTCACTTACGACAAGCTCGATAAAGTGTCTTTCTATCAGAATCCTGCCAAGGTGGGAGAGCCAACCACTTATCGCATCGAAGCAGTCGTAATCGTCAAGAGTGACCTAGGCGAGCCGTTCACAAACACCTGGAAGCTGCGGGTCATACAGAAGGACGGCCGGTTGTATGTCCTGTCCAATGGGGTTGTAATGCCCGAGGCAGATACAGAGCCTTCCGCGACAGATTCTTCCGCTCCGGCGACTGCGTCCCCGAGTCCAACATCGAGCGCAAGCAGCTCCCCATCTCCAACCGCGTCTCAATAGTTGTATATCAAATAACTAGTATACTAATATACTTATATTCGAAGGGAGATTTACCCGAAATGATGAAAAGTAAACACCTGCACACTGCTCTCAAAATCGCCTTGCTGTCCATCGCCCTGTTCTCCATTGTATCGCCAGTATTCGCAACAGGTGTGGGTGTAGCGATTGGTGGCAGCCTTGAGAGAAACATTAACGCGCTGATTCCGGCCGTGCTGCTTGCAGTGGGTGTGTACTTCCTGTTCACTCGTGACTGGATGAAAATGATAAGCTTCATGGGCATTGCACTCGTAGTCGCCATCTTCACGAACTGGAAATGGGTATCGGCTATCGGCGGTAAAATTTATGACTCGTTCTTAAAATAATGAGCGAGAAGCACGAATCTCCTCGGGTCACGGTTTCAAACTACACCAAGATTTGGAACCTTGATTGGGTGGTCTACGCATTGGAAGGAAAGAAGCTGCCCGTCCCCGCAAACCTACGTGTCATCAGTATATTCGTGGTTTGTGAGTTCGTATTCTGGATCCTTGGGAACACGTTGCTATTTTTCCTTCCCAAATCGTATACCATCTTCCTGTTACCGATCGGCGCCACCTGGCTGATAGCCAAACAAAAGCTCGATGGCAAGGCTCCTCACAAATGGCTTCTTGGGATGATTCAATACTGGATGCGCCCCAAGCGCCTACATCGTTATCGGAAGTTTGAACACACCAAGCATTACGCTTACGGCAGCAAAGTCATATACCGTATCCGGAGGGAGCGTGCATAGCGCGCCCCTCTTTTTAACAAGGAGGTCCCCCAATTGGCAGTAGGAGCAAAGAAAAAGATAAACAAAATCAAAATCGAGTTCCCAGTTGCTTATTTCGAGCAAAACCTGATCTTTAACCACGATAAATCCGTTTGGGCCGTTTATGAAATCGACTCCTATGTCTATGACCATTTAAGCGAGCAGCAAAAAATAGACCGTCTCATTACACAAACATCATTCCTCGCACTCCTTACAGACCAGTTTCAAATCTTGTGGCTGCCACGGACGCATGACATATCCGAACATCACGAGCGATTAAAGGAACGCATTAACGGACCCATGAAAAAATGGGGGGAGAAGTTCATCAATACGATGGACGATTACCTGAACACCAATTATAACTCCGTCGATGGCTCCAATAACGCCGATTACAGAGCATATATCGCTGTCTACTTGCCAAAGAACGAAGCTAAGGACCTTGTGGAACAGGCTGAAACGATTGCGGTTGAGCTCAAAAAGATGATTCTTCATCCGAAGCGGTTCTTCGAAAATCTTACTGGCTTAAACGAGCCGGAAATTTTTGAACATGAGTTCCACGCCTACACGATAAAAGAGCGTCAAATCTTTGACCGTCTCTCCCGCAAGATGAAAGTGAAGCGGGCAACGCTCGAGAACATCGAATGGCTGATTAAACGGAATTTTTGGTGGGGAATTGCCGATCCTGTTCTCCGATCGGCGGATGGTGATGGATGGAGTCCGAAAAAGACGAAGGGGGAGCGGGGCGGCGTCAGTACATTCCTGTACGATTCCCGTCAAGTTCTAACCCTCGCGGAAGGCGATATCGATGCCTCTCACCCGCGCCGAATCAAGATTACTCAACCGCATGACGGAGAGGATAAGCAAGTGTACCATGCGTACCTAACACTCTCTGAATTACCCGAGAACATGGAAATGCCCGGCAGTGAGTGGCTCTACAGCGCTGCTACTCTGCCATTCCCGGTAGAGATGAGCATCAAAGTGGAGGTTCTGGAAGCTCGAGACGCGCTGAAGAAGCTCAGCAAGAAGAAAATGGACATTGATAATCAGGTAAAGAACATCCACGAGGCGAACGCACAGGTGCCGCTCGACTTGCAGGAGAAGCAGGAGCGGGCGCTGTACCTTGAAGACGAGTACAAGAAGCGGAAGAATCCGACCTTCATCACTCACGTCACATTCGGCATGTATCACACCGACCTGAACATGCTCAAAAGCAATGTGAAGATTATCCAGGACCATTATCGTGATTTCGGCAACATCCATATCGAGTTGCCCGCGGGCGACCAATGGCTGCTGTTCAATGACTTCATTCCCGGTTCACCCCGGTACGTGTCCGACTATATCCAGCGGATCCCGCCCGAGACGCTTGCCGCAGGGATGGTCGGTGCCACGCAGGAGCTCGGGGACGGAAAGGGTCTGTACATTGGCACAACCGGTTTTCTTGGCCATCCTGTCTATTTTGATCCAGGCCATGCCAGCCAAATCAACCGAAGCCCATCCATGACGGTAACAGGGACGCTCGGCGGCGGTAAGTCGGTGACGGCCAACTTGCTTGCCTATCAGAACGGAGCTGTACTCGGTGGGAAGTCGCTCATCTTTGACCCGAAGGGCGAACGTACCCACTGGCCGGATATGCTGCCGGAACTTGACGGACAGTTACAAGTTGCTACGCTTTCCTCTTCTAAAGAGGATATGGGCAAGCTCGATCCGTTTGTCATGCTGGATGATATTGAAACGGCTAAAGAGGCCGCGGTCGAAATTCTTTCTTATCTTTCTTCGACCAAAACCAATAGTGCGGAGTACAGTTACATATCCCGCGCCGTTCATCAAGTTGCTGCCATGGAGAAGCCATACCTTTCAAAATGTGTGGAAGTTCTTTATCAGATGGGTGAAGAACGACCGCAAGCCAAGCAGCTTGCCGAAATCCTTGAGAGCTTTGAAACTTTGTCCTTTGCCAAACTGCTTTTCGGTACGGGTGGGGAAAACACGATCAACATGGATCATGCGATCAACATTCTGCAGGTCCAAAATCTTAAAATGCCTGAACCGGACAAATTGCCGGATAACTATTCGCTCGCTGAAAAAATGTCAGTTGCTATTATGTTCGCAATCGCACGCTTCGCTGAGAAGTTCATCTACCATGACCGCTCGATCTTCAAGTTCGTTCTCATGGACGAGGCGTGGGCGCTTTTGGGTACACAGGCAGGCAAGGCGCTTGCTGATAAAGTCGTTCGTACAGGACGAAGCCTCAACGGGGGCGCGATCTTTGTAACTCAAAACGCGACTGACGTTGCTGGCGACCTCGCGGGAAACATCGGCGTAAAATTTGCTTTCCGCGATTCGGACCGCCCCAAAATCGAAAAAACCCTTGCTTTTTTCGGTTTGGAAATCACACAAGAAAATATTGATATGATCAAAAATCTCGATAATGGTCAGTGTTTGATGCAGGACATTTATGGCCGCGTTGGGCTTGTGCGTATAGATGTCGTGTTCCAGCATTTATTTGATTGCTTTGATACCCGTCCGCCGCAAGAAAACGAGGAGGAAGAAGAAGACGAAAAGGAAGAAGAACACGAGTACTCTGTGCTCGAACGCTTCTCCAAGTACCACAGAGAGGTTGCTGCTTCTGGAGAGGAGGATCTGGATCCTAATGAAGATGCCGAGGGTGACGATTAGGAAGCCATCTAAACGCATGTTTGTCATTCTGAGCGTCGTCTTAACCCTGTTGGTGGCTTTCGCTGTCCCAGTTACAATCTCGTATGCGAACTCCATGGATGACATGATCCCAACCGATAAGACGCCAGGCACTCTTTATAACAAGTACAGCCCCTCCCACTATTCGTTCCAGACGTTGACTCCGGAGCGGCATTTTTGGGAAGTGGGAGCACAAGCGACTGACAGCGTTAACTCGGTTTACGATCATGGTTTATCGATGGTATTCCTGGGAGGGGTACAGGTCACCCGTTTCTTCAACTTCATTGCCCGTGAAGCCTTCACGTTTTCATTCATGGATAGTTTAATTGATGGAGTCGAAGAAATTATTCAAGGTTTGACGGGAATCAATGGAGGCAATCTCGGAAGCGGACTATGGGGGAGCATGTTCGGTATCTTCGCTACCATTACCCTTGCCTATGTATTATGGCAGGTTGTCCGACTTCGCTTTCTAGACTCGCTCCAGACGATGTTCTCTTTTGTCTTGGCGCTTGTTGTTGCCTTAGCCTTTTTTGCTAATGCCGGCTCCTTCCTTCGGTTGATGAATGACGGAGGGAATGAACTGGCAGCGACCATGTACAAGGGATTGGCCGCTCCAGGGGGGCTCAGCACCTCTACAACAACCGGAGTCCAGGCGATATCGGAACAGATGTGGATGGAACTTGTTATGAAGCCATACGGCATGCTGCAGTTTGACGATTCCTCCGCCTATGAGAACCACCCTAATTTGGTTGATAAGGTCCTTAAGACGGATCCTTACTCCGCTGAGCGGGTTGAAGCCCTCCGGAGTGTTAAGAAGACATTCCCGGCAGTTGAGAAAATCCGTTCAGACGAACAGATGATCATTCTGCTCTGCAACGCCATTTTCTCTGCCATTATTCTCGGTCTTTCTTGCTTTTGGGCAATTGCAACCATCTTCATGCGAATTAAGCTCTTAATCCATGCCATAATCATGTCTGTTACTCTTCTTGCCTCGCTCTTGCCAGGTCGGGAGGCTAGTCTTTCCGTTGTCCGCGGTCAGTTCATAAAGCTAATAGGTCTTGTCATGATGACAGTTTTCACCATGCTCTTCCTTGATTTATCGCTCGTCGCTGGCCACATGGTCTTCAATATCGTCTATAAGGCCAATGCTGGCTGGTTCACCGCTATGCTGTTGGAAACGATTGTGGTATTCGTGATTTTCAAGTACCGCACAGAGATCGGATCCGTTTTCTCGAAGGCTGCTGGTCACATACCTATGGTGCCAAAGGCAAAGTCAACCGTCCTGGATGCGGTTCAGCGGAATGTAACCCGCTCCCTGTATAACAAAGCGGGTGCGTCTGTGAGCAGTATGTTTAGCCGAAAAGAGCCGGAGGGTGTACCTAGCACCTTCAATCCCAACTCTATCTCCAAAGCAGGGGACAGTTTAAATGATGCTACGACTGCCAGTATGCAGCTGCGCTACCAACGAGAAAAGGATGCAGCAGAACAAGTTGCAGCCGAAACCGGTCAACCTGTTCAGTACACCCCTTACGTTCAGAAGGTTAATGAGAACTTGCGCAATAACGTCAAGAACCCGTTCCGCGGAATGGACAAGGAGTGGAAGGACGAGAAATCACGGCTGAGCGATATTAAAAAAGATGGTGGCGATGTGAAACAAGCCATCCTCACTCAAGGCGTCAATGAGGGTATGAACGATCAGCAAGTCGCCGCCACGATGTATGCCAACGAGAATGCCATTCGCCAGGCATCGACGTTTATGGTAAACCGTCCGAAGTCGGCAATCAACCAAATTCAGAGGGCCGGTACCCTCAACAAAAATCGAAAATTGGAAACGTCGGTCAACGATTTCATCATGGTAGAACTTTTCGAACGCTATAAAGTTGAGTATAAACGAGCGATTGACACAGCAGCGTTAACGGGCAATTCCGTTGATCACACTGATTTCGTAAAGAACATGGACGGGCGATTTAAAGCAGCTGGTCTGAATACAACCGAGAAAGTCAACGTCACCATGCAAAAACGAAGTGGACGTATTTCCGTAGCTTCCCACTTTAACTCTATGCCCGAGTTTGTCAAGAAGCGGGACGATCTACTTGCTGCAAACGAAGCATTCCGCAAAGCGGCCGCATCGCAGACTGACATACCTGCTTCAGTAAAATCAGTCAATCCTAAGCTGCCTCTTTCTGCAATTAATGTGCTCTCGACTGCTGGCGTCAAAGTGCGCTCTCCACAGGCGCCTCTCGCTACTGCTCCAAAATCTGAAGCTGCCTCTGCGCTTCAAACGAAAAAACTTGTTCCACTCTCAAAAGGTCAGGTTCTGAAGGAGTTGCCGACCGTAACGGATGTTTCGCTTCCTGTCGCATCACCTGATATGAATTACAATGTCCGTCCGAAGCTCAATACGAACGTCGATGCTGCGCAGGTTAAGCTGCCGAACGACCTCAAGAAAAAAATCACACAGTCAAAAGAAAAGATTGCTCACAACGTTGCCAGATCGGAGTTTGCAGAGCGAATCGTTCTGAATAACTCGACTAGTGTACGCAGCGCCAATCGAATTGATATGTTGAACGAAAACAAGGTTAATATGGCTTCCTCCGTCGATATGAGTAAGGTCAAGATGCCTGACTCGGTGAAACACGCAATCGAAGAAGGAGCGGCCAAGATTAAGAATGGAACTCGTCTCAATCCGGGAGATGAATTTCAAGTCCGCCTGAATAAGGATGCCACTACCAAAGTCATTGTGAACTTGAAAAATAAGGTCACGACTGAAGTCTCTACGAACCTGGATGTTATGAATCGTGAAATCGAATTAATGAAGAAGGCAAACGGACGTAAGCTCCAAGAGGCGCAAGGTAACAAGGATACTGAAAATGTCGTCAAAAAGAATACGAGATCGGCGCAGCAAACCCGGAAGCCTGTAAAGCGCTCGACCGTAGAATAGGGGGGCTGAATCTTGGCTCTTCTGAATTCAGAAAATCTGAAACAAGTCGGCAACGATCTGAAAAATCAAATGAAGCAAAAGCTGAAGGATAAGCTCCGTAAGGAGGTTATCAAAAAAGTCGCCAGTCATTTTGTGCACTTTTGGTATGTTTATGCCATCATCATTGTCGTCTTCTTGTTTTTCTACCTTATCGCGGTTGCAATTTCTTCCAATCAAGCGGTAGCCGCACGAGTATTCTTATCTCAGAAATATCTGCCGCCCCAAATCTACGAGCCGAACCTGGAGGATATCATCACCAGCAAGTTTGGCGAACGAATTCACCCCGTAACGGGGGAAAAGAGCTTTCACAGCGGGATTGATATAGGTGTGCCAAGTGGCACACCTATATCGGCCTCCCAGGATGGTATCATCCAAAAGGTTGTTTACCCGAAGGAGTCCGATCCCGATTCTACTAAAAATGCCGGCATCTATGTTGAAATTAAGAGTTCTGATACAGACATGCCCGGGACAACGCGGTATCTTCATTTGAGCAATGCCTTGGTCAGTACCGGTCAAACCGTAAAAAAAGGCCAAATTATTGGTTTATCGGGGAATACCGGCCGGTCGACTGGACCGCACCTTCATTACGAGCTCATTCCCGAAGGGGAAGAGCCTATCGATCCCACGAACTACATCCTGCTCATGTCCAAAATCATGGATGTAGCCAGCGAAGCGGCTTTTGATGCAGTGGAGGACGTCAATTTTTCCGAAATGAACGGCTATGAGTATAAAACCGCTCCGATGCTGTACGTCAGTAATGTCTATATAGAAACCGCGGCGCCACCGTTTAATGAAACCGGACTTATTTTGACTCGAGACATCAATACAGGCAGCATTCTAGGTTCCGGTTCAGGCGGAATCGGGGGTGGTGGTGGTGGAGATCCCATTACCGTCCCATCTACGGTCGGAAACCTTACGAACCCTTTCTTTATCAAATGGGCTGCTTATGCCATGCAGTCCGAAATAAACACCGGCGTAAAAGCCAGCGTGACACTGGCTCAGATGGCACTTGAGTCTGGCTGGGGTAAATCGGATATATGCAACAATGTATTCGGAATTAAGGCGAATTCAAGTTGGAAGGGTCCATACTGTTACGCCGGAACGAATGAGGAAGATGATGGGGGAGTGTATCGCATCAATGGAAAATTCAGAGCGTACAGCAGCTATCAGGAATCCTTTGATGATCATGCTGCATTCTTCCATCAAAATTCTCGCTATTCCAACATGCTCCGAATGCAAAATCCGTTCGAGATTGCCAACGAGCTGCAGCGAGTTACCTATGCTACGGATCGACAATATGCGAATAAGCTCAAATCACTCATGATGAACGATAATCTCATGAGTCTAGATCGCGATCGGGGAATTGATCCAAATACGGGTAAACCTTGGCAAGATATCCCTTACCCTGGAACCATCTTTATTCAAAGTGGTTCGTTTGGAGCGGCATCTGCAGGGATCTCTTCTACTTCTGTACCGACGCCCGCATCGGTTATTGAAAATACCTCCGATACCGTGACGATCACTTTTGGCATTGAGCAGTTGTATGGCACTTATGCCCGCCAGGTACATCGCTCCCGTGTTACGAAGACTCCCGCTCCAACAGCGAGTCCGGGACCGATAGCCAGCACTGTACCGACACCGACTCCGAAACCAACGGCCGGCACTGCACCAATTACGACCCCTGGACCGACAAACGGCACTACTCCGGTTACCACCACTCCAGGACCGACACCAACGCCGGTGGAAACGACCATTGTGTCTTATACCAAAATGACTGATCCTATGACCGGGAAGCCCATTATAAATTTGGTAAATTACAACAATGTGCTAAACTTATATTCAGGCGAAACAGAGGCTCCAAGCATTTATGCAAAAGACATACCAGACGCGATCGCGGTGACACTTGAATCGGCCTCCGGGGACGATCTTCACGTGGCACGAGTAGACTTTATAAAGGGGCAATATTAAATGAACGCACAGATGATGGACAGTTTATTCGTGGAATCTTACATGATGATGAATATGGAAATTTCCTTCGCGGGTGTCCGTTCCTGGTTTGAAATGACAGAATTGCCGATATCGGATACGGAGTTGTTCCGGGCGCTGCTGTTCCCTGAACAAATCTCCCCGGACTTCCAATCGGAGTTCACACGAATGGTCGTTTACCGGCATGAGGATATGTTTTTCCAAGCCAGTCGATCTCATCATTTGATCGGCACGCATGACCCGATACGGGACTCCAGCGATCCCATCCATCAGCTGCTGCTTCACTTACTGAACGTGCGGACCCTTCGCGGAAGTGAGAATGCTCTGATTGATCTTGGTGTAGCGCTGCACAAGGACATGGGCCGCGATCAACCGCGCTATCTAACGCTCCATGCCTATTTCAGGCAATAGCGTAACCCATCATAAGCGAGCCGCCCTGCAGAGGGGCGGCTCTTCTATTTTCCCCGCTAAACTCATTGCTAGATTGGTAAAATTCCACTATACTGAAGGCAATACTAATCAACACAACATTTTCTCCGCTGTCCTTTTTTCAGCGAAGATGGAGCGTTGTCATTCGACAACATTAAAAATCATGGTTCAGGATTGGAAAGTGCAGGCCTCTATTTGGTCATGCCCTTTTTTGCTTCCTGGGCCTTTTTTGCGTTTCAAAACAAAATCGCAAAGGGGGTAATTGAGACATGGACTACCGTAAGGATAACTGGTCACATGAGCTGGAGTGTTTTCGTAAAGCGGTGAATGGCAGAATTGATGGCTACCGTATTAATATTGCTGAGCATTATCTTGTCGACCGGCTTGAAAACGAGGCTTATGCAGATCGTATTTTCACGCAGAATGACATAGCTGTTGCAATCTTTAACGGTACGATCATCGAGGGTTATTCCTCCGAACAAAATCGTGCTCGTCAATCACGAATGTCCGGTCTGGTTGCCCCCTCTCGCGTTGTTCTTGGAAAAGACCTAAGCGGGAATTGGGTAGTCGTTGTGATTGGGTTGTTGGCGAGTACGGCTTTCCAGGTGGTTACCTGCTTCCCTCCAAAGTCTCGCCATCTTAAAATGATAAGAGAGCTCGAGGGAGAAAGCCGCTGAAATTTTTTGGGAGAAATTCAAAGTCATGATACAATAAGGACATAAGGGAGGCGTGATTTTCATGGCTCATTGTGTCCGGTGTGGAGGAGAGATTAAGCATATGATCAAGACGCAGACCGCTTCGTTTAACGGAGGTTCCTTATCCGTATTGGAGTTTCCAGTCGAGCAATGCGAATGCGATACCATGTACAGTCTCAGCGATGGGGTGCTCATGGATGGCTACAAAATGCTGCTGGAGAGGAACGGCGTCATCGGTAAGGTTGCGGTAACGCTCGGCAAGCTCCAAGAGCGGTATCCACACCCGATGGAGTTGATCCTGCCATATGCGCAGGCGAGGTAATTCGGAGATGTGTTTGGGGGAATTTCACTGTGCGTCTGTGACGTACCTGTGGGATCCCCCTTTTTCATTTTGGAGACTATTAGGAGGCTGAGTCATGATGATTCCGGTCGATCGTACATACCGTGGCGGGACGCTTGTGGTGACGGACGTGCAGGCAGTAGACGGGGAACGCATTTCGGCAGAGGATGACGCGTTGATCGCGCAATACGTTCAGTTTTTGGACGAGAAAAACATCCTCGGCGATATCGAAGTAACATTCCAGGACGTCAAACAAAAGTTCGATTCCTAGCCCTGCGTTTGGGGCCCTGGTTGGAGGAAATTCACAATACGAGAGAGGATGGATGGTTATGCGGCCATCGAAGAAGCAAACGGCCTTTCTGTTCGTCTGCTACGCCATCGGGACATTGATCCTGATAGACAAGCTGTCGTTCGGCTGATTGTATTCCCTGCATCCATTACGGCAATTGGAAGATGCTTACGGCATCTTCTTTTTTTATGCCCAAAAAAGGAGGAAATTCGGATGATCAAAAAGGTCTCGATCCAGCTTAACCAAAGCCTCATTTGCGGCGGCGTTGCGATCGTGGAACAGGAAGGGAAAGAGCATTGCATCTTTTTCGATGTGGTGAAGTCCCAACCGATCCGCGTTATTGTCGGCAGCCGAGGCAAAGAGGTCACGGAAGAGGACGCGGACATGTACGAAAAGGTGCTGCTTGATCTATTCCTCAAGCATAATGTTCCGCTGAAGCTTGGAACATTCGCCATCTCTGCATAACCCCATAAAATCGAACCCGAAAGGCGGTAATTCAGATGAAACCAACCGAACCCAAAGAGGTATGTCTGCTGCTTAACCTGGGGGGCTTTGAGACGCGCATGGAAGAAAATCTCGAGCTTGCCCAAAGCCTTGGTAAAACCCTTTACTCCCTCACCGGTGATGGACTTGTGAAGGTGGAGGAACACATGTACCTCGTTCCGGTCAATGTCATGGGTCTCTCGCCGGCGGAACTGCTCGTATGGTCTTCAACGCTGAACGAGCAGCTGCAAGCGGAAGGCTTCACGACGGACGATGCCGTGATTCTTGCGGCCGGGAAGAACTACCGAGGTACGCTCCCCCTTGGCACCGCCATCGGCAAGGGTGTTCGGTTAGGGGCCTAGCCTATGAAGTCACTGTCCATTTCTTTCAAATGGTCGATCGATTTGCCGCTGGACGACGTGAACGCCGCTCTCGCGCAGGTCGGGCTTCTGCCGGAAAAGGTTAAGCGGTATCACTATACCCGCTCCTTCGGGGAGCATCAGTTGCAGGTGGAGTACAGACCCGGGATCAGTTCAAAGGAACGTTCGTTCTTTTTGCTCCGCTGGCTGAATCCAAAGGGCATCGTCGATAAGGGCGGTTTCGACCGGCCGCTTTCCGAGTGGTTCTTCGCGATGAGTCAGTATGCGGAGACGACCGTGAACTGGCTGCAGGTCATCATCGAACTTGACGTGTTTCGCCCCCTGCATGGGTACAGTGAGACGTCACAGAAGATTTGGACGAAAGAGGAAAAGCAGCATCGCTTCTCCTTCTTTCCGGTTCAGAACCTTTATCATTTCGAGGTTCGACATCGGGATGTAAGGAAGGCGATCCATCACCAACATTTTTCCTTCTGGCTAGACGAGCTCAAGCATAATCTGCTCGGACATCAACGGCCGGACGATCAAATCGCGTTCGATATGGTGGGATAAGGAGGAAATTGGAATGCCAAGACAACATGCTTACGCGCCACAATTCGGTCCCTTGCAGAATTGCTTGTCCGTTATCGTGGACGTGCGACCTGACCGCATGGTTGAGATTGAGTGTACCCAACTCAAACAAAAAGGGACGCGGGACGTTTTGAGCTTTGACAGCTTGAAGCCGGCTTGCTCCTGGGATTGGAGAGAAGGAGATCTTGGTCTGAACAATGAGCAGGTTCGTCGCAAGTTAGGCACGCGCAAGGCTGAGCCACAGGTTCAACCAGACACGTCAAAAGGGTGACTGCCTACTTCATCCTTGTCTTCCGGGAACGGAAGCTGAAGCAACAACAGTAAGAGCGCTGGAGGAAATAAGAAGGTTTATCCAAAAAAACCATTATGTGAGGAGGAAGCCCCTCTGCCATTTGGCGCGGGGGCGACCCCGCGCATGGTATGGGCGATTCGAATGAGCATACAACAAAAGGTAATGTTGATGAAAGTATCCCGCCTGCACCAGCAGCGCAAAGCCCTGAAGCAACACACCGTCATCGGTAAATTGCTCAGTAAGTAAGCGCCGGCATGCCGGATAGTGTTAGAGGGGAGCCCATTGTGCTCCCCTCTTTTCATAAACAAAACCAGGGAGGTATTAGGTATGTCCGTATCTGAACTGAACAAATCCGCGATCAAGGAAGCCAAGAGTGTGTACTTCCACACGTGCAATCCCGGAGCCTTCACGAACAAAGACCTGTTGACCCTCATTTTGCAGCCGCTTATGCGGGACCGTCCGCTGTCTATTGCTGTGGACGACATTCTTCAAAAAGGGCTGCCGTATCTGGCGTCCCTGTCTGAATTTGAGCTATCCGCTCTGTTTGGACTGAGTGAGAAGCAGAGTTTCCACCTAATGGCCGTCTTTGAAATGGCGCGCCGTATCGGTGGAGTGAAGCCGGACGAGGTAGTGATTATTCGCTGTCCTCAAGATGTACGGGATACTGTCCATGACCTGAAATTCCTCGACAAGGAGCATTTCATTTGCCTGTTCCTGAACACGAAATTCCGGGTTATCGGCAGGGAAACCATTTCCGTCGGCACGCTTAACGCCTCTTTGGTTCATCCGCGGGAAGTGTTCAAGGCTGCAATCCGACGAGGTGCCGCCTCTGTTGTTTTCGCTCATAACCACCCATCATCTGATCCCACGCCATCCCCGGAGGACATTCAGCTTACGAATCGGTTAGTCGAATGTGGGCAGATACTGGGCATTGATGTGCTTGATCATGTGATCATTGGCGGAGATAACTGGGTTAGCCTCAAAGAGCGCGGTTTGATATCGATATCTTAGGAGGTATTTCGAATGAGGATTACTGACGTTGAAATTACCGGATTCAAGCTGCATAAGTCGAAAAAGACCTTTTCGTTTGGCCAAGTGAACCGCATCAGCGGGGGGAACGGCAAGGGCAAGACGACCATCGCCGAATCGATTACCTGGTGCTTCTACGGCTGCGACCTGACAGGCAAAACAAAGGAAGTGTACGAACGCCTGAAAAACAAGTCGGCCAAGGAGACGAAGGTTCAGATTGGTGTGGAGATGCCGCAAAGAGACGGCACAACTGCCCGCCATGAATTCTGCCGGATCCGTAAGGGTAAGGTTACTTCCTTATTCCTGAACGGCCATGACGCGAAACAGGTGGACTTCGACGGGCTTCTGGGGGCGATGGAATTATTCCTCTGCATCTTTGTTCCCGGCTACTTCGGTACGATCGGCATTTCGGAACCGACCAAAGCACGCAACATGCTTGTGTCGATGCTCCCGAAGCTTAATCATGCCGACGTCATTGCCGAACTGCACGAAGACGACCAGGCTCGTATCGAAGCCCTCGATATGGTGAATCCGGACTTCACGCTGAAAAACCTCCGGGCGGAAATCCTTGAACTCGACAAATCGCTCGAAAACGTGCAAGGTAAGATCGATTATCTGCGCACAAACAGTATGCTCGACGTTCCGAAAAGTGTGGTTGATGCCGACGAGAAGCGGCTGGCAGCCCTCAAAGACGAGTTTTTGCAGATTCTGCGCGCCGTCGAGCGGGACAAGCCAGAGCTTCACGACCTAGCCCCGCTCCAGGAAAGGAAAGCCGGACTGCGATACCAATTCGACGAGCGGTTCAACGAATTCAAGGCGCTCAGGGACAAGCCCCTGCCGAAAGCCGGTGACCGCTGCCGGGCGTGCGATCGTGAGCACACCGAAGCGGAAGCAGCGGCTGAATCCGAAACCCGCAAAGCAAGGCTCCTGGAACTGCAGGCGCAATGTGAAGCGATCAAGGAAGAAGGGCATCAGCTTGCGTCAGAGATCGAATGGATGACGAGCGGGAACGCTGCGGCTATGGCCGCTTACGAGGCGGAGCGGGGAAGGAAGATTGAGGCTCTGCAAACAGAGATCAATGCACTCTCCGGAATCGTCTCAGAGCGGGCTGCAAAGCTGAAAATGTCGGCGGACCTCACGACGCAGCACGAAATCTACGGTGAGATAGTGGTGGAGCGGGAAGAGAAGAGGGTCTCTATGCAGGCCGTCAAAAACTTCATGCTTCAGTACGCGGAAATGCAGGTCGAGTACGTGAATTCATTCTTAAATCTGGCGAAAATCCAGCTCTTTAAGTATTCGGGATCCACGGGCGAAATGACCCTCGACTTCTCCATCCTGTATGGGGAAGAAGAGACCGAGTACAAATCCCTGTCCACATCGGAGAAGATTCGTTGCTCCATCGAGCTTGCGGGATTGCTGAACCAGGTAAAGAACGTCTCGTACCCGGTCTACATCGACAATGCCGAATCGTTGGAAAGCTTCGAGGAGCCGGTGACACAGTATTTTGTCGCCTCCGTCGTTCCAAAGGCTGAACTGCGCAGCAAAATCGTTGCATAAATGGATGAGGTAATAGGGAGAATCGCTATACAAAGCGGTTCTCCTTTTCCTTTTCAATCCCATGGGGGGTAATTGGTATGAACGTAGAGGCAATTTACTTTTTCATCATCTTGTTCGTTTTTACGATCATCGTTGTGGTGCCGTTTTCCGCTATGTTGGTATCGTTTCATGCGATTCTGTACGGACGCTATCTGAACCGCTATTTTATCGTCAGTCGGAAGGGCGATGGCCAGTATGAGCTCCATCATCATCCCGCCTTCGGCTTTTATTTCGCCCGTGAAAAGAAGTTTTATCGGTTTACGGTCGATGCGATTCAGAAGTTCCGTACGGGTTATCCGGATGTCACCCTCAACGCGACTACGCTCACCTTGCAGTCCTGCAGCCGGAAAGGATCTGTGCTGAAAATAGACGGATTGCGCTTATTGGGCGCCCGTTTGCTTGGAGACATGCTGATCCTGCTGAACCTTGCGAATTACCGCAAATCATCCGGTCAATGGTGCTTCGTCAAACTCATAGGTGCAGTCCATCGGAATAAGCCGATGCGCTATGTGCTGATTGACGGTCATGGTCATGAGCAGCATACAATTAGCCCTCTTTGACCTCGCCGGCATGATGAACAAGCATGATGATTCCGTTTTAGAGCTGGTCATTACCGTTACGAAGTTGGACGAGGACTAATTCGATATGGGGGTATTTGGAATGAAACAAACAGGATCCTATTCGCTTCATGCTGTCGGCACGCAGGTTGTCCTCCGCTCCGGATGGAACGCGGATTCAAGGAGTCTTGTCGGGAAGTTAGGAAAAGTCGTCTATTGGAAGCCTGCAACCGTGTTCGAGAATCCGAACCGGAACAAAGTGGTGTTCGATGACGGCAGCTATGTCATTTGCGATCCGGACTTGCTGCGGCCTCGCCTGCTGGATATCGCCGCGGCCGAGCTACGCAGCGCCGTATCCAAAGGATTCCGCGCTTACCAGGCGATCCGTTCCCGGGTTCTCAGCAACGTAGGAAACTAACCCTATGGCTGACGTTCATCAAATCGATTTATTCGTGTACCTGCAGGAGATCGAGGAGCAGGAGGCCGCTCGGCAACCCGCTCCCGCTCCGGTACCGACAAAACCGATCATGGTGCGGACTCCCTTCCTGAAACGGTTGGGAGCCGCACTGTCCTGGTTTTGGATTGTCACCCATAACGTGTTCGGTCTTGCCCGCTGGGTGAACGTCTACACGGTCACACGCTGTTTTGGCGGCAGGGAAGCGGGCGGTTGGTACTATTTAAGGTATGAGTGCGAGAAATCGCGTCAGGTTGGCTTATGGGAGGCGTACATGCTCCGCATGAAGTGGCTGGAACAGTATTCTAGTCTACGGTGGGGGGACATTCGTTCAAAAAACGGCGGACAGGACGTTTTGGTGTGCATCGAGCCCCGGAAGGCAGCGCGCCGCACACTTCGTACACCCCGTTATGACGAATACGCCGATCAAGCCATTCCTTATGCGCTCGTCCAGGGAGGAAATTAGAGACGAAGAACGTAAAAACGCCGGCTCTGCCGGTACTGGATACGTTCATTACGATGACTCTCGTTACAGGCGAGGAAGTCATTTGATAAGTTCAGGAGTTTGACTTCCAAGAGAAAGGGACAGTCAGGGAAAATAAGGACCAACAAGGAGGGAAGCTCCGCTGTAACCATCGGCGGGGATTCCCGCCTGGTTGCATGAGCAAAAAGATGAATCATTTTCACATTAAGGCTGCGGCCAAGGAGAGAGCATTCCTTCGGAAATTCGGTAAAGAGGGCTACGGCTACACCTTCTATACCGTCAAGGAGCAGCGGCCCAATGTCATCCAGAAGGTCACGAAGGATTATATCTACGTGACTACCGAGAAGAGCCAACGGCCCAATCGGATTCCTCGTTCGAGTTTACGGCGGGCACTTGCCTTTCTCTTTTATCGCCGGGTAACGACCCTCAAGGCGCTGATCCGAATCAATTCCTTCTCAAGCGCACTGGCCGGTCTGATCAAGGTGATCATGAGCGATATCTGCAGAGTCACCGAAACGAAAACGAAGGCGGTTCGTCTAAGCCTAAGCGGGCTGCGTTTCATATTTAGCGGCGTCAGCAAAGGGAAAGATGACGTGCGAATAGTGAAGCAAAATGGAGGCCAGTTTATTCTCCTGAATTACTTCAATATCCGCAATGACCTATCCGACAGCTGGAAAGGCAATTTGCGGGAGCTTGGGTTCGATTCTTATAAGTCTGTGATTTTGGATCCAGGAGAAAAAAGTTTTTTTGAAGCCATCAAGAAGGGGCATTCGCCAAAGCCCGTTGATCTTCACGCCTACGGGGAATTTGTGAAAGCCCATTCTGACGTGATCTATCAGTTTCTCACGGCCGATGTGATAGGCGACCCCGTAAAGACACGCGAAAACACTTTGTATCTCGAAAGGGAAGTCGGCCGCAAACCGATACCGGTATTTCACGTTCAGAATTCCCTTGATGTGCTGGAGGAAATGATCGCCGAGGATCATGACGTAATCGCCATTGGCGGTTCCGTCTTTGTCAGTCGGCAGGAGCGGGAGCGGGTATTCGCTGAAATCTTTAAACGCTTCGGCGACCGTGCGAATTTCCATGCTCTCGGTGTCGGGACAATCGAGCTCCTGCTGCAGCATCCCTGGTTTTCGGCAGATGCAAGTACATGGTTGAACGGCCGCATCTTCCGCAAGTTAATCACCCTCGCGGGGGTTGTGCCGGCGCCGCGGTGGATGTCGAGCGAGGAAGCACTTGGATTTAACGTGCGAACACTCGCTTCATTGGAAGGGCGATATTCTGAGCTTCAGATGAATTTCGATCTGCTTCCGCCAGGTCCTTCATCCGGTATAGGGGGAGATGGAGAATTTTGCCCTTTATGATTAGAAATCTGTATACTTAAGATGCTGGCGCGGTCATCGTAATTTATACCTTTTAAGGGGTTATAAAAAAATGACAATGAATAGAAAACCTAGAGCTTTTATTGGTAGCTCGAGAGAAGCGATCCCATATGCTAAAGAGATTGCCGCGGCTCTTGAACGAGTGATCGAGGTTAATTCCTGGTATGCCAGCACGTTTGAAGCTAACGATTATACAATGGAAGCACTAGATCGAGAGCTCAATGCGAATGATTTTGGTATATTTGTCTTTGCAGCTGACGATGTTGCCACCATTCGTAATCAAACTCATTTTGTTACTCGAGATAATACCTTGTTTGAGATGGGATTATTTTGGGGGAGACTTGGTCGTAGACGGGTTTTTTGCATCCTTCCTCAGACGGTGCCGCCTAGTCAGGACGGCGAAACTGGCTCTTTTCACCTACCGTCTGATCTTGACGGTCTAACCTTGCTCAAGTATACCGATCATCCGCGCTTGTCCGAATCCGTCCAGACTGCTTGTTCAAGGATTCTGGAGGCGGTTTCCCGTGAAGGTCTCTTCAAGCAAAAACACGAGATTCTTGCGGAAAGCGAAGCTTTAATACAACAGAAAAACAGTGTACTTCAATTCTTTTTCGAGTACCTGAGAAATGTGACGGTTCCCAATCTCGGAGAGCAATACTCTGCCATTGCAGAGGCAATTCGAAACTCCATTTTACCTCCGAACGGTTTTCGGACGACAGGAGCGGCAATTTGGAAACAAATTGATGACGAACATATCGGGCAGGTAGGCGGCAATGTCGGAAGGGGAAAGAAATACCATCTTTCCGCAAATGATGGTAAATTGCCTGAAGAAGAGCAAATTAGCGTTCTAAAGGTATTTGGTACCAAAGACTGGACCTTTTTCAGTCGACGGCAGATTGCTGACGTGCATATCCTATGTTATTCTTTAGGTATGGAGCATGTACTTTCCGTCCATTTTTCTGGAAATCGTGGACTTGAAGCTGAACATGTGAAGGAGATTGTCGAGGATAATGATGATTTGCTGCTTACCATTAAAGACTTGATTGGAGGGATTCGAAATGAGTAAACGTCCTGGAAAGAGTACGGTCCGAGGTACATTCGGATCCAACAAAGGCCATCGTCTCAAGGGTCAAGCAGGATCATGGGTACTTGGCAAAGACGGTCATGTAAAAACCCATTACCGCGGAAGTGCTTGGCCTGGAGTATTGAGTAAAAATGTCTCTACGGTTCAACAATCAGTGCGAGTTTTCGTAGGGCCCTCTGTAGAAGGGGCAGATGTGGAGTACATCGAAATTGTGAGCGGCAAGGTTTCCGATCGGAAGCCATCCTTCGCTCGATAATGACAAACGCATAGCCGAGGCTATGCGCTTTGTTTTTTAATGACTTACGCCGGCAACACAAAGAATCTGAATCTGATGCCAGCATTCAATAGGTTCGCGGGGAGCAGATGAATTTGTAGTCTCTCAACCGAGGCCAGCCAACCAAGAGGGGAAACTACATGCCACTATTCTCTTGCTAAGGATGAATAGGATGAAAGATAAAAAAATCGTTCCATTTTGCCCAAAACCCGTTCCCTTAAAGGATCGTTCGCAAAAAGAAATCATTGAAGAACGCCGTGAAAAAAGAGACGCGATACTCAAAAAGCTCCGTCGAAAAGAAAAATAGACGGACGCGCCCGGCCAACCACCTCTTGTCCACGTGACAGGAGGTTTTTTGTCTCAACGGTTGCCATAATTTTTACGCTAAGTCGCAATTGTAGGACCCGGGCGGCGTAATCCCCCGCCACGTTCAAAGGGGGAGAGGAAAGGACGAGGACTGCCACACACGGACTCCCACCGGGTGCCTACACTGCCAAGCAAAGAAGAAGCCACGCAAAGGCTCCGTGGCTCTGATCCGTCGAAACGGATATACTAGAAGGTGTGACGTGCTGGTTGCGCCCAGCTCGCCACATTATGCTTCGCTAGAAGTAGTCTTAGAAGCCATCTGCTTGCCGGCGGTGGCTTCTTCTTCGTTGTTCCTGCGCTTTTTGGTTTCTATGCGCACCATGAAAATGGTCTTGGCGACATAGTATAGCTTGTCTGCATGGTCAACGACCCATTGCAGAGCATGCCCTAGAAACTGCATCAGAGGATTCAACATGTGCATCTTCTCCTTTCGTTTTAAGATTCGGTTTACCCCCCATGTAGAGTAGACCAGTTTTCTTTTTTCCTATCACCGCAAATCTATCACCCCCTCAAATTTACCGGACAAAGTTACCACACATCCGAGCAAATATCCATTAACTAATGAAATGACCGATATAAGCTTCCGAAGCGCTGGCGTTTGCCAATTTAGCAAAAATACATTTCCGGGCAGATCGCAATTACACCCTGGTTAAGCCGAAGGACGTGCGTATGGCGGCGCTGGTGGCCTCGTACAGCAAGGAAGAGGTGACAAGCTCCTATCTGTCTTACCCCGACCACACGAACCTGTGGAGGCCATTTACGTCCGAGGAGATTTCACGCATTTTGGATATCCCCGACGACTTCTTCTTTCCGGAGGACATTGCCGAAACGAAGCGGACGTACATGCTTGGTAACTCGGTGGACTGCCGGGTGGTGAAAGCGATCGGTATTGAAGCTGCTTTTCACCTGATGATGGACCGACTTGCAGAACGGCACAATCCGGTTTCGATGAGAAACAAGCCTTCCCGCTCCCGAACGAAGGGAAGAGGAGAAGCTGTTGTTATCGCTGGACAGCAACGATCAGTATTCATTCAGCATCGGGGCATAGAAACGAAGCTCGGAGAAGGGGCGTATTGAATATCAAGGTGACCAAGAGGAAGAGGTCAAGGCATTGTAAAAACGAAAGCGACTGTTCGGCGTCGGCCGGCAGTCGCTTTTTTGTTCGGAACAAGACTTTATTGTATCGGGAACTGAACTTTATTGTACAGGGAAGAACAACACTTTATCGTAATGAGCAGGCCGGATTCCGTTGTCTGGAAATGGAGGGGTTGACTCCCAAGAGCGGGCTGTGCCATGTTCGGACGGAACAAGACTTTATTGTATCGGGAACTGAACTTTATTGTACAGAGAAGAACAACACTTTATTGTAATGAGCTGGCCGGATTCCGTTGTCTGGAAATGGAGGGGTTGACTCCCAAGAGCGGGCTGTGCCATAATGGTCAAAGAAAGTCAAAGTCAAAGGAGATGGTATTGTGATGAACGCACTTCGGATTGAACATGGAGTTAGGACCGCTTTAGGCGTTGATGATCGCTTCTTGCTCGGAGGGCTGGTGGATGCCGGGTCGATACTTGCGGGCTCCGCATTTACGGTAGCGCTGGCTGCCCTTACCCCCAGCTACGGAGAGTGGAGAGAAGCGGTTGAGGCGTTTGCAAGTCGAAATAGTCATCTTGTCGGGCATCGTTTCACCAATGACGATGAAATTCGTTCATTTACCCAAGACTTCATTCAAACGCTTCAACATGTCGGCGTCCTTGAACCAAGTTAAGCCCGAGAGAGACTACCCCGGTTGTTTTGCGGGAAGTCTCTCTAATGCTCCTTAAGACATCCGGAGGCACAGGGGAGAGCAATTACATTCCCACCACCCACACGCAGCCTACGCCGATTAATCCGCTCGTTTCATCTCCGGAAGCACTGTAACGATGTGCCAGCAAGCGACGATCCAGGGTGGTAGTAGGTACTAATGTGTACAATATTGATAGTGGAGTGTTGAAAATGTCCAAATTGGAAAAAATAAGGGATGCCGTAAATTTGCAAAAGAGTGAATATGCAAATACGTGGTCCTCTGATGCACAGAATTATAGAAAAAATAATGACTATGCCTGGATGGGGTCATTTATTGAGGGCTGTAGGACCGTTGTTGAAATTGGAACGGGTGATGGTTCTAGTACGCTTTCTCTTCTCGAGACCGGACATGTTGTGATAGGCATTGATGAAAATCTTGAATGCTTAAAGAAGACCTATGATACACTAAAAAAGGCTGGACGCTCTGTTAAGCTATTGCATAGAGGGAACTTAAAAACAACAATGACCGGCTATAAAATGGAGTACAAGCGTTTAAAATCAGAAATTCCGGAATCTGGGGCATTGTTGATTGAAGGAGATATTATTAACGATCCCTTTTTAGAGGAATGGCTGGAACAAAATAAGCCCTTTGATGCGATGGTATGCTGGCTTATAGGATCTCATGGTGTCAGAGCTCTTAATGATGCAGTGAAGGCAGAAACTCCAGGAACTTACCGAAGTCATGTCCAGAATAAAGTGTATGAGGTTGCAGATATAGTCTTGAGAGAAAAAGGCATCCTACATATCGTGGATCGAATAAAAAAACCAAGTAATGAGGAGGAGCAAATGATTTTGGATTCACATGAGGAACAAGCAAGTGTGACAAGTCTGAAGGTATCGAATCTGGATATCAGGGAGCAACCTCATTTCGAGTTGGGGAAAGAATCAATGAAATTAGGCTCAGCCCTTGCAAGCGGATCGACATCAGAGAAAGTTGACCTTGTACTTGCCTCTATTTTATCTGTAAAGCAATGACAGTTTTGCCTTGATAAAGAATCAGTCGTTGTTTGGGCCGCCATGGGCGGCTTTTCCTTTATTTACAGGCTGCCGGACCTTGGGGTATAATTTTATTACTACTAATCAACACAAAGTTTTCCATCCAGTCTCTTTTTCTGGTATGGAGGGAGCCGCTTTTTAAGCGAATAAGAACTGGGTTTAATCAAGGAGACCATTGGAACATACGGGATACGTATGTTCTTTTTGCGTCTCCTTTTTTTTATGCCTAAAAACAAGGAGGATGGAACCCATGGAATTTGATGATCCGATTCCGGAATTCAATGAGGCGCAAATGCTTCGACTTGTGCAGAAGGACCGTTACCTGACGTTCGTGTTCAAGGATTTGATCAGCAAGGGCAGCTCGGAATCCGACGTCCTGCAGGTCTTGTTCAACAGCAATGTGATCGGGGATTCGGTCTTTACGGCGGAATACGAGGCATGCGCCGAATGACTAGACGAAGCCTGCATTGAGAC
Source organism: Paenibacillus sp. D51F (assembly GCF_053345695.1). Classification (NCBI taxonomy): domain Bacteria; kingdom Bacillati; phylum Bacillota; class Bacilli; order Caryophanales; family Paenibacillaceae; genus Paenibacillus; species Paenibacillus sp. D51F. The sequence continues at coordinate 25,123 of NZ_JBKFAO010000011.1, read as the reverse complement.
ATAACTGGAACGGCGACGAGCTTGCTCCAACCGACCAGTGGGGGAAGAGACCGGCGAGCGCAGTTCCGATCTCTACTTGAGTGGGCATACCGTTTGAAAACGAACGAATGGAGCTGGTAGATATGAAAACCAATGAAAATGTAAGAACGATGGAATATGTCGGAGTTGACGACTGGGACAGGCCCGTTTATAAGTGCATCGAAACGGGTTCGCTTTGGAAGGACATAGAGCTTGGCAAGTGCGATATGCCCGTATTGTATAGCTGTGGGAACGTGTTTGACGGCGAACCTTCTTCGCCCATCAAGAGCGACTTAGTTGTGGTGTTCAAGACGAAATACGTAGAGAACCCGCACCGCTTCAACTACATGATGTTGAACCGCCTGCAGAGCGATTGTGAATACTTCCTTGGATACGGGAACCGAAACAAGAACTGTCTGTGCGGCGGGAGCGCAAAGGAGCACATTGAGAAGATGAAGGAGCTTCATAATTCGTTCCCTGAAGGGGAAAAACCGGAATGGCTGACATACGAAGGCATTCTTGAATACGAAAATCGAATGAGCGAATAGGCTAGAATTCCGAAAGTCGATTTTCGTTTCTGGTAAATAAAAGGAGTAATTTTCAGTATGAGAATGCTTCTTTTTTGTTAGACCCGCTGCACCGGGGGATTGTACCAAATCCTTCCCCGGTGCAGGCGGGGGAGCATTTCAGGGAGGCAATTTGGATTATGAAACAATCGACCAGCAAGTTTACGATTCTCTGTTCCTGTTCACAAGCGACGTGTCCGCAATGCGGGGGTCGTGGTGTTATCGCCATCGGAAACATCACCTTCAAGGAAATGCAGGAAGGCATCCTTTATTCCGTTAAGGGGCCTTACTACGACAGTTATTCTTTCGACGATGTTCAGCTGAAGCGTGATGCAGATACCCTCACGGTTGCGTTCGTGGAGAACGAAGAAGCGGCCGACAAATTGACGGTGGTATTTAAACTCCCCCTTCTCGACGCATTACGGGAGAATGGGGAAAAGCTGAAGCCGATGTGCGTCGAATCCGAATCCCTCATTGGCTATCTGATGGAGAATCCGAACATGGACGAGTATGATCTCGACACTCTTGTGGAGATCATTGGCCTCGGGGTGGAACAGGCAGAGAGTTGTGCATGCTTGCGGCAATTTGATGCTAAATGGGGGACTTCCTTTTCGAAGATGGTTTCCAGGACCCCGGACAGCCCATTTCCGATTGACCGGGAGTATGTGGATTTGTGCAAATTTGCAGCCGAATTGATAGAAGAGGAAGGCGTTACATTCCACTGGGCACTCAGGCGGTATGAAGAGACCGGCGGTTGCACGGTTCTGGAAGTTCTCTCTGGTGCAGGAAAGACCTTCGACCAGCTTGAGCGGGATGTTAGCCGGCTCAGGCAGAAGGAAACAACCTGCAAGCTCGGCCCCGATTTTCGTGAAATCGATCTTGTCGAGGCCATGAAGCTATTTAAGGAGGGTATTCCCGTCTATGTGGACTGGGAGCGGGTGCACCGCGTAACGAAAGGAACATGGTGTGAGCTTAACGTCAACCATCTGCAGCATGGACAGTGGTTTGTAGAGCTGTGAATTAACGGTTCCAGCTATGTTTCCCCTGCACGGGAGTCAGCCAACATTACGGCTCCCGGTGCAGCGGGAGCATAGGAGCGATTGGGATGAGCATTCTCTTGAACGAAGTTGGTGGCGCCCCACGCGTCAACAATCAGGAGCAATTGGAATACAAGACAATTTGGTGCCGGCTCGAAAATGGCGGCTTTTGGTTATGGCGTTCCCGCCCCGCACATACTGCGGATCGGATCGTCAGCGAGTATAACGAGCTCGTTCAGCCTGGGCGCAGGTACTATGCGTTCCCCCAAGGGTTTGACCCGATTATCCTTGGCACTCATGATTTTTCGCTTGTTGTGGTCCAGTCGATCGAGGATCATCTATTGCATCCGGGTGACGATGTTTACCGGCGCATGAAAGAGCAGGTACTCGAAATCGCTATCCTTTGCCATGGCATGACTCGGGCAGAAGTCGAGACCATTGAGCGAGAATTTGCCGAAGTATTCAGTCGGTCGAAAGGGGCGGGTTTCATTGGCACAGGAGATTGAGGTACAAATCAGGATCCGCGTATCCGACGAACAACTGCAGGCGGCCGATATGACCGCGCAGGAATTCGCGGAAAACATGGTTCTTTTCGAGCATGGTTTTGATATCCCGTCCGTTGCGCTATCGCAAGGGGAGCGGGTAACCGACCCTGTGGCGCGGTGGGATGCGGCGATTGTGAAAGCAGCCGTCGTCACGCCACCCGTCAGTCCTGGGTGCATCGAAGGGGAAATGGATCTTGCGCTAAAGCGTATCGTTGAGCGTGAAGGACGGTTCAGTCAGGCGTTTAGCGTCTTTGCTCGAGAGAGGCACCCTGACCAGCTTAAATGGGTGATTGCAGAGTAAACCGACAGGTAATTCAAACTCATAACACGGAAGGAGGAAGTCCCTCGGCAGCATTCGGGGGATTTCCCCCGATCCTGCTATGGGATATCCGAACATGAATAAAGCCAAATTGCTTCTCCAGAAGGTCTACACGGTCTCCAGCAAGCATGAAAAACCGCGCCTCTGGCTTCAAAGCCTTGTCTGCGAAGCAGCAGGCTTCAAGCCGGGGGGAGACCTGTATGTGCTCGTCAATGAGGATGACAAGACAATCACCATCCAGAACAAACCGTATTCGGACGACTCTGACAATGTGCATGAGGTCAGCGTGTCGTCCCGTATGAACCGTGTCAGCGGGCAGCCGCGGCCGCTCGTCGATACTTGCGGCGATCGGTATTCGACCATTCTCTGCATCCAGGAGAAAATCGAGATTTCCGTTTACCGCAATGACGGAGAGGGGAAAGTGGTTGTTCGCCCGCTCCGGTTCAAGATGTTTGAGACGGTTACGGTTGAAAGTCCTGCTGATGAGCGCCTGCGTCTTCTCTCTATCTGTGCTGGAAGTGGAATAGGGTCTAGCATGTTCTGTGATACACAGTATTTCACCCAAACGATGGAGGTCGAGATCGAGGAGGACAGCGCCGAGGTCTTGAAGCACAATTTCCCGAACAGCTTTCTCTTTAACGGGGATTTGCGGGACTGTAATACGGTAGCGAAGGCTGACGTTGCGTTCGTCTCGCTTAGTTGCACAGAATTTAGTAGCCTCGGAGACGGCGGGGAATCGTATTTTGATAACCTTGTTCTCGGGACTTACAAAATTCTGAAAGCTGCTGAATGCCGGGCCATTTTCTTCGAGAATGTCCCGAGCTTCTTCCAATCCAGGACCTACAATGACCTGCGGGAACTGCTCAGTAATGACTACCCGTATGTAGTGGGGCCGATCCAGCTGGAAAGTCACGACTTCGGCAGCATTGCCCTGCGGAACCGGTCTTATGCGGTGTATTTTCAGGAGAAGGAAGATTTTGATCTTTTCCGTGTCCCGAAACCGCCGACCGTCCGCCATCGCAAACTAAAGGAGTTTCTTGACCCGCGCTCTACAGTTCATGATTGGAAGAGCCTGGATAAGTGGATGGACAGCTTCAGCAAGAAGGCCGAGAAGGATAACGCGTGGGCCGACCGCAATTTGGACAAAACCTTCGTCGATGAGAATGCGTCGGTCATTCAATGTATTGCAAGGCGGTACAGAAGTTATTCGGCGAGCAACAGCTATGTCTTGAATGAGGACAAAACGCAATGGCGGTTTTTGACCGTCAGCGAGCTGCGACGGATCTTTTCGATTCCGGATTGGTTCTCTTGGCCGGCACACACCCCGATTACCCGGATTTACGAGCAAATTGGTCAGTCGTGCTGTGGGCGCGTGATAAAATCCTTCAGTAATGAGCTCGCGACCGTCTTCTTTCGGCGTTTTGCCAAAGAAAATGCGATTAAAAAGAAGAAGGAGAATGAACCGTTTGCGTTTTCACTTGACCAGTCAGGTCAGATCGGATTCTTGATCTCGTAAGGTAATAAATAGTTTCGCTCCCGTCGCGGGGAGGATAATCTTTGACTTCCCCCGCGGCGTGTACGGGAAGTCTCTAAGGAGCGAACGGTACATGGAGGAACAACAGAATACAGCTTTACCTGAACTGGCAGCGATGGGGTTATGGACACCTCGTGCAGAGGTGTTATGCTTCGATTGTCACGGCAATACGTTTTATCGAGGCTTTGGCGAAAGCTTGGTGCTCGATGAGGCTGAGATGGCGGAAAAAAACACCCCGGTTCCGGTAAAAGAGTGGAATCGGATCACTTCATGCAACAAGTGCAGTCGGCTGATCCAGCTCGATGACAGCATTGCTGCTGAGCATAACCTTGTAGTCGTGCTGCGTGAAGCGGGTATGGATGCTGAAATGCACCAAACGGGCGGTATGAACAGTGCATGCGGTATCAACCTCATAAACGGCGGTTACCATCTTGTTACTTATAACTGGGACGGCGATGGCTGCTATGTGGTTGCAGAATTCGATTCGGAAGACACTTGGATTAATGATCCTAACTATTTCGTAACGGATTCATATGATGAAATGGTAGCGTACATCAAGTCGTTGGTTAAAGTGAAGCGGATAGAAAAGGAAGGGTAATTGAACAGACGGCTCCGGGGGATTTCCTCGGAGTCGTTTTTTAGTTATCCACAATTCTCCTATTCTATCACTCTATGTTTCTTTTCTTTATTACATATATATTATTGTTTTAATACTGTTTAACTTGTTAAAGTATCTTGGATGCCTTACCACAGAAGGCTTTAGAGCCCTCTATGTCCGGTTGTACGGAACCAAATGTCCGTATAAAGGGGACGGTATGTCCGAGCTAACGGAATGTGATGTCCTGTTAATAGAGGTGTAATGTCCGGAGAAACGGAGCGTAATGTCCGGAGAAACGGAACGGTGTCCGGGAATACGGAATATCATGTCCGGTCAAACGGACTACTGTTCCTAAATACTGGAGCGGGACTATATTCAGAAGCTTTCATATGTCCGGTAAAACGGAACGGATTCGTTAATGTCCGGTAAAACGGGGAGCATGAAGGGGTCTATATATCTCCAATGTCCGGAAAAACGGAACCAGGAGATTGAAAAGTCCGGGAAAACGGGACTCCAGCTGCAAGTTCAAAGCGATATGTCCGGGAAAACGGGGGTATTCTCGGCTCGATCCTCTATTCCTTACCATATTTCATCCGAATAGGAAGTAGAACCCCCCCGTTTTTCAGGACATTTGGATGCACCATAGTTACGGGGGTCCCTTTTTCCGGACATTACGTTGGTTAGCTGCTCCCGAGGTGGTGATAAATGGCCGAAAAATTATTTTCGTTCCGTTTTTCCGGACATATAAGATTCATCTTGAGAGCACAGACATTTCCAGCCGCTTCCTATCGGGCTTCTTTATCCGAAAGCAAGCACAATTACGTTCCGTTTTTCCGGACATATAAATTGCGGCGAATTATGGACCTAATCCTTCCATTTCTCCCTCACAAAAAATCGATTATAGTAGATTTGTAGGGAGGGAACGGATATGAGCGAGCAATCACAGGAACAAGATGAACTGGATGTAGAGGATAACGGCCAATTGGTTTTAAGTATGCCGGAAGCCGTAGAGGCAACCATCAAGGATTACTATTGGGTGAATCAGTCACGGGAGATCATCAACGCGCAGCAGGACCTTGATCTCACTGAACGCCGATTGATCTTTTCTCTTGTATCCCTGGTTCAGCCAGATGATGAGGAATTTAAGACCTATACGGTCTCTATCAAAGACTTGGCAAACCTGATCGGAGTGGAAGGCAAGTCCTTTTATTCGCGAGTTGAAAAGGCGATTGACTCCCTTCAATCCAAACAACTTATACTCTCCCATGATAAAAATACCCGTCAAAAGATCACCTGGGTCCAGAGTGCAACGTACAAGGACGGCGAGGGCAGGGTGACCATTAAGCTGTCTGAGGACTTGGCTCCGTTATTCCGGAATCTTAAAAGAGCCTACACCAAATTCCGCTTGAAGAATGTCATCAAACTGAAGTCGGAATACTCATGGCGGTTGTATGAGATTTTGAAGGAGCGGGAGTTCCGTAAAGAGCGGATCCTGAAAATCAGCGAGCTCCGTCATCTTCTCAACATACCGGATGATAAATACAAAATGCTCAAGCATATCCGGGAATTAATCGAAAATGCACAGCGGGAGCTTGAGGAGAAGACGGATATCAGCTTTACCTATGAGATACATAAACGGGTCGGAAGAACGGTGGATTCGTTCATCTTCCGGATAAGCAAGAACAAAAACAACTTGAACAGCGAACAGGAGATCGCGAATTATGATGCGGAGCGGCTACTGCAGCTGCTTGCCGAGAATGGGATTCATCAGAAAAAGGCGGTTCAACTCGCGAAGACCTATCATCCATTTTATATTGAAGAGAACGTCCGTCATGCCCAGGCGATGAAGATAGGCCAATCGATTCGTAACATGGCAGGGTACATCGTTAAAGCGATCGAGGAGAACTATGCCAATTCGCTTTACGATACCCCGCTGGATGATCCGCTTTTTGGACTCGAACTCGGTAATGTAGAACGGGGGTTTGAAGAGGGGAAGATGGCAGACCTTGAAACGTTGGAGAGTATCGTCCTGAATTTCAAGACGATGCTTAATCGAGCGACCCAAACCGAACCGACCGCTGAACGCCTTGCTCATATCGCGGCCGAGCGTGATGAAATGCTTCTGAATGCTATGTACACGGTTCAGAAGAAACGTAAAAGCCTTCACAAACCTCCGCTGCTGTACGATGATATTTCCGGCAATCCTTATCTCAGAACGATTTATGAGAAATGGGAGAGGTCTCAAAATCCGTTTTAGGAGAGCCCGGTCCCACATGGGACCGGGCTTTTCTGCCTTGGTGGTTGTCACCGCCTCGCAATCCATGGTAAAATTTTGATAATACTAATCAACACAAAATTTTCTTCCGCCGTCCTTTTTTCGGCGAAGATGGAGCCAGCTATTATTAGCTTATAAGAACAGGGTTCAAATTAACAGGAGACCATTTAGAACATACGGGACACGTATGTTTTTTTTGCGTCTGCCTGTTTTTTTGTACCCAAAAATAGGAGGGAATTGGGATGAATCAAGATGGACGCGTTGTGTTGTTGGGTGGGGAGCTGGTTGAATTTTTGGTTTCTTCATCCGGTGGCCGCTTCATCCGGTGCTTCACGGATCCGAGCAGTCATTACGCCGAATATCTCCTTCATACACCGGACGAGCTCCACAAAATCGCTTTTGGTGAGTGCGTGACCGTCGTGCTGCAGGACGGTATGCTTGTCGGTTACTACGAAGGTGAATTATTCGCGAACGACACTTTCAGCTTCGAGGGGGACATTTGAATGGACCGGTATCAGTTCGTAGACAGCAAGAACAAGGTTGCCGTCGCTGGTCGGCTTCGGGATTATAATTTCATCCTGACCGAGGTGTGGGACTTTCTGGAGCGGACCGGCTTTTTGTTCCACGGAGTGATCCGTGATTGGTCGGCCGTTTTCTTCCACGAAACCTTTTTCGTGCTGCATACCTTTTTGAAGGATCAGCCTCAAGAGGACTGCATCCCGCAGGACAGCAACCTGAAATGGGATATGATTTTCGAGCGCGAGACCCAAGCGGCCGCGCTCTTTTCATTCCTGGAGCGGGTCGGCTTCCGGCTGATGATCCCTGTCCAAGCGATGATCGATGCAATGATCGATGATGGAGCCAATTGGCATTATCAGAGCCCGAAGCACAAATTCCAAATGTACTGCTTCCACCCGACCTGCACGCTGCTATTGGAGGTCTATCTGCAGAAGCAGATACCGCCATACGGCGCCCAGGATGAGCCGATGCCGTATCCGGTTGACCGCTGCCAGCCTTTCCTCGACTTTTACGTTGATGAAGTGGATACGGGCAAGCGTGACCGCGTGCGGGTGATCGAAGGGGAAACGCTTGATATTTTGGATGAAGTCGATGAGGAATTGCTTGAAACAACACGGGCAAGGATCAAAAAAATCTACGACGATCACACTCGGATCGGCCTGCTAATGTCAGGAGGCAAGGACTCAAGGACGGTTGCGCAGCTGATGATTGAGCATGCTATCGCCAATCCGGATCCCACGAAGAAGATCATGATTATCACCAGTGATACTTTGGTTGAAAATCCGGGGGTTAAATCGAGCATCCTCGCGCTGCGGGACGCGCTTGCGAAAGCCCTGCCGTGGGTCGAGTATCACATTGTCGAACCGAGGGAAGATCAAACCCTTATGGTCTGCATAATTGGAAAATCTTACCAATCGCCAAGCGCCACCTTCAAGTACTGCGTACGCCGTCTCAAAATCGAGCCGGCACGCGATTTTCTTGAAGCCGTGTTCCTTGCCGAAGGTGCCGAGGAGACCTGCCTTGTCATGGGCAGCCGAGACAATGAGAGTGGAAACCGGAGAAGAAGTTTGGAGAAATTTTTCGGAGACGAGTTTTACGGACATCATCCCGTTGGCAATATCCGGACCTGTAGTCCCATCCGCGACTGGACGAGCCAGGAGGTCGTAACCTACCTTGCTTTTAACCGGGCGCCGTGGAGTAAGTACGGAGCGCGTAACACTGAGCTTCTGCAATTCTACGGCAGCGCGGCAGGGAGCGAATGCCCCCTTGGGGCCGCCGTGGTTAATGACAACGAAGCGATGATGCAATGTGGCAAGTCAGCTAGAACCGGCTGTTATGCTTGCACGATTTCGAATGACCGAAGCATGGGCAACCTGCTCAGCACGTACCCGGAGTATGAGAAATACTACCGGTTCCGAGGAATCCTGAAGGCTATCGCACAGGATATCCGCTACGGCGGGATGGTGGGTTTCCAACGTATCGGTCAGTCGAAAATAGGGCGCGGCATAGGTGATTTGTCGATTGATTGTCGTACTCACATTTTGGAGGCCATGCACGAGCTAGGCATCGAATGGCGCGAGAGCGAGATTCTGACCGCCTACCAGATGGTCCTTCACCGTGAAGAGGTAGAAGGATTCCCTGTTACCGAACGCTTCCGCGAAGCCATATATGCACTTCTCGGGGTTAGCGGCGGTTTCCGCGGCTTGCTGTGTCATCCGGTTTTTGATCCATACGGGACCGGCGTGGATCAGTTTACGGCGGAGGATGCGGCGGCCATCGCACGTATTCAGGCGGCAGAACAGGAGCGGGAGCTTATCGCCTCTGTATTGTAATTAGCCAGTATTCTCAAATTGAACCATAGTTATCCCGGCCAGGCGGGACGGATCTAAACAATCCCCCGCCTGGAAGCGGGGTTCTATGGAGGTAATTAGCAGATGGCCCATGCACTAATCGATTTTTCCCTTTTTGATTATTTCGCCGATACTTGGCCAGGTGTTTCCGAAGTGGTTTCCGTGATGAACGAGAAATCGGAGGCAGACACAGCCGGTGCGGGGCGTAAGAATTATGCCTATGACGTCGGAAGCGAACTATGGGGAGCGCGAAAGCATTTGGCCGCGCTGACCAAGTTCACTCCGGAATGGTACGAAGCACTCGAGCAGGATCCGACACAGGCGTATGAAGCCATCAGCAAGGATTCCCTCATGGATGACTTCCGACCGGACGCGCTGCGGGAACAGGGCTTCGCTTCTGAAGCCGCTTTTGCCATTAAGCTCTTTTGGGACCGCGTAAGCAAGCGGCCGGCAGATGACGCCAAGCAGCGCGAGTATTACATCAAAGGCATCGCCGAGTTGAAGCTCGTCTTCGCAGAAGCGTACACCGAAGACCTTTTCATGCAGGCATTTAAAATTCTCAAAGAGGGCGTAAGGAACGCTTATTCGTCACAATTTGAGAGGAAGTTGAAGGAAAATCCTTCACTCGTTGATCATGCTTTCTGGTTCTCTCTTGGCGAGCGGTTCACGTCGATCTTCTCGAGCTTCGGAAAGCGCAAAGATCCGGGCTACCACAAAATCTTTGCGAAAGCTTTCATCTCCGAAGAGGGTAAGGATTGGAATTGGACCGAAGGCAAAGCGCGAGGCGCCATCAAGAAAGTCAATGCTCTCCGGTGGGAGCGCCGGGTGCCGGAGGAAGTCGTTCGACTCTCTCAGGAACCGTCAGGCGTTGAGAAACCGGAAGACCTGATCGAGCACTACGGGTACCGCGGTATTCAATTTGGAAATTGGGTTGAGGACGCGGCTGGCCGTTATCATGTTCTCTGCAGCGGCAATGCACACGCTGACTTGGCGATGATCCTGAATCTGCCCCGTGCGGCTATCAGTTTTTACGGAGCGCTCGGGCTGGCTTTCGGCGCCCGAGGTACCGGACGAGCTTCCGCTCACTACGAACCGATGCCCAGGAATGTCATCAATTTGACCAAGATGAATGGCGGCGGTGCATTGTGTCATGAATGGGCACATGCGCTCGACTTCAATCTCAATTCTTTCTCACATGATTTCGCAAATGGTAAACCTGCGGCGCTCTCCGGCAGCACGCCGGGCACTAGCTTGCCATATGAAGTCGGAGCAGCGTTTAAGCGGCTTATGGCAAGTATCAAGAAGGGTAACGGCTTCTTGCGGGTTGAAGTTCCCGAAGAATTGCCTTCTGTCAGCCGTAATTGGGTCAGGAGCGTTGTCGGTCATCTCGAACGTTATGACTATGACGTATCCAAGGGGTTGGCGTCCCTCAAGGGCGTCTATCGCATTAAGCCCAAACAGTTGCAGGAAATCGGTTTCTTCTACTGCCATCTTGCGAAAGAAGCGGGCAAGAATGTACCAACAGAATTTTTTGTACCGACAGATTTCAGCTCATTTTTCCTCGACGCGAAGGCGCGTGGCGACTATTGGAAAAGGGACCACGAGCTCTTTGCCCGGGCGTTTGAAGCCTGGATCGAAGATGAGCTTTCTGACCGCGGGATGACCAACACATACCTTGTCTGTGGTACCCGCTTTGGCGGCCCTTATCCGCAAGGAGATGAGAGGGTTACCATCAACAATGCTTTTCGCGAGTGGTGGTCGGTCCTGCTCAATTCCGGCACTCTCCAGAACGAGGAGAGATGGAAAAGAGGCTAGATTCTGCAGATAAATGCAGTGGAGGTTGTTGCGTGAAAAGGAATGCTCAAATCGAACAAGCGATTGAACGCATACGGTGGGAAATGCACCAAGCGAGCGATCGGTATGGATTGTCTTCGATTTTGGTCTTAGAGAAATCACGTGAGCTCGACGCGCTGCTCAATCAATATCATCAGAGCTGCGGTTGGTTACACAAGCAAAAATGACTGGAAGCGGCTTGCCACGGCAGCCGCTTCTTTTTTATTTTTTCACGAGCTTCGGCCCGCCCATTTTGGCGCTGCTTTTCATCATCACAGCTGCGAGCTTCAATGCCTGTTCTTTCGTGATATCCTTCGAGGCCATCATTGAGTCCTCCTGTATTCATTGATTACTAGCCATTCTCGTCCGGACTGCCGCCAATTATACCTCACTGACGGCCTGTTCTATTCCCTCAATAGCTTCATATACTTGTCCTAAATGGAATTGTGGAATTATGACCGCTAGGGATGATCCGGAGGGGGAGACGGTAATGAATGGAAGCCTAAACGCCATATTTCGTCCTGCTGACGATTCAGCGAGGCCGCAGGCTGCGGAAACACCAGTTGAGGAGACAAAGGCTCCTGTGCCCGTCCAGAGGGCTCAGAAGCCCAAGGAGCGCGTAAGGCGGGAGCGGGCAGATAAGAAAAAGGATATCAAGTTTCCCGTGACGCCAGTACAGCGAGAGGAACTGCGCAGGATTGCGAAGGAATTGCGTATCGAGCACAGACAGCCGGGCCGGAAATATGAAACCATATCTAATACAGACGTACTGAAGAAAGCTTTGGAGCATCAACGGATTTTTCCTGAACGGTACCCGCCGCTGCTGTACGAAGACACCGGCCAGTATATGCACGCCGATCCGCTGCTGCCGGATTACGAACAGATCGAGGAATTGGCATTGAAGTGGAACATGTCTCTGCGCAAGACAGCGTACCGGCTCATAATGAATTTCATCTATCGGGGCGAGGTGGATTCCGTTGCGTATCGAGCGGGCAGGTAACAGCGTATCCGATAAACTCCGCAGGCTGACAGGAAAGGAAATGGCCTGGATCGATTTGTTTTCACGATCCAAGCGACTGGTGACGCTGAAAATTCGTGCCGAAGAGATCGACTTCGCGAGAGCAGACGTCTTTATTGGCGATATAAATAAAAAAACCAGAGGAGCTTTTGCGGAGCTAAACGTGGAGCACCTGGTTCACATCCTGTACGACGACTTTCTGCAGCAGGTGCGCGAATTCTTGAATGTAGAGAAGCTGAATAAAGATACGGTTACGTTAGACGATATCGTGGACAGCCTGATCCAGCGGAGGAAGTTGTATTTCCCTCGGCAGAAACGGAGCGAGGTCGGCCATCACTCGGTTGTAAGGAAACGGTGGGCCATACTGGAGGTTCAGCTCCTTCGGGAGAATGCACAAAGGGGAGAGGTCTTCCTGTACGATGCGAGTACCATCTATTCTGATTTCGAAATGACCCTGGAGGAATTGATGTCGATTCTCTTTGTTGACTTCATTGCGCAGCTGCGTCGAGGCAATCAGCAGATTCTCGTCAATACGCTCCTAGATAAGTTTTATTCCCATGATTTTGATTAGGGGAGTAGTTTACCCCTTTTTATAGTGATGTTCTTTAAATCTTAAAGATTGTTTTTATTAGTTACTTCGTGCTTATTGAATTGTACTTATTCGGTATCAATTTTTGACAGTGGGTATATAAAAATTTGATAGAGGGGGGATAAAAAACTGACAGGCGTAAACCGCCTATAAAAAAATGACACCCCCTATATCAATTTTTTATAGGCTGTATTTCTGTGGATAACTCGGGTGTCAATTTTTGATATAGGGGTAGAATGAGCGCCTTTCAGATATTTATAGGAAGGGTGTCAATTTTTGACCTAGGGGGATCATATTTTTATAGGCCGCTACTCAATAATTGACAGGCGGGAGGTGTGAGTTGTAATTCAGTTTGAGACAGGCGTTCGATATCGCGTGATGGCGGGTATTTGTAGATTGACACAAATGCACCTCAATGAATTAGCGAGAAGATAAGCTTCTACGTATGATTGAGGGGATTATTGTGTCATTGGACAGTATTGCCCGCCGGGTCGAAAAGGTTCGTCAAGTCAAATAATTACCCTCCCCACCCTAGTGAAATTTTGTAAAATGAATTAAATTTAAAATATCAGTATTATCAATAATCTTGGGGTGATTACATGCGCACAACTTTAAAAGAAGCTGAGGAACTTGTACGTCAAAATAAACTACGCGATGATGAGAGACTCTTAAAAGTAGGCATATCTCAAAGTGACATTGACGAGTACAACAATTATTTAATGGACCTTGAAAAAGAAGAAATCTTTTTGGAAAAGGAGCAGGAGCTGTTTGAAATGCTCATTGAAATGGGCGTAGAACCAACTTCTATAGCCTTTATACAACTAGATTTTTGGCTAAGGTTCATTGCAGTCAGGGATGGTATTGATGTAGTAGTTAGTGCCATAAGCGACTTTACAAACACCCCGATTGGTGCAGGAACTAAGGAAGCTTTAGTTGGAATAATAAATTTCATCCCTAATGATTATGTTCGCGTAGGGGTTAGTACAGCTTTTAGTACGGTTTGGAGTTTTCTCGAAAGAAAGTCAAAAAAATAAATAGCATTTTATTTATAAAATCGCAGGCTTGTCGATTACCTTTCGGCGAGCCTTTTCACTATGCCAACGAAAATGGCGTGCAAATTGATTGTCAATTTGCACGCCATTTTGTATGTCAATTTTAATTGTGCACCTCTGAAGTAAACCCGTTAATCTTTCGACAACCTGCTCTTTTTCGTGATTTTGCCCCTGCGCCTTTACTTAATGACATTGAGCCGGTAGTGGCTCCCTATAGTGTTGCGATGATGGTTTCTTCAATTTTGATTTCAACGATTTGATGATCAACGATTCGCAAGGTTTCCATTATCAGTGACTTATAACGAGAGTCCAGCCAGTCCTTCACGAAACTATTCGGAGCGTAGATTGTCAGGATACCGGAACGCTTAATGGCGAAAGTTTCCTTGAACCACGTTTCAAACGTATTCTTAGCGAGTTTGCTGCTCACATGCTCCAAAAAGCTCGTCCAGCGCCCTACATCTTCCTCAGTCTGCTCGTCCTGCAGAATTTTCCGCTTGATCCCCGTTTGTTTCTCCGCTTCGAACAACGACATTTGTTTCGGCTTTCGATGTACACGTCCTTGTTCCTCGACGCCGGTACGAAATTCGTTGTAATCGATAGCGGGGTCAAGGTCAATTTGGTTTTCGGAGGTCGCCATTAGTTTTTGGAGATATGCCTCATGATCTTTCTGGAGCACTCTCGGCAGCTGCTCGATTAGTTCCTGTGAGAGCAGGGGGACCTTCTTCCTTACCTTAAAGAGCGGGCTTTCGTTATTATTATCCTTATCCGCATTCTGGACATTGAACTTGATGATAAAGCTGTACGATTCCAGAAGATCAATATATTTCTTCACCGTGTTGCGGGTCATTCGCATTTTTGCTGCGATAAGGTCGAGGTTAGGCCAACAGTAATCCTTGTCACCATAGCAGTAACGCTTCAGGTGCCCATAAAGGGCGAGTCCCTCTGCCTGGAGGAAGTAACCCCAGTAATCGAAGATGTAGTTATGGATGATGGTCAGGTCGCCGTCGCGATACGGCAAGTTCTGGCTGAACTTGTCCAGCGAAAGCTTCCGGATCACATCCTCCTCGAAATATAGCCTCTCCAGCTCCTCTTCGAAATACGTTTGCTGCTTTCCTCGGACTACCCGAGATTTTGGTGTTCGGCTGCCGGCCAACCGTTCACGGTAGTAGAGCAGTTTGGCCGATCCATCCTTCAAATTTTTGTTCGCGGACATAAAAAATCTCCCTTAGTAGCCCTACCCAAAAGGCAAAACTCAAGAGAGAGAAGATGCTTTATTTTTCAAAAACGATATGCTACAATGAGCATATATTGAGTGAGAAATAAAGCTTCTACTCCTGAATCATTCATCGTCTCAACGCTTGGCGGCCGGAGGACAATGAATGTTGACCTGGTAGGGGCTTTTTTCATTTTTATTTTTTTGGTTATGTATGCTGTCAGTCCGCAGATCCGAGGGTCTGGAGAACGGAAAAATAAAAAACACACAAGGACATGTGTGCAGGTAAGAAAGGTCTGAGTTTACCCTTATAGAAAGGGTGTGTGACTCGACCCGACAGCACGCACATAAAATTATACATCAATTCTTTTCTTAGGGTAAAGAAGAAAATTGGCGAATTCTGCAGGAGCTGTTCCAACTTAGTTCCGGTATACCTTGCGAGGCGGATAAGTCGTATGGTAAAATAAGACCAATTACATAGCGTTAGCACGCAAAACAAACCCCACTGCAGAATAACTCCTGCAGTGGGGTTTGTTTTTCCTATCGGATCCTCCCCCTGAATCGACTTTACCAATATCTCCCCTAGTGCTATAATCCAAGGTAATACGAGCAAAATAAAATTTTCTTCTGCTGTCTCTTTTTCAGCGAAGATGGAGAACGCCACACGGCAATAAGTATTTTTGATGGAAGCTTTCAAGGACTAGCGCAACCCGTATGTCCTTTTTTTGCTGCCATTTTATAGGAAAGACGCATTCGAACCTCGGATGCGTCTTTTTTTGTTGGCAATTTGAAGGAGGAGGAGTGATTGATCATGGATCCATGATCATCTATTGCAAGACGCTGGTGGTAATTCAATCAAATTTATGGAGGTTGCGAGAATGAGCGGCAAAAATTACGATCGTGGTGGATTTCCTTGCTTGGCGGGTGAGGAAGGCCAGCAATTGGTCAACACGGCTTTGGAAAAACGGAAGCATGCGCACGACACCATTCTGAAGGTGTATGAAGTTGTGCCTCCGGAGTTCCACAAGCACATTCGTCTGCTTTCGCAAAAGGAAAAGCTTTTCGACAAACAGTTCCAGCTCACGCCGGAACAGAAGGCAAAAGGATTTCATTCCTTCCACGGCAAACTTTTCATCGAGACGTTCAAGCCGTATTTTGATGTCGAAGGTAGGATCGAACAGATGATTGCCGTCCACAAAGAGCACGGTGCAACGTACACACTCGACACGTACCCGGAGCAGATTAAGGATTATTGGGTCATGACTTGTGTGTTCGAGGGTTTGAACAAACTCGGGCAGTCATTCAAGACGAAGGAACGCGCTATCATTGGTTTTGGCGGTTCCGGCGTTGACGCAACCAATCCGATCGAGAATGCTTCGACAAGTGCCGTCGGACGTGCATTGTCTCATGGTGGTTACGGTAACATCGGTTCGGGTCTTTCTTCGTTTGAGGACATTTACATCGCGATTGGCCGGCAAAATGCGCTCGAAAAGCTGAAGAACGAGGGCAAGGAATCCGTAGGTTCCAGTGAATCGAATCCGATTGGTCAAACAGGCGGCCAAGGTACACAAGGAAGCAGCGGGCAGGAATCGCAGGGACGCGGGCAAACTTCGCAAGGAAGCGGACAAACACCCCCTGCCGGAAACCGATCCCAAAATTCTCAGCAATCTCAGTCGCAGTCGAACCGCTCGAGTGACGGAAGAAACTCGCACAGTGGTCAGCGCCATGGCAATTTACAGGAGGAACCGGATCTCCGCAAAGAAAAGAACGTATTGGTCGGCCGTTTGATGGATGCAACCAAAGGATGGGCGGCTGCGGACCTGAAAGCAAAGGTTCAGGGCTTGCTCAATATCACTTGGAACGGTCGGTTTAATACTCTCGATGTAGCGCAGCTGCATTACGTTGAGGAAAACTTGAAAGCGGCGGATCGGAATAACTCACAAGCATCGTAATGACAGGAGGTTGGGGCATGAAGCTTCGTAGAACAAAGCGCGCAGGATGGTATGAGGTCATGACAGCCTGCCCCATTTGCGGACATAAAGGATGGTGTTGTATTAACCACGAGCAAACCATCGTCCACTGTATGAGGGTACCGACCGATGATTATTTTGATTCGGTCATCGGCAGGCAGTTCATTCATTATCTTGACCCCAATGCGATCCCGAAGACGAAAGTGGAGATTGAAGTGAACAAGGCTGTCGATAAGAAGCCGGATCACCATCTCAACCGCGTCTATCGTGCCTTGATGAGCGAGCTCCCGCTTTCCTCTAACCATTTCACACATCTGCTGCGTGACCGTCAATTCGATGAAAACGTGATCCGGTTACGCGAGTATCGGACCATGCCGACCCAGGAGAGGTATAAGATTGCCAAGAGCGTCATCAACCGCTTGAGCGATCAAAGTGACCTGTTGGGCGTCCCCGGTTTTTTCTGTGCCGAGGGACGCTATGGTCCTTACTGGACGATGGCGGGCCAAACGGGACTTATGGTTCCGTTCCGTTCGATCACGAATGAAATTACGGGCTGGCAGATTCGGGTGGATGATCCCCCTCTTGAATTGGCGATGAAAGGTGCAATTAAGGGAGAAATATTGGAGGAGCTTGACCGAGACGCAAATGGAAAGAGGCGGGCAAGGTGCCAGCTTCAAATCCAGGACAGGACGCTGACCGTTGACCTCACGGAAAAAGATAAAAAGGTTTGTAACTCCAAATCCGGTCAATTTGTTTTCAGCATCGAGCTAAAGCAGGGGCAGCGGTATTGGTGGTGGAGTAGTGGATCGAAGGATAACGGTGCTTCCATTGGCGGCCCGCTTCCGGTCCATCTCGCTTTGCCGCATCCGTGCTTGAAGTATTGGCAAGTCGGCCAGACAGCGGACACGATCATGGATTTTTCCGAGGTTTGGGTAACCGAAGGGCCGATCAAAGCCGACAAAGCCGCAGACGGATTGGTAAAACCGGTTTTCGGGATTCCCGGCGCCGGCGCCTTTTCGCTTTTGCTTGAACCACTGAAGCAGCTGGGATGCACGCACATTGTCTTTGCTTACGACGCCGATGTCGTGAACACACCGGAAGTCGAAATGGCGCTCGAGCAATGTGTAAAATTCTTTGCCAAGGAGACGGATATGGCGATCAGCCTTGCGATGTGGGATATCTCCCAAGGTAAGGGAATCGATGACCTTTTGGATCGAAATTTAATTCCGCAGGTATCAGCCCTGCTGGAGTAGGTAGAATTTGTCCTTTGCACGACGTTGGAGGGTAATAAAAAAAGAATTAAAGGGTGGTAATTGACTATGAATCGCTCGATTTTAATCGGCAGACTCACGAAGGATCCTGAAATGCGGTATACGCCAGCAGGAGTTGCGGTGACGCAATTTACGTTGGCGGTTGACCGTCCGTTCATCAGTAGTGGTGAGGGCCGCGAACGCGAAGCCGATTTCATTCCGATCGTTACGTGGCGGCAGCTTGCCGAAACCTGCGCAAACTACCTCAAGAAGGGCCGCTTGACGGCTGTTGAGGGTCGTATCCAGGTTCGTCATTACGAGAACAACGAAGGCAAGCGGGTCTATGTGACCGAGGTAATTGCCGACAATGTTCGTTTTCTCGATAACGACGGCACGAGCGGAAACGGTGGAGGCGGTAACCGTGGCGGAAGCAACGGCGGCAACGGCGGAGCTCGCGGTGCTGGTCGTAGCGGAAGCGGCGGTAACAATCGCGGCGGTGGTCAAGGCGGCCATGATCCGTTTGCGGATCATGGCCGTCCGATAGACATTCACCCAGACGATCTTCCTTTTCCATGACGATTAAGTAGAGGAAGGGAAAACCTGCAGCGCGGGTTTTCCTTTTCTTTCATTCCCGTCCACGGGGGTAGGAAGCACGCCTCCTCGGGGTGAAAGGGGAAGTATAAGTCTAGCGATCAGTAACCCGGCATAGGGGTTTAAGCAACAGCCCCCTATGCGAAAGGGGCTGATAAGGAGACATTCACATGAAGGTTGGGCTTTATTTTTGCTCGTGTGGCAAAAGCTACGTGTCGGATTTACCGTATCAACAAGCTCGATGCCTGACTTGTGGCAGCAACTTGGAGATTGAATTGCAGCCGACGCGCAAGCAATTGACGTTGCTCGACGACCGGCAACTCGAGCACCTGTGGAAACTGTTCAGTAAGGTCCAGTTCGATAAGAACGACGAGGGCATTACGGAGCGTTTCTTGATTTTTCTTCCAACCTCTAACAGGTTCGTGGTGTGGTTGTGGTTTGCCGAGCGCTACTCCGGTCCGTTTGCAGACCTTCCGGGCAAGCTCACGTGGCAAGAAAAAGGCCGCGATCGGGAATATGAATGCGAATGCGGACAGCACATTGCGGCTGGAGAATCGTGCTACATCAATCCGAGGTACAGGAAGGTTCTCTGCGATGCTTGCGGTAAGCGGGATATGATGGATTTGTGGCTATTCGAGGGATACCGGAATCCGTGGATTCGCTGCGCCGATGACCCGCTATTTACGCGGAACAGCTTTCATGTGGTGGAGTCGGTCGATGAACTGATGGAAAAATTCCGTCAGGGTAACTGGTGCCTGGGAACAGCGTTCGTCTACAAAAACCTCGCCTTTATCAATCAGATCGACGGCGGCGATGAGTGGATGACACTGAAGGACTGGTGTTCATTTGAATCGATCACCTTCCGCGCTGTTCTTCGGCACGGCGCGCACTACACGAGACAATATATCGAGGAGCTGCTCCATTACGAAATCGACAACCGTAATTCGCCGGATTACACGATCGTGGAAGCCTTGATTTAGGAGCATCGTTTCTATTCTTTCCTTCTTCCGAAGGGGCTAAACATTTTGCGCCCCTTTCGTAAGGAGGGGCGATGGGAGCGGATAAGTATGTACGGGTACAAAACAGTTTGTTCTGATTGCGGAAAGCCGGAAGTGTACGGTTCGGAAGAAACTGGCTCCGTTGAGAGCGAGTGCATCTGCGAGAGCAGGCGGGTTACCTGCGACTGCTGCAACCATGTCTTCCTTCAAAGAGACATGTCGATGAACAATATGTTCCTCGCAGTCTGTAAGCGCTGCAACGAATATGAGCCTCACCTGATGGACAATATGGCCGTTGCCAGGTTTGAGAAGTCATCTCGGCCGGCAGCCATGCTTTGCGTGGAGCCGATCGAGGATAAACTTCAGCTGACGATGCGCGTAAGCCATCTGGGTGTCGGAATCATCTTCCCGGGCATGTCCAAACTCGAGCTTATTTCTCGCTGGGTGTTCGGATCCGCAGACCCGTTCAAAGAGACGCCCGAATCCGATCTTCTCTTTGACGCTGCCATCCTTCGCATGATGGATGACTACATGAGCAAAGACGAGGTTGCTTCAATTCGGCGCGAGCTGATGGAGGAGGCCAAGGTACAATCGCCGCAAGGCGTTCCTGCCGCATGTTGATCTTCCTAGGGCGGCTTGGCTCGAGAGGATCAAAAGCAGCGACGTCGAGCAATTCCAACAGCAGCACGCTGACATTTGGGTGAAAATCGAAGAAGCTTAATCGAATAGGCAATTCCGCTCCGGTCACGGGAGCATAAGCAACAGGCTCCCGTGACAAGTGGGGCCTGGAAGGAGATATTCGAATGAAATATGTTAACCAGCTTTCCGAATGCGTTCAAACTAAAATGGTGTCCAACCTTGAAGCTAGAAGCTTTACACAGGAGGATATCCAAAATATGCTGGACAGCAAATTGTCGGATCTATCCGATACTTTCACAATAGAAGAACTTGCACTATTCGGAATCTAAGTAGTTATCTTTTGCACCTAAGAGAGATAGCCGGTGCTTTTGCATCGGCTCTTTTTGTTTAAATAGGAAGCTATTGAAGATGGTTGGCAAATCATGCTAAAATACAGGCAATACTAGTATCACAAAATTTTCACCGCGGTCTCTTTTTCTGCAGGTGAAGGAGCGTCCTCAGGGACAATAAAAACCGGCATGCTATTCGGCCATGGGAAATTGATGAAACATACGAACGCGTATGTTTTTTTCTGCTTCCCATGGCCTTTTTTGCGTGCTCAAAAACAGGAGGAATTTTGAATGGCAGCAACTACGGAGAAGCAAATGGGTACGATCGCGACGGGCACAGCTGCTTTTAGTGTGGAACAGGATGAATTGTTGAACGCTCTGGTGCTTTGCGCCAAGGTTGTTCCGAGATCGAGTTCGATCCCGTTGCTGCAATGTATCAAGTTCGACCTGAAAAAAGACACGCTGTTCGTCACCGCGATGGATGCTCCAGCGCAAGCGGTCCTTCAAATGCTTAAAGTCAGCAATGAAAAAGGCGTCGATGGAAGCTATTGCATGAACGCGAGGGAAGTCATCGAGCTTGTAAAGCGGATGCCTCATGGCAATCTGTCTTTCACACAGCAAGATTCCACGGTCACTGTCAATTATGGTGAACGCGGACGAGCTAACCTGCAGGTTCTCAGCTCCGAGCAATACCCGGAGTTGCCGAAGCCCGCAAACGCCTACTTCCTCTCGTGCCCGATCGAGATGCTTCGTAAAGGAGCACACGCGTCCAAGTTCTCCGGATCGGACGAGAAAACGCCATCGATCTCTTCGGTTTATCTCTACAATGCAAGCGGAAAGCTGGGGTTCATGGCAACCGACCGGCACCGGATCTACCGGTACACTTCCGAAATTGTTATTGAGGATACCGAACGTTTCCAAAACGCGATGATCATGGCCGTCCAGTTCAAGGGGATTATTGATTCGCTCAAGTCGTCGAAGGTTGATCTTGCCATCACAGATAGCTACTTGGTGCTGCGGGACAAAAACATCATCTACTTCGGCCGGCTTGTCGACGGTAATTATCCGAACATCCTTCATATCTTCGAAAGAAGCCAGGAAGGGACGGCGATCCAGGTATCGCGTGCTGCGCTGGATGACACGCTGAATCGTATGCTTTCGCTGGATGGCGTGGAAAACAACCGCGTCACCCTGGAAGTGAACGAAGAGAGCGAGTTTACCATCCATTCGCAGTCCCAAACGGGTGAGATTTGCGAGAGTTTTCCGGGATCCAAGGTTGATGATGGTTTTCCAACCGTCAGATTCAATGCGCGATATCTGCGGGATGCACTTCTGGTTGGCGATCGGGAGGTTAAAAACATCTCTTTGCGTACAGCAGGGATCGGTCAACCCGGTTACATCGAGTATGATGGTGATGCTTCTGTCATCGTTGTGGTGAATCAGGTCAGGTAATAAGGATTTCCAGGAGACCGGTGCTAGTTGCCCGGTCTCTGACCTTGATTATGGGGGATGGATCTGTTTTCTTCGGCCTCTCCTCTTTAGGCGAAGAGTGGGTCCCTTCGGGGAAATTAGTAGATTGTTTGGAGGGCTGAAACGGATCATACCATTGGTATGTCGTATTTTCGTTTGAGTCCATAGGTTGGAAATCAGAGCTGACGCTTACGCGTTCGGCTCTTTTTTTATTCCCAAGGAGGTCATTTGAAATGGCAGCAGAGCAAATGAAAGGTATGTTCGACCGGATTCTCCGGAACAAAGTGAGGATGGGGAATTTTGAGACAACGGATAGAGATATGCTCTCGATCCGCAGTCTCCTGCAGTTCCCTGCATCGCCGTTTTCCGTCGCGGATTTCTGCGCGGGCAGCGGTAGGGCCCTTCGAGTTTTGATGGAGGATTCGGCGGCGGTCGGCTTCGGAATCGAGCCCAATGAAGAAAAGTATTTGGAGCTCCGTTCTCGGATTCCTAATGCTCTGTTCGGCGGGTATGAGGAATGCAGGATAAGCCGGGATACGTTCCGCATGATGTACCTGAATCCGCCATATGGTGCGCCTCGTTTCGGCAAACTGTGAGCCCTAGTCAGGCACACAGCGAAAACCGACACTGCTTGAAGGTATAAGCAGAAGAACTAATTCGTCAAACATCGGAAGCTGAAATGCTTCTGCCGTCTGAACTCATGTCGCTAAAGCGGTTGACCCCGCCAGACAAGACGAGGGCTAAGAACTACCCCCGTGCAGGAGAATGCCATCACATTCAAATGTGCGAGAGCAGGGGTTGAAGTCGTGAATACGGATCGTGCGCTTCCGCAAGGAAGAAGATCCCGATAGCGCGGGCCACCTGCAGTCCATGGTGAGAGTAATCGAAGGCATGCAAGCATCGTCAGGGTTGAATGGGAAAGCAACTAGCCCATTACAAATGAGAACGAGGAACGGATTTCGTATGGGTCCCGCTCCTCCGCATTTCTGAAATGAAATGCAGAAGTCCACGGAACAACTTGAGTTCAAACCGTGGCTGGGTTCTCCGGTGTATAGTGTCCACCTAAAGACTGCAACAAAAGGTTAAGACGAATTCGGTACGTGGGAAGGTCAATCAGCGGAGAATGACGGTTCTATGATGCTGATTGACTGGCAGAGGCGCCGTAGTAGTCGGAGGTTGGGAAAGCCAACCACAGGGCGAAGGGCGCCAATCGGTCAGGTCTTGTTGGAGGAAATAGACAGGTTGATAGGGTGAACTCATCAAACTCCGGAGTCTTTTGAAACCTCAACAAGAGAGAGCTAAGTCGTAAGACGAACCTCTCATGAGTGTCCCACTGTAAAGTGAATTGACACCTACCTGGTCGACCGAAAGCCGTGTGACGGGAAACTGTCACGCACGGTTTGGAGCGGGGGAAAAGGGGGAGATCATATCAAACCCTTACCTATCGCTATATTCGGACAGCGAGACCGCCGACGCCAAAGTGGAGCGAAAAGAAAAGCGATTTTTGCGGCATCTCCTGCAGTATGTGTCCATAGACGGGATTCTCGTCTACAACATTCCGCGGGGCCGGATGACCAGTGACATTGTGAAAATGCTGGTGGCCAACCTCGATGACATTCGGGTTTATCAGTCACACGATGATACCTATCATCAGGTGTACGCGATCGGCCGCAAGCGCAAGGAGAAGTTCCTTAACCGGAACGACGTACAACGGATCCTCGACTTGATGGTAGAAGGCAGCGAATTGGAGCGGCTTCCTTTACTGGACGAACCGCTTTACAAGGTGTTGCCGGGAAACATCACGCCGAAGTATTTCCGTTCCAGTCGGATGGATGTGGATCAAGTCCGCGAAGTTTCGCTTCATTCCGGCTTAACCCGCAAGGGAATCGAATGGACGACTCCGAGGAAACCTGCCGCCAAGCTGCAGCCGCTTTTGCCCGACAAGGAAATGCACCGCGTCCTTCGGATGGCGAGCGGAAGGCTGAACGGTAAGGTTGGGACGGGCTCCCTGCTTCATGTGCTGAAAGGTATCGTGAAGAAGGAAACAGGCAAGGTAGTGCAGGAAATGCCGAACGAGACGGTCATCACCGAGACGGAGGTTTTCAAGATCACCTTCAAGATGGTGGACCGGTTCGGTAACATGCGCACGATCCGAAGCTAAAAAACGAGTTTCCGAGGAGGCAATAAGCAGATGAAGCATATGGAGTTCAAACATAAGGACATTTACGTCAAGGTTCACACCCCGCTGATCGTTACCCGCTTCGATGAGGAAGCCAAGCAGCATGATTTGGTCTACGCGAACATCATTGACATTGATTCGCGGGTTCAAGCCGTTTTTGCCCAATTTCATCACGCGAAAAAGGCGAATGATGTGTACTTTATGCTGCGCCATGCGCCGCGGATCGGCGAGACGGGGTATGACAAATCCTCTTGGTCTGTTCGGCCGAAGGGAAAGTACAAGCACCAGTCCCAACGGGAGAACGAAACCTTTGTATCCGGTCTTGTCGCCAGCGAACGTGTGCTGGCAAGGCAGGAGGAAGGCTTTGCGATCTTCGCCTGGGACGGCAACATCCATGAGAAGCTCTTTTGGGCAATAGACAACGCGTACGAGACGCCGTTGCTTGAAGAGTGGACGCCGTATCTCTTTGACCAACTCGTGAGGGACAGATGGCTTTTGCCGCTCGTCGTTCACGACTTCACCGGGGATTATCCCGACCTGGTTGCCTACGATTTGCTCGTGGGCGAGGACGTGCTGGATGGGTACATTTCGTTCGGGCTTTCAAACGGAAGAATCCATTTGACCGAGGACGTAAAGGAGGCCATTTAATTTGACTACGGAGACATTGGAATTGATCAACAACGAATCGGTTATCGGGGAAGGGGATATCGCCCTCTTAACGGACGGGGCGG
>NZ_JBKFAO010000010.1:0-144777 GCF_053345695.1 Paenibacillus sp. D51F | reverse complement strand
CTCCGCTCCGGCGCGCGGGGCAGGCGCGGCTAGGCCGCCTGCGGGCCGCCCCGCCGCCGCTCGGCCCGCCCAGGGCGGGGCGAAGCCGCCCGGCCCTGGCACAGCCAGCCCTGGCACAGCCAGCCCCGGCACAGCCAGCCCTGGCACAGCCGGCCCTGGCACAGCCAGCCCTGGCACAACCGGCCCCCGCCGCGCAGCCGCGGCTCCTGTCGAGCGGCGAAGCGCAGCCGCCCCTCGCGGAGCTCAGCGGCTGTACGTCAAAATCGCGGCGGACCGGGAGCATCCCGCCGCCCTGGAGCGCCTCAAGGCGCTGCTGGCCGACCATCCGGGTCCGCTGAGTACCGTGCTCTTCTACGAGAGCGAGGGCAGGACAATCGCGCTCAGCGAGCGCTACAAGATCAAGCCTTCTCCCGAACTCGTTGGCGGAATCGAAGGCTTGCTCGGCAAAGGCTCCGCTGTCGTCAAATAACAGCCGGCCCTAGCCGGCTGCTCCGGCGCTTCCAAGCGTCTCCTTCAAAAGGCCGTTCCCGCTGCTGGAGGGGGAACGGCCTTTTCAAATGGATTGCAGACGGAGCCGCTGTTTTTCGAGGAGAAAGCAGATTGAGCGGATAGCGGTTATGGGTCGGCATTACGATGCTTGCCTCGACCAGGCGATGTATTCGCCCGCAAGCGATCCGTATGCCTGCATTCAAGGCGCTGGCCGTGTCCCCGTTGGATTTCTCTCAGAGATAGCTCACCGGCGCCCCCATCGGCCGCTCCGTTCACCGGAATTTAACGGAACATTTCCCGGGAGACGCGCATAGAGTAGGAAACACAAGTCGTCAGGCTTGGGCTACCATGGCGGTCGAGCCGGGGCGAAGGACCAGGGAAAGAGGGGCGGCCGGCTGGCCGCGCCTCTACTCGTGTCTCCGCTTGCTGCCACCGCTCTCACGGCAATATTTGCGGGAGGGAATGTGGATGAGTTCCGAAATGGAGCGCTGGCTCGGCCGGCGCGGCGTAACCGTGGATGATGTGGCGTCAATCGTGCTTTCCCTGCAGCGTCCCTACAATCCTCTGCTCACGATGGAGGAATGCACGGAAAGCGTACGCACGGTGCTGGGCAAGCGGGAGGTCCAGTACGTGTTTTACACGGGCATCGCCTTGGATGAGCTGGCGGAGCGGAAGCTGCTGCCGCATCCTTTGCAGGTCATCATGGAGAAGGACGAATCGCTCTACGGCGTCGACGAGACGCTGGCGATGGGCATAACGAACGTATATGGAATGATCGGCTTGACCAGCTTCGGGTATCTCGACAAGGTCAAACCCGGCATCATCAGCCATCTGAACGACAAGACGACAGGCAAGGTCCACGTCTTCCTGGACGATCTCGTAGCGGGACTGGCAGCCGCCGCTTCCGCCCGAATCGCCCATCAGGATCCCAAGGCGCTGCGCTACAGCGCCTTGGACGGGAGCGAAACCTCGGATTGAAAAAGAGGGATTCCGCATGCCGGGGACGAATGTACCTGCTGAAGCTCCGGCATGTTCCTTCAGGTCCGTGCGCCGCGAGGCGCCGGAATGCCTGGTGCAAGCCGGACGAACAGAGATCCTTCGGTTTCGCCGCAGGCTTCTCGGCATGTTCCTTAAGACGTTATCTTCCCCTTCCTCTAGGGACGGAGGACAAGCCTGGCAAGGCCATGGCCGACGCAGAAATACTCCTTCCGACCCTTTTCCAACCCTCAATCCGGGCTGAACGCGCCGATCCGACAGTCCTGTTTCTTGCGGGAAATTATTTTCCTATGCTATGATTGTGAGATCATATGGCCTGTTTCCGGAATATCAGGAGGTACCTTTCATGTGGACGGTCATCTACATCGCGCCTACCGCGAGAATCGCGGAGAGGATTCAAAAACGGCTGACGGAAGAAGGCTTTCTCGTACAGACACGTCCGATAAACATGTCCAAGCAGCAATACGAGATTCTCGTTCCGTCCGGAGAGCTGGAGGAAGTCCAGGAGGTCCTGAGCTCCATTCTTCATTCGTGATGGCCGGTTCGACTATACTTTAGCGTCTTGAGAGGTGTCACTCGTGTTCAAGGACTTATTTCATAAACGCAAATACGCGACCGTTCCGTCGGAACGTGAGCGCAGCGACAGCCAGGAGCGTCCCAAACGGGACATTCCCGAAGGGCTGATGAACAAGTGTCCCAAGTGTGGGAGTATTCAATTCAGCAAGGAACTGGAGAAAAACCTGAAAGTATGTCCGTCATGCGGGCATCATTTCCGGCTCAGCGCCTGGGAGCGTATCGGAATGACGCTCGATGACGGACGTTTGTCTGAATTCGACGCCGATATGATTTCCGAGGATCCGCTGGAGTTCCCGGGCTACGCGCCCAAGCTGGAGACCCAGAAGAAAAACTCCGGCCTGAAGGATGCTGTCGTCACGGGCACCGGCGAGATCGGCGGATTCCCTGTCGTCGTCGCGGTCATGAGCTTCGACTTCTTCAGCGGCAGCATGGGCTCGGTCGTCGGGGAGAAGATCACCCGCGCCATCGAGCAGGCGCATGAGCGCAGGCTGCCTTTGCTCATCTTCTCCACCTCGGGCGGAGCCCGGATGCAGGAGAGCATTTTGAGCCTGATGCAGATGGCCAAGACGAGCGCCGCTCTGGCCAAGTTCCAGTCGGCCGGAGGCCTCTACATCTCCGTCATGACCGATCCGACCACCGGCGGCGTCACGGCCAGCTTCGCGAGCCTCGGCGACTACAATCTGGCCGAGCCCGGCGCCCTGATCGGCTTCGCAGGCCGGATCGTCATCGAACAGACGATCCGCCAGAAGCTGCCGGACAATTTCCAGACGGCGGAATTCAATCTGCAGCACGGTCAGCTGGACCGCGTCGTCCACCGCAAGGACATGAAATCGACGCTGACCCGCGTGCTGGACATGCATGCCCCTGTGAAGGAGGAGACAGCCCATGGCGTCTGAATTGCCTTTTGAGAAGCCGCTCGGCGACCTTCGCCGCAAAATCCAGGAGCTGAAAGGGCTCAGCCAGGATACGGGCATCGACTTCACCGACGAGATCGCCCGTCTGGAAGCCCGCTGCAAGCAGCTGGAGGACGAGATGTACAGCGAGCTCAGCGCTGCCCAGAAGATGCATCTGGCCCGCCATCATCAGCGTCCGACCTCGCTCGACTTCATCCATGACATCTTCACGGATTTCCTGGAGCTGCACGGCGACCGGCTGTTCGCGGACGATCTCGCGATCGTCGGCGGCCTGGCCAAGCTGAACGGCGTGCCGGTGACGGTCATCGGCCACCAGCGCGGCAAGGATACGAAGGACAACATCGCCCGCTTCTTCGGCAGTCCCCATCCGGAGGGCTTCCGCAAGGCGCTGAGGCTGATGCACCAGGCCGACAAGTTCAAGCGGCCGATCATCACCTTCATCGACACGAAGGGCGCTTACCCCGGCAATACGGCCGAGGAACGCGGCCAGTCGGAGGCGATCGCGCGCAACCTGCGGGAGATGGCTCTGCTCGGCGTGCCGGTCATCTGTGTCGTCATCGGTGAAGGCGGCAGCGGCGGAGCTTTGGCGCTGGGCGTCGGCAACCGCGTCCTGATGCTGGAAAATGCCATCTACTCCGTCATTTCTCCCAACGGCGCCGCGTCCATTCTCTGGAAGGATGCTTCCAAGGCGGACCAGGCAGCCGAAGCGATGAAAATCACGGCGAAGGACCTGCTGTCGTTCGGCATCATCGAAGAAATCGTGCCCGAGCCCAAGGGAGGCGCGCACCGCGGCCAGGCGGAGCAGTCGGCGTTCATCAAGGATGCCCTGTGGCGCCATCTGCAGGAGCTGTCGCTTCTGACCTCGGAGCAGCTGGTGGAAGACCGCTACGCGAAGTTCCGCAAGATCGGACGATTCGCATTCGCGCCGTCGGCTTCGGCCGTCGAAGGACCGCAGGGGCACGAGCCCCAGGCCGGAGGCGACTCGCAGGAGCGCTTCAGCGGCGAGGCTGCGGTCGAGACCGGAGCTGCTCCGGTCGAAGCAGACGCGTCGGAGGCGGGAGAGACCTCTCCCTCCGCCGCTGCCGAAGCTGCGCGGATCCATTAAGAGAACCAGCTCACCAGGCAATGACGGGCGCTGCCGCCTCGGCAGCGCCCGGAGCCATGTCCGCATGCACAGGTCATCACCGGGAATCTAGTTCCCGCGGGCCAGGCCAAGCTTCAAAAGCCATGTCTATATTTCTGCCGATTGTGGTAGAATGATTGATAGTGTTCACAAGCAAGCTATATTGATGGAGGAATTCATACTCATGCGCAAAACAAAAATCGTCTGCACCATCGGCCCGTCCAGCGAGTCTCTGGAAAATACCAAGAAACTGATTCTGGCCGGCATGAACGTCGCCCGCCTGAACTTCTCCCACGGTGATTTCGAGGAGCATGGAGCGCGTATCACCAACATCCGCCAGGCATCCGCGGAGCTAGGCAAGACGGTTGCGATCCTGCTCGACACCAAGGGTCCTGAGATCCGCTTGGGCAAGCTGAAGGAAGAGCCGATCGAGCTTCTCCAGGACGACTATATCGTGCTGACGACGGAGGAAATTCTCGGAGACCGCCACCGGATTCCGGTTACCTATAAAAATCTCCCTGCCGACCTGCAAGTCGGCTCCACGGTGCTCATCGACGACGGCCTCATCGGCCTCACCGTCGTCGACATCCAGGGCACGGAGATCAACTGCCGCATCGTCAACAGCGGCCAGATCAAGAGCAAGAAGGGCGTCAACGTGCCAGGCGTACATATCTCCTTGCCGGGCATCACCGAGAAGGACTCGAACGACATCGTCTTCGGCATCGAGCAAGGCGTCGATTTCATCGCCGCTTCCTTCGTGCGCAAGGCTTCCGACGTGCTTGAGATCCGCGAGCTGCTGGAGCGCCACAACGCGAGCCACATCCAGATCATTTCCAAGATCGAGAACCAGCAGGGCGTGGACAACCTCGACGAGATTCTCGAAGTGTCCGACGGCCTGATGGTCGCGCGCGGCGACCTCGGCGTGGAGATTCCGGCCGAGGAAGTGCCTCTCGTTCAGAAGAACATGATCCAAAAGGCCAACCTGGCCGGCAAGCCGGTCATCACGGCGACGCAGATGCTGGATTCCATGCAGCGCAATCCGCGTCCGACGCGCGCCGAGGCGAGCGACGTGGCCAACGCGATCTTCGACGGCACGGACGCGATCATGCTCTCCGGCGAGACAGCTGCAGGCAAATATCCGATGGAATCCGTCCTGACGATGTCCCGCATCGCCGAGCGCGCGGAATCCGCCCTGGACTACCGCGAAATTCTGGTCAAGCAGGCGAACGCTCAACAGACGTCCGTCACGGAAGCGATCAGCCAGGCTGTCGCCAACTCCGCCCTGGATCTTCAGGCCAAAGCGATCGTTTCGTCCACGGAAAGCGGTTATACGGCCCGCATGGTATCCAAATACCGTCCCAAGGCTCCGATCATCGCAGTTACGACGGATGAGCGCATCATGCGCCGCCTTGCGCTGACCTGGGGAGTCATCCCGGCCAAAGGAGCGAACGCCGACACGACAGACGAAATGTTCAACATCGCCGTCGAAGGCGCGCTCAACACCGGCCTTGTGAGCCTCGGCGATACGATCGTCATTACGGCCGGCGTTCCTGTCGGACGCGCCGGAACGACGAACCTGATCAAGGTTCACCATATCGGCGAGCTCGTGGCCAAAGGCCAAGGCATCGGCAGCCAGACGGCAACCGGCAAAATCGTTCTCGCCCGCACGCCGGAAGAAGCGATCGCCAAAACGAAGCCAGGCTCCATCCTCGTCACCGTATCGACCGACAAGGACTACATGCCTGCCATCGAGAAAGCTGCGGCGATCCTGACGGTTACAGGCGGCATCACGAGCCATGCGGCTGTCGTCGGCCTCAATCTCGGCATTCCGGCAGTCATCGGCATCGAAGACGCCTTCGAGCTGTTCCAGGACGGCATGGAAGTGACCGTGTACGGAGAGATGGGCGTAATTTACACCGGACAATCCCAAGTCCTCTAAAGCGGTCCGTCATCCGAGAGGTCCGGCCGCTCGGGACGACCAGATAGAGCTGTGCAGGCCGCATCCGCGCCCTTCCGACCCGCGAGGGAACGGGAGGGGCGGCGCGTTTTGCGCGGCTCTTTCTTTTTGCAGACCATGCCGGCAAGCGGATTCAGAAAGGATGGCAAGAGCATGAAATCTGAAGCTGAGGCTTGGCATCTTCATCCGATTCGGGTGAGATACAAGGAAACGGATGCCATGGGCATCGTCTTCCATACGAACTATATGGTCTGGTTCGAGATCGGCCGCACCGAGCTGATCCGCTCAGCCGGATATCCGTACCGGCGGATCGAGGATGAAGGGCTGCTGCTGCCGGTCGTGGACATCGATTGTTCCTTTCATTCCCCGGCACGTTACGATGACTGCCTTCTGATCTGTACCCGGGTGGAGAGCTATACGCCGATGAGAATGGCTTTCCGCACGCAGATCCGCCGTCTTCCGGTCGAGCCGGGCGACCCGATCCCGAACGGGTATCCCCCGATCGAGGCGGATGCAGCCGGAGCCGGATTGCCCGGCGAGCTGCTGGTGTCCGGAGGGACGCGCCATGTGTGGGTCGGCAAGGATTTCAAGCCTGCCAGACTGGATAGGCGGCTTCCCGAGTTGTACGCTATTCTGAAGCAGCATGCGGGCGAACCGGCCCGGAAAGGGGCGAATCGATGAACAAAGCCAGGCAATGGGGATTCATGCAGAGGTTCATGCTCGGGAGTGCGGCTTATATCGTGGCGGAGGTCATCGTCATCATGCTCGTGTCCCGCTGGATCGGAGGCGCCGGCGTGGTGCTGCTGATGGCCGGGACGGCGGTGCTCGGGGGCGTGCTTGCCCGTACCCGCGGACGCAAGGCGTGGGAGGAAATGAGGCTGCGGATGGGCAGGGGAGAGCCGCCGGGCCATGCGCTTCTCGACGGGCTGTGCATCCTTGGGGGCGGCTTGCTGCTTTTGCTGCCGGGCTTTATCGGGGACATTGTCGGATTGACGATGCTGCTGCCGTTCACGAGAGGCTTTTACCGGGCCAGGCTGTACCGGCTGCTGGAACGCCTATTCCGCGGAGGCGGCGGAGGGAAATTCTTCATTATCGGCCGCTGAGCCGGGGACGTGCATTCAAAAAGATGGGCATTTACCGTCCCTTTACAGCATCTTAATATAGAAGAAACAGTTGCGCCGCATAATAGGGACAACGAGCAAGGAGGCTTCTGACCGATGACAAAAGCATTGTCCCCCTATGTGAACCGGGACCTCAGCTGGATCGAATTCAACCGGAGGGTTCTGGGCGAAGCCCAGGACGCCTCGACGCCTCTCCTCGAAAGAGCGAAGTTTCTCGCTATTGTATCGAGCAATCTGGATGAATTCACGAGCGTGAGGATGGCCGGCATCCAGGACCAGCTCAAGGCCGGGTATGCCAAGGTCGATTTTACCGGCTACACCCCCCAGGGACTGTGGAAAAGACTGATCAAGCGCACCGGACAGATGGTGGCCGAGCAGTACCGGACTTACCGCGAAGTGATGCGGGGACTGTCCCGCGAAGGAATCGGATTCAAGGAAATGGGCGATCTGAGCGCCTCCCAGGAAGCGGCCGTGGACGACTATTTCCGGACGATCGTCTTTCCCGTACTGACGCCGATGGCGGTCGACCAGAGCCGGCCTTTCCCGCTGCTGCATACCCGCGAGCTGTATTTGGCCGTCCTGCTCAAGGACGACAGCGTGGACAGCGAAGCCGATCCTTATTTCGCGATCGTGCAGGTGCCGTCGATTTTGCCGCGCTTCGTGCCGGTGCCGTCGCGGGGCAACAGCAAGAAGATGGAATACGTGCTGCTGGAAGACCTGATTCAAGCCCATATCCATACGCTGTTCAACGGATACATACCTTTTGCCGTCCACTCGTTCCGCCTGATCCGCAACGCCGACTTGACGCTCAACGAGGAAGGCGCGGAGGATCTGCTGGAAGAGATCGAGAAGGAGCTGCGCCGCCGCCGCTGGGGCATGCCGGTTCGGCTGGAGGTCGAGGAAGGCTTCCATCCGTATGCGTTGGAGCTGCTCAAGGAGGAGCTCGAGATCGAGGATCATATTCTGGAAATCGGAGGTCCGCTTGATCTCGGCTTCCTCATGAAGTTTTCCTCCTCGCTGCAGATCAGGGACAGCCTGCGCTTCCCGAGGCTGGAGCCGATCTATCCGCCGGAGCTCGAGGAGGACGACAGCCTGTTCGACGCCATCCGGCGCCGGGACGTGCTGCTGCATCATCCGTACGAATCGTTCGAGCCGATTGCCGACTTCGTGCAGCAGGCAGCGGAGGACCCGAACGTGCTTGCCGTCAAGATGACCCTGTACCGCGTCAGCGGCCAGTCCGAAATCGTGCGGGCGCTCGCGGCGGCGGCCGAATCCGGCAAGCAGGTGACCGTCGTCGTCGAGCTGAAGGCCAGGTTCGACGAGGAGCGCAATATCGCTTGGGCCCGGCAGCTGGAGAAGGCGGGCTGCCATGTCGTCTACGGCCTCGTCGGGCTCAAGACGCATGCGAAGATTCTGCTCGTCGTGCGCCGGGAAGACGGGATGCTGCGCCGCTACGTCCATGTCGGAACGGGCAACTACAACGACAGCACGGCCAAGGCGTATACGGATGTAGGCCTGTTCACCTGCCATCCCGTCATCGGCGCCGATGCCTCGGCGCTGTTCAACGAGATGACAGGGTATTCCTCCCCTTATGAGTGGCAGGCATTCGCCGTCGCGCCGACCGATCTGATGGATAAGCTGTTCCGCCTGATCGACCGGGAGAAGGAGCATGCTTTGGCAGGGCGCGGCGGTTATATCGCGGCCAAGATGAATTCCTTGTCCAATCAGGAAATGATCGACAAGCTGTACGAAGCTTCCCAGGCCGGCGTCAAAATCGACCTCATCGTCCGCGGCGTCTGCTGCTTGCGGCCGAGCGTGGAGGGGCTTAGCGGGAATATCCGCGTCTTCAGCCTGATCGACAGGCATCTGGAGCATTCGCGGCTGCTCTATGTACGCAACGGCGGGGACGAGGAAGTGTACCTGTCCAGCGCCGACTGGATGACGCGCAACCTGACGCGCCGGATCGAGCTGATGTGCCCGGTATTCGACGCCAACCTGAGGGACAGCCTGGTTGCGATGCTGGAGCTCATTCTGAGCGACAACGTCAAGCTCCGCGAGCTCAAGCCGTCAGGGAGCTACGAGAAAGTGCCCGATGCGGACCGGCCTCCTTTGCGGAGCCAGTTCGTCGCGGAGAAGATCTCTTCCTGGAAGCAGCCGGGCACGGACGATGCCGGCATGATTCATTCCTAGTCCCCATTTCTTTCGTCCCAAAAGAAAGAGCCGTCCCGGATCGAAGCGGGGCGGCTGTTTCGGTATTGGAGAGGATTCGGCTCTTGTGCAAGAGAAGGAGCGCTGCTTTTTCATCCCCTTGATCGAAGATGCCGGAAAATCGGTCAGCGGATGATGGACAGCGTAGGGGTCAGGCCCCATATCTTGGCGAATTCCCGTCCGCCGTCCTCGATTTCCTGGCTTTCCAGCGCCAGCGAGCCGGAAGGGCGGATCGCCTGCAGCTGCAAGGACGAGCCCTTGATGGAGATGTCGAGACGGCTGACCGGCTGCGTCTCGCTCCGGTCGAGCGTGGCGGCCAGCTGGAGGAGCGAGCCGAGCAGCGCGGCCGCTTCGGCATCGCTGTCCTGAAGGAGGGACGCAAAGGGCTCAAGCTGGGACTTCAGGCGGCTGCGGCCGTGGAAGGAGGCGACAGCGGCCGTCAGGACGTTCTCGCGATGCGTCATGCCGTTCAGGCTGCAGTTGGTGAGCAGGTAGAACGTATGCTTCGGATAGGCCGCATGGTCGATCGAGGCGCCGATCCGGTACAGGATGGAAGCCGCGTCGAGCACGACCGCCGCCCTCCCGCCGAGCGCCAGCAGGCTGGACGCCGCCTGCGTGTCCTTGAGGCTGTCCAGCAGCTCCAGCGACAGCCGGTTGACCTGATTGACGTGGGCAAGCGGAGCTTCGGGATAGAGGGCGTACGTATTGCTCACGCTGTAGCCGAGCACGTCGTCGAGCCGCGGCCGGTCGGGGAACTGGGAGGCGAAGAACAGCCCGTCCCGCAGCCCTGCCGCGCATACCCGGTACTCGGTCGCTCCGGTCAGCCTGCGGAACAGCATCAGAACGGCCAGTCCGGGCAGGATGAGGTCGACCCTGTCCTTGGACAGTCCGGGAAATTTGCGCCTTTTGTCCATCGGCATCTCCCGCAGCGTGGCGAACAGACGGTCCGCGTCTTCGGAAGGCATGGAATAGTTATGGGTTTGCGGGAAAGGATATTTCCGCACCGCTTGGTGGATCTTCGCCAAGGAGCGGATCGTCCCGCCGACGCCGACCATCGGGAGGCCGGGAGACCAGGCGAGCCAAGGCTCCTTGCCTGCTGCTGCGGTTACCTCGGCTTCCAGCGCCTTCAGCCCTTCATCGTCCAGCATGCCTCCCTTGAGGAAGCGGCGGGAGAGGCTGACGCAGCCGAACGGGAAGGAAACGCTCTGGACGAGCGTACGGTCGCGGAACAGGGATATTTCCGTACTGCCTCCCCCGATGTCGATGAGGAAGCCGTTCTGGATATCCATCGTGTTGACCATGCCGAGAAAACCGCAGGAGGCTTCCTGCTCGCCCGGAAGCAGCTCGACCTGCAGGCCGGTTTCGGCGTTCAGCACGGCGATGACCTCCTCTCCGTTGGCCGCATTGCGGAGGGCGGCCGTCGCTACCGCGCGGATCGTTCCCGTCCGGTGGTGGGCGCAGATCAGGCGGAAGTGGCCGAGAATCTCGACCAGCTCCCGCGTCGTGGCTTCATCGATCGTACCGTCCGCGGTTATTCTCGAGCTGAGCCTCGCCGGCCGCTTGCTGCCGTCGATGACGCGATGCGCTCCCGAAGCCGTCTGCTCGTAGACGACGAGGCGGATGGAGTTGGAGCCGATGTCGATGATGCCGGTTCTCTGCTCGTTCATGACCTTATCCTCCTTGAAGCTGCCGGTCGGAACCGGCGGCATAGTCAGTCCAGTGTACCATTTCGGCGGCCGGCCTTTCCAATCGCAGCTGCAAAAAGGCGGCAGGAAAGGAAATTGTTCAGCAACAAGATAATTCTATGATACCGATAAAGCAATTTTATGTCGCAACAAGTTGGATTCGGAAGCAAAATTCGTTATGATAATAAGGACGACTGATTCATTCGGGTTTTCGTGGATCTCTTCCAGCCTCTTATCACACTGCCGAGGCGCAGCATGAAGGCGCTGCCAAGATGCGGACTTCCGTCCTGCATCTGTAATCCCATGTCCGCATACTACTATTCGCCCTGCCACCCAGGCCGAAGCCAAAGGAGAGATAACTATGACAGCTACCAAAGGAC
Source organism: Paenibacillus sp. D51F (assembly GCF_053345695.1). Taxonomy (NCBI): domain Bacteria; kingdom Bacillati; phylum Bacillota; class Bacilli; order Caryophanales; family Paenibacillaceae; genus Paenibacillus; species Paenibacillus sp. D51F. The sequence continues at coordinate 133,328 of NZ_JBKFAO010000010.1, read as the reverse complement.
TTGAAGGCATCGTAGCCACAACCTCGTCCATCAGCTCCATCATCGACGGCGTGCTGACTTACCGCGGCATCGACATCGACGATCTCGCTGAGAACGCAACCTTTGAAGAAGTGGCCTACCTGCTCTGGTACGGCAAGCTTCCGACCGCATCCGAGCTGGAGCAGCTTAAATCCAAGCTGGATCAATATGCCGCGATCCCTTCCGAAGTCGTGGAAGGCATCAAGCTGTATCCGAAGGATACGAACTCCATGGCTGCTCTCCGCACCGCGGTCTCTTCGCTGGCGCTGTATGATCCTGCCGCCCAGGATATGTCCAAGGAAGCCAACGTAGACAAAGCGATCCGCCTGCAGGCTCAGCTGCCGACGGTCATCGCGGCTTTTGCGCGCATCCGGGAAGGCAAGGAGCCCGTCGCTCCCAAGGCCGGCCTGTCCGTCGCCGCCAACTTCCTCTACATGCTCTCCGGCGACGAGCCGGACGAAGTCGCCGTCAAGGCGCTTGATCAGGCTCTCGTTCTCCATGCGGACCACGAGCTCAACGCTTCGACGTTCGCAGCCCGCGTCACGGTCGCCACGCTGTCCGACATCTACTCCGGCGTCGTGTCCGCCATTGGCGCGCTGAAGGGACCTTTGCACGGAGGCGCCAACGAAGCCGTCATGGTCATGCTCGAGGAGATCGGATCCCCGGACAACGTGGAATCCGTCATCAACGAGAAGCTCGCCAACAAAGAGAAGATCATGGGCTTCGGGCATCGCGTCTACAAAAACGGCGACCCGCGCGCCAAGCATCTTCAGAAAATGTCGCAGGAGCTCGGCAAGCTGAAGGGCAACATGGACCTGTACAACATGTCCGTGCACATCGAAGACATCGTGACGGGACAGAAGGGCCTGAAGCCGAACGTGGATTTCTATTCCGCTTCCGTCTATACGACCCTCGGCATCCAGCGCGACCTGTTCACCCCGATCTTCGCGATCAGCCGCCTGTCCGGCTGGACGGCGCATATTCTCGAGCAGTATGATAATAACCGACTGATCCGCCCTCGCGCGGAATACACCGGTCCATCGAACGCCAAGTTCATTCCGATCGACCAGCGCTGATTCATGGGCCCATGCCCCGGCCCGTCGCCGGGGCAGGCTTCATGCGCCTTGGTCCTTGCCTTGGACGAGCCGCATATGGACGGGCATCATAGCAAGACCGCAATCATATCAGAGGAGGAATACCCACTCATGCCGCAACTCGAAAAATTCGCGCTTCCGACTGAAGGCGAGCAAATTACGATTCAAGACGGAAAGCTGCAGGTTCCAAGCAACCCGATCGTTCCTTTCATCGAAGGCGACGGCACCGGCCGCGACATCTGGCGCGCATCCAAGCGCGTGCTTGACGCCGCTGTTGAGAAAGCTTATAAAGGCGAGAAGAAAATCGCCTGGTACGAAGTGTTCGCCGGCGAAAAAGCGTTCAACCAATACGGCGAATGGCTTCCTGCCGATACGCTGACTGCGATCCGTGAATACATCGTCGCGATCAAAGGTCCTCTGACGACGCCGATCGGCGGCGGCATCCGCTCCCTGAACGTCGCTCTCCGCCAAGAGCTCGACCTGTACGTCTGCCTGCGCCCTGTGCGCTACTTCGACGGCGTGCCTTCCCCGGTGAAGCGTCCTGAGCTCGTGGACATGGTCATCTTCCGCGAGAACACGGAAGACATCTATGCCGGCATCGAGTACCAAGAAGGAACGGACGCTGTGAAGAAGGTCCTGTCCTTCCTGCAGAACGAGATGGGCGTCAACAAGATCCGCTTCCCGGAAACTTCCGGCATCGGCATCAAGCCGGTATCGGCTGAAGGCTCCAAGCGCCTGGTGCGCGCTGCGATCGAATACGCGATCGAGCATGGCCGCAAATCCGTGACGCTGGTCCACAAGGGCAACATCATGAAATTCACCGAGGGAGCCTTCAAGAACTGGGGCTACGAAGTGGCTGAAGCCGAGTTCGGCGACAAAGTATTTACTTGGGATCAATACGACCGCATCAAGGAAGAGCAAGGAACGGATGCGGCCAACAAAGCACAGGAAGAAGCTCTCGCAGCCGGCAAAATCCTCGTGAAGGACGCCATCGCCGACATCGCCCTCCAACAAGTGCTGACCCGTCCGACCGACTTCGACGTCATCGCGACGCTGAACCTGAACGGCGATTACCTCTCCGACGCCCTCGCTGCCCAAGTCGGCGGCATCGGCATCGCTCCAGGCGCCAACATCAACTACCTGACGGGCCACGCCATCTTCGAAGCTACGCACGGCACGGCTCCGAAGTATGCCGACAAAGACGTCGTGAACCCTGGTTCCGTCATCCTGTCGGGCGTCATGATGCTCGAACACCTCGGCTGGCAGGAAGCTGCCGACCTCATCTACAAAGGCATGGAAGCTTCGATCAACAACAAAACGGTTACGTACGACTTCGCCCGCCTGATGGAAGGCGCAAAAGAAGTCAAATGCTCCGAGTTCGCGGATCAAGTCATCGCCAACATGTAATACTTACCAGAGCCCGCTTCGGCGGGCTTTTCCACTCTTCCGGCGGCATTTCGGCCAGCGGCAAGCGTCGATCTGCAAGCGGCGATGATGGTTGCGACGAGTTGGCGTCATAGTTCGACATTCCAATCCGATGGAGGTTATTCAGATGGCAATTAAGCGCAATAAGATCACGGTTGTAGGCGCAGGCTTCACCGGAGCGACGACCGCTCTCATGCTGGCTCAAAAGGAGCTGGGCGACGTCGTTCTCGTCGACATTCCGCAGCTCGAGAACCCGACGAAGGGCAAGTCGCTCGACATGCTCCAAGCTTCCCCGGTTCAAGGCTTCGATGCCAACATCATCGGCACGTCCAACTATGACGATACGAAGGATTCCGACATCGTCATCATCACGGCAGGCATCGCCCGCAAGCCGGGCATGAGCCGCGACGATCTCGTGAACACGAATGCCGGCATCGTCCGTTCCGTATGCGAGAACATCAAGGTATCGAGCCCGAACGCCTATGTCATCATCCTCTCCAACCCGGTAGACGCGATGACCTACGCGGCCTTCGAGACGCTTGGCTTTCCGAAAAACCGCGTCATCGGCCAATCGGGCGTGCTCGATACGGCCCGCTACTGCACGTTCATCGCGCAAGAGCTGAACGTATCGGTCGAAGACGTGCGCGGCTTCGTGCTCGGCGGACACGGCGACGACATGGTTCCGCTCGTCCGCTACTCCAATGTGGGCGGCATTCCGATCGAGAAGCTGATTCCGGCCGACCGCATCGAGGCGATCGTGCAGCGCACCCGCGTCGGCGGCGGCGAAATCGTAGGCCTGCTCGGCAACGGCAGCGCATATTATGCTCCGGCGGCATCGCTCGTGCAAATGACCGAAGCGATCCTGAAGGACAAAAAACGCATCCTGCCGGTAATCGCCCTGCTGGAAGGCGAATACGGCTATGACGGCCTCTTCCTCGGCGTGCCTGCGATTCTCGGCGGCGACGGCATCGAGAAAGTATTCGAGCTTGAGCTGACGGCTGAAGAAAAAGCGGCGCTCGACAAATCCGCCGAGTCCGTGCGCAACGTCGTGAAGGTTGTAGCCGGCACGAACGCGTAAGCGGGACTCGTCGCGGGTCGGATCCGGAACAATATCCTGGGGCCTTCGGGTTCCGGGATTTTTTCTTTTGTGAACCCGCTCCGGCGGCGGATCGCACGGAGTCTATTGCATTCGTACCCTCTCGAATGAGAGAATTTTTAAGAGGATCCGAATTCAGGTAAGGTCTTAAACCGGTATCGATCCTCCGAAGCATATATAACACGCGAGAACCGGCTGAAGGAGGCTGAAGATGGAAGAGGAATCCTTGATTACGCATGAAGAATATTTGACATCCGCGGAGCTTTTCCGCTCGGCATTCCCGACATTTGCGGCAGAGGTGGAGAGAGTGGAGGCCCGGCGAGGCCGGCTGAACGACTTCCAGCTGATGCAGGCGGTGAGCAAGGCGACCGACAGCATCGTCATCCTCGGCTGGAACTGCCGCAAGACGGTCGCCGCCATGTTCGACGTCTACGCCGAAATCTATCGCCGCGAGGGCAGGGAAGCGGCCGACAAGTGGGTGGAAGCGACCTTCGGAGTTTCCTACTCGCCGGAGGCGGGCGAGATCAGGCAAAGCTTGCTGGAAGCGATGGACAGGGTCCACATCCTCATCAAGGCCAAGGAAGCGGAGCTGCAGCTGCTGTACCGGGAGCTGCACGAGCTGAGGACAAGGCTTGAAGAGCCGCAGGCAGACATGAATGCGGCTGCTGACGAGGAGGAATAGATGGCGGTGGCGGAAGCCGCGGCATCCAAGAAGGAAGGCTCCTGCCCGCCATTCATGAAAAGAGGAGCAATGGAGCGGTTCGGGTCGTCCCCGAGGGACAGCGGGCGTTGATCGGGCGGCAAAGGACCGCGCGGTCCGCCTGTTTGCTGATTCCGCAGAATTCCGCAGCTGGTCGATCTTCCCGGCAGAGCGGCATGCGGCGGGTCCATGCTATAATAGACTTCACCGATAGAATCAAAAGGTTGGACTGGCCGGGAGGTCTTTATGAGTACAGCTGCTGGGCAGATACGGTCAGAAGGCGGTTTTCGCACGCATACCGCCGGCATAGACATCGGCACGACCTCGCTCGCCGTGACGATCTGGGATGCGTCATCGGGGCTTGCCGTGCACACCGCGACCGCGCCGAACCGGGCATGGCTTCCGGCGGAGCATCCGTGGGAAAAGCTTCAGGATCCGGAGCTGATCGCGAGCGATGCCGCAGAGCTGCTGGAGCAGTGCCGGCCTTGGCGCGGCAAGCTCGCCGGAATAGGGATTTCCTCACAGATGCACGGCGTGCTCTATGCAGATGGGCATGGAAGAGCGGTCAGTCCATTGTATACGTGGCAGGACGCGCGAGGAGGAAGGGCTCGGGCGGGGGAAGGAGCGGGAGGAGAGTCCCATGCCTCCATGCTGTCCCGCCTGTCGGGAAGCAGCGTCTACAGCGGTTATGGATCGGCTACGCACAGCTATAATAGGGAAAATGGGCTGGTTCCGGACGGAGCGGCCTGGCTGTGCACGATCGGCGATTATGTGGCGATGAGGCTGTGCGGAGCCCGCGAGCCTGTCATGGACGCCACTCAGGCCGCCGCGGTCGGCTTGTTCGAGCTGGAGTCGGGCAGCTTCGACGCTGCCGCCATCATCAGAGCAGACATGGATCCTTCCATGTTCCCTCGAGTCGCAGCTGCCGCGGAGGAAGCGGCAGTCGGCAGTACGCATGACGGCATACCGGTCTATGCGGCCATCGGCGACAGCCAGGCGGGTTTCATCGGCGGCGCCGGCATCATGAGGGGGACGCTGCTCGTTACGATCGGCACGGGAGCCCAGATCGCGCTCTACAGCGAGGAGCGGGTATCGGCGGCAGGGCTGGAATCAAGGCCGATGCCGGGCGGAGGGTGGCTTCTGACAGGCGCGGCTCTCGCGGGAGGCAAGAGCTACGAGCTGCTGGAGCGCTTCCTGCGGGAAGCGGCGGAGCTGGCCGGAGGCGTTGTGCCGGAGCGGTTGTACAGCCGCATGAATGAAGCGGCCGAAGCCGAGCTGGACCGGCTGGAACGGGAAGGAATCAAGCCGGAGCTGACCGTCTCGCCGTTATGGCTCGGAAGCCGGAGCGATCCGGAGGTCTCCGGCAGCATAACCGGAATCCGCGAGGGCGGCTTCACGGTGCCGGGCTTGATCGCCGGATTTCTGCTGGGAACGATCGACGAGCTGCTGGGCATGCTCGCTCCGCTGCCTGCCGGCCTGCGTGCGGGCATCGTCCGCATCGCAGGCACGGGCAACGGAATCCGGCGCAATCCGGCCATGCGGAGGCTGCTTGCCGCAAGGACCGGCTTGACGCTCCGGACGGCGGCGATGGCAGAAGAAAGCGCCGCCGGTGCCGCGCTGCATGCGGCCGTTTACTGTGGACTGTACCGCAACCATGAACAAGCGATGCTCGCCGCCGGCAATGCCGGAGGGGAGCTTGAAGAATAACAGCATTGCCGCGCCGTCGGGGACGGCGCAAGAAGGGGGTTCATCCATGATTATGCTGGAGGAAGCGCGCGATTTGCTGAAGCGCGTCTACGGCTATGATTCTTTCCGTCAGGGACAGGAGGATATCATCGCGGCCATAACGGGAGGCAGCGACACGCTGGCGATTCTGCCTACCGGCGGCGGCAAGTCGGTCTGCTACCAGATTCCGGCGATGCTGCTTGCCGGCACGACGATTGTCGTGTCGCCGCTCATCTCCCTCATGAAGGACCAGGTCGACGCTCTGCGCAGGGTCGGCGTTCCTGCCGCCTTTCTGAACAGCTCTCTTGGCGCGGCGGAATATCGAGAGGTGCTGAGGGCCGCCTTGAACGGCGAATACAAGCTGCTTTACGTGGCTCCGGAGCGGCTCGATGCTCCCATGTTCGGGGAGCTGTCCGAGCGGATGCGCATTCCGCTCATCGCGATCGACGAGGCTCACTGCGTGTCCCAGTGGGGACATGACTTCCGCCCGAGCTACCGGCAGCTGGCCGGCTGGATCACACGGATGGAAGACCGTCCGCTCGTAGCCGCCTTCACGGCGACGGCGACGCCGGAAGTCTCGCGCGATATCGCGGACATGCTCGCCCTGCGCGATCCGAGCATCTTCATCAACGGCTTCGCGAGGGAGAACCTGTCCCTGTCGGTCGTTGCCGGCGCCGACAAGAAACGGTTCCTGACCCGCTTCCTCCAGGAGCGCCCGGATCAGTCCGGCATCATCTATGCCGCGACGCGCAAGGAGACGGAGGCCGTCCACGCGGAGCTGCTGCGCCAGGGCATTCCCGCCGGCAAATATCATGGCGGCCTTGGCGACGAGGAGCGCGCCGATGCGCAGGAGAAGTTCCGCTTCGACGAGACGCGCGTCATGGTCGCCACCAATGCCTTCGGCATGGGCATCGACAAGCCCAACGTCCGCTTCGTCCTGCATTGGCAGATGCCCGGCGACCTGGAGTCCTACTACCAGGAAGCGGGACGCGCCGGACGCGACGGCGAGGAGAGCGAATGCCTCCTTCTGTTCGAGCCGCAGGATGTCCAGATCCAGCGCTTTCTCATCGAGCAGGGAGCGGGCGATGACGGACGCAAGAGCGTGCAGCTGTCCAAGCTCTATTCGATGATGAACTACGCGCGTACGGAGCGCTGCCTGCAGCAGTTCATCGTCGACTATTTCGGCGAGAAAGGCGTGCAGCCCTGCGGCAAATGCGCCAACTGCCTCGACAAGAGCGAGCGGCTGGACATGACCTCCGAGGCCCAGAAGGCGCTCAGCTGCGTCGGCCGCATGAAAGGGCGCTTCGGCGTCGCGATGGCGGCCAAGGTGCTGAAGGGCTCCCGCGACAAGAAGATCATCCAGTTCGGGCTTGACCGGCTCTCCACCTACGGCCTCATGAGGGAATGGCCGGAGAAGGAAGTCTCCGACTGGCTCTACTGGCTCGTCGCCGAAGGCTACCTCCGCATGAGCGAGGGCCAGTATCCGACGGTGTCGCTGACGGCGGAGGCGCTGCCGGTGCTCGAGGGCAGTAAGACGGTCGTGCGCCGCAAGATCACGACGGTCCGCAAGGCCGCCCAGAGCGGCGGTGGCGAGTCCTCGCCGCTGTTTGAGGCGCTGCGCGACTGGCGCCGGGCAGCTGCTGCCCGCGAAGGCGTGCCGCCGTTCATGCTCTTCTTCGACGCGACGCTGCGCGAGCTGGCGGCGGCCCGGCCGTCGTCGATGGACGAGCTGATGAGCGTGAAGGGAATCGGCGCTGCGAAGGCGGGCAAGTACGGCGAGGAGCTGCTCGCGATCACGGCGGGAGCGGCCGCGGATCTCTCCGGAGAGCAGGATCTGTTCAGCCAGGCTGGAAGCGTGCAGCCGCCATCCGCCTCCGCCAGGCGGAGCGGCGATGCAGCTTCCGGCGGAGCGGGCAGCCATGCCGCCACCTACGACCTGTTCGCGGCCGGCAAGGACGTGGAGGAAATCGCGCAGGAGCGCGGTCTCAGCCGCGTGACGGTGGAGAACCATCTCATGCGCTGCGCGGACGAGGGCGCCGAGCTGGAGTGGAGCCGGATCATTCCCGAGGAGCAGGAGCCGCTCATCCTCGAAGCCGTGCAGCGGCTTGGCGGCGACAAGCTGCGTCCGCTCAAGGACGCCCTGCCGCCGGAGGTGGACTATTTCGCCATCCATGGCGTGCTCCGCAAGCATGGCATCAGCAGAAGCTAGCATAGCCGGCATGCATGCCGATCGGCACGCGGAAGCTTCGCATCGTCGAGAGCCGGAAGCGGTTATAGCGGCAAGGCGGCGGCAGAAGAGAAGGCTCGGCACGAAAAGAGCAGTCCGGAAGGGGCGGAAGCCTTGGCGGACTGCTCTTTTTGATGGACAATGCAGCGGGTGTCCCCTGAAAAGCCGATCGCCATGGCTCTGATATTCTGAATCCGGAGCTGAAAGGATCGGCGGAATGGAAGGATGAAATCCGGAAACGGCTGTGCGGGATGCGAGAAAGAGAAGAAAATAAAAGCCAGAGCAAGCGATGAGGCGTTTTATGCGCTTTTTCGCAGGTTAGTTTTGTAAAGCGAACATTGATTTAGTATACTGGACGATAGATAGGCCAAGGAGGTAAATAAATGAATTCGATCATGATTTTTCTGCATGTGCTCGGAGCGGGAGGAGTCGGCTTCTACCTGATTCTTCCGTTCCTCGTGGGCCGTGCATCCCGCCTCGCGGGAGCGGGACAGCAAGGGCTGGCCGAAGGGCTGATCGCCGGCAATCGGGTCGCTCAGTATTTCCTGATCCTGCAATTCCTGACGGGCGGTTATTTGATCTCTCAGGCGGATTACACCGTGCTTTGGATGGTCGTGGTCATCGTGCTGTTCCTCGCCATCGCGGCGCTCGGCGGCATCCAGACCAAACCGCTGAAGAGAATCGTCAGCCAGATCCAGGCAGGCCAGAGCGCTACGGAGGAGATCGGCAAAGTACGCATGTTCAGCTTCATTCTGCTCGTTCTTTATATCGTGACGCTTTACCTGATGGTGAATCCTTTCTACAAATGATTCAGCCGTCGGCCTGACCATGCCTGATTGGTGGAAATATCCAGTGACAGGGGGAGCGGCAAATGGATAACAGAATTCCGGAGCTGCTTACGTTCGGAGAGAGCATGGCGCTGTTCATGCCTGCCGAGCAGCGTACGCTGGAGCATGCTTCTACGCTCGAGATCGCCTTCGGAGGCGCCGAGAGCAACACGGCGATCGGCGCCGCGCGGCTCGGCTGCAGCGTCGGATGGTTCGGCGCCCTCGGCGACGATCCGTTCGGGCGGAGAATCCGGAAGGCGCTGCGGGGCGAAGGCGTCGATGTATCGAGGGCAGCCCTCAGCAAGGAAGCTCCGACGGGAATGATGTTCCGCGAGGAGGAAGCTGGACGGCTCGCCGTCCACTATTTCCGCAAAGGCTCCGCGGCGAGCAGGATGCTGCCGGATCATTTGGATGGCGCTTACATTGGCGGAGCCCGGCTGCTGCATGTGACGGGCATCACGATGGCGCTGTCGGCCGAAGCGCGCGAGACCGTGTTCCGAGCCATGGAAATCGCAGCCGGAGCGGGAGTCAAGATTAGCTTTGATCCGAACCTCCGGCTCAAGCTATGGTCTGTGGACGAAGCGCGGGAAAGCATTTTGCGGGCGGCGGCGATGGCGGATTATTTCCTCCCGGGCTGGGACGAGCTCAAGCTTCTGTACGATACGGAAGACGAAGCTCTTATCCTGTCGCGCTTGGCCGAGCTGAAGGCGGTTACGATCATCAAAGGCAAGGACGGCGCTTCGCTCCTCATGGAGAACGGGGCCGCGGAAGCGATTCCTTTCTATCCGGCGGACAAGGTCGTCGATACGGTCGGAGCCGGAGACGGCTTCGGCGCGGGCTTCCTCGCCGGCCTGCTGAAGGGCATGAGCGCCCGTGAAGCGGCGAGGATCGCGAGCATTTGCGGCTCTCTTGTCGTTCAGGGAAGAGGAGACTGGGAAGCGCTGCCGAGCTGGGCAGCAGTCCAGCAGCGGCTGGATAATTCGGTATGGGTGGAGCGTTGATCCGATGACGGAAATACCGAACAAGGGCGAGCGGCGGCGGGACGGCATTCTGACCGTGCTCAAGCAGCAGGGACGCATAACGATCTCCGAGATCGTAGAGAAGTTCGGCTGCTCCGAGGCGACGGCGCGGCGGGATCTGGAGCTGCTGGAACGAACCGGACCGCTCGTGCGCACGATCGGGGGGGCCATGTACGACGGCATGAATCCCGTCCGGGACAGCTCCTTCGCCGAGCGGCAAGGAATTTCCCTGCTCGAGAAGGAGCATATTGCCCAGGAAGCCGCACGGCATATCGTGGAGGGGGACGTAGTCGGCCTCTCCGGAGGAACGACCAATTACCTCATCGCCAAGCTGCTCAAAACCCGCAAAGGCATCACGATCGTGACCAATGCGGTCAACATCGCGATGGAGCTTGCGGGAAGCGAGATCCAGGTTGTCGTAACCGGCGGCATGATGAGGCACAACAGCTTCGAGCTATGCGGTCCGCTTGGGGAAGGCATGGTATCCCATCTCAACATCGGCAAGATGTTCATCGGCGTGGACGGCATATCGGAAAACGGCGGCATCACGACCTACTCGGAGCAGGAAGCCCAGATCGCCAAGGCGCTGATGAGCCGATCCCAGATTACGTACGCGGTCTTCGACCAAAGCAAGGTGGGCCGGACATCGCTGTTCTCCATCGCCCAGCTCAAGGATCTGGAGGCGGTCATCACGGACCGCCATCTTCACGGGAGCCTGGCCGACGCGGCCCGGCGCTGCGGCGTCGCGGTCTATGTGGCCGGCGAAGCCGATGAAGAGGATGAAGCCGCGGAACAAGGCTGAAGCGAGATATGCGGCACACCATTCATCGTCAACATCCCGGAGCCTGGGAGGCTCCGGGATGTTTTTTCATTCTCAACAATGGAAAATAAGATCAGCGCTCGTAGACCGCCTCGCCGCCGACCCAGGTCGCGGCGACATCGAGGCTCTCGTCAAGCAGCACGAGATCGGCCCACTTGCCTTCGGCGATGCTGCCGGTCTGGGCGGACATGCCGAGCAGCGCGGCGGGGTTGCCGCTGCACAGCCTGCTGACCATCGGCACGCTCCAGCCGCTGGCTTCCTTGAACAGGCGGAGCGCGCCGGCCATCGTGAGCGTGCTGCCGGCCAGATTGCCGGCTCCGGTCAGGCGGCAGATGCCGTCCTTCATCGTCACCGGCTGGCCGCCGAGCTCATACTGGCCGTCGGAGAGGCCGGCAGCCGAGATCGCATCCGTAATGAGCGAGAGCTTGTCTGCCGGCTTGGCGCGGGCAAGCAGCCGCATCGCGGCCGGATGCACGTGATGGCCGTCCGCGATGAGCTCCGCATGGATGCGGTCATCCGTCAGGATGGCTCCGACCGTGCCGGGCTCGCGGTGGTGGAGGCCGCGGCTCGCGTTGAACGCATGGACCGCGCTGCGGAGGCCGGCGTCCGCAGCCGCTTCCACCTGATCATAGGTGGCATCCGTATGGGCGGCGGCGGCGATGATTCCATGCTCCGACAGCCAGGCGATCAATTCGATGGAGCCTGCCAGCTCTGGAGCGAGCGACAGCTGCTTGATCAATCCCGGATAAGACGCATTCCATTGCTGCAGCCATTCGAGCCGGGGATCGACGCGGAATTCGGGGTTCTGGGCGCCCATCCATTTGGGGCTGAGGAACGGACCCTCCAGATGCACCCCTCCTATCCGCGCATGCGGCATCGGAGCGCTGCGGTATTCGTCGGCTGCTTCGAGGACGCGGGAGATATGCTCCTCCGAAGCCGTCATCGTCGTGGCGAGCAGCGTCGTCGTTCCATGCGAGGCGTGGAACTTCGTGATCGTATCGTAAGCTTCCTGTGTGGCGTCCATGAAGTCGGCTCCGTAGCCGCCGTGGACATGCAGATCGATGAAGCCCGGGAGCAGCCAGCCCCCGCGGCCGTCGATCGTCGGGATATCCGAGCCGCCGGCTTGCCCGCCCGGCTCGATGGCCGCGATGCGGCCGTTCTTGACGGTGACGGAGCCGTATAGCGATTCATCGCCGACGGCGATATTTACATGGCTGACGCGAAAGTGCTGCATCCTTCAGTCCCTCCTGTTGCCAGCAAGCTTGCTGCCTCCCGATCGAGCAGAACCGTCACCCGCGCATGGGTCTGCAGCAGGGAAGCGGGGCAATCGGTCGTGATCGGGCCGGTCAGCGCCCGCTTCACGATCTCGGCCTTGTCCGCGCCGCGCACGACGAGCAGGATGCGATAGGCTTTCAGAATGGAGCCGACGCCCATCGTCACCGCTTGCCGGGGCACCTCGTCGATGGAGGCGAAAAAACGCGCGTTGGCTTCGCGGGTCGCTTCGTCCAGCGTCACGACATGGGTGCCGGCGCTGAGCTGGCTGTCCGGCTCGTTGAAGCCGATATGGCCGTTATGCCCCAGTCCGAGCAGCTGCAGGTCGACGCCGGCCTGCTCGAGCATGGCGTCGTAGGCGGCGCAGTGGGCTTCCAGGTCGCCCGACATGCCGTCGGGCAGGAAGGTCCGGTTGAGCGGGATATCGATCTTGGAGAACAGATGCTGGTTCATGTAATAAGCGTAGCTCTGCTCGTTGTCCGGCGTCAATCCTACATACTCGTCAAGATTATAGGTCGAGACCGACTTGAAGGAGATTCCGGAGCGGGCGGCCGTATCGACGAGGCTCCGGTAGATGCCTACCGGCGTCGAGCCGGTGGCCAGGCCGAGAACGGCATTCGGCTTGGCGGCGACGAGCTCCGCAATGAGCGAGGCTGCAGCGGCATCCAGCTCTTGGTTATGTTGAAACACGCGAATTTCCATGATCGTTCATCCTCCCGGTGAGCGGCTTTTCGTTTTCTTTAGTCTACGCTTTTTTTGATTCCGTGACAATTAAAATGATCATGACAAACATAAAAATGATCATTTTAATCAATGGTCATAGTTGCCGCAGCCGGTTTGCCGGGGAATGTCCGAGCGGGGTATGATAAGAAGACTTGAACCACAGGGAATCAACCACGATCGATCTAGATGAAGGAGTCGAAGGATGAGCAGCTCACGATATCAGGATACTTCCGGCGGCGGGACGGAGCAGCGCAAGGCGGAGCATATCCGCATCTGCCTCGAGGAGCAAGTGCAGGGAACGGGCGCCGGCAACGGACTGGACCGTTACCGCTTCCTCCATAACGCCTTGCCCGAGCTGGACTGGGCCAGCATTTCTTTGGATACGGGCTGGCTGGGCATCCGCATGAAGGCACCGCTGCTCGTGAGCTCGATGACGGGCGGGACGGACGCGGCGGGCAGAATCAACCGGGGTCTTGCCGAGGCTGCCGAGGAGCGCGGATGGGCGATCGGGTTGGGCTCGATGAGAGCCGTTTGGGAAAAGCCCGAGCTGGCCGATTCGTTCCGGATCCGGAGGGAGGCGCCGAGCGTCCCGATCATCGCGAATGTCGGAGCGGTGCAGCTCAATTACGGACTGGATGCCGATGCCTGCCGCAGGCTGGTCGAAGCCGCGGAGGCGGATGCTCTCGTGCTTCATCTCAATTCCTTGCAGGAAGTGTTCCAGCCGGAGGGCGATACCTCATTCTCGGGCTTGCTGGCCGCGATTGAGCGGCTCTGCCGGAATGCGGGCGTTCCGGTCGGCGTGAAGGAGGTCGGCTGGGGCATCGATCCGGACACCGCCGTCCGCCTGGCGGAAGCCGGCGCCTCGTTCATCGACGCCGCCGGCGCCGGAGGCACCTCCTGGAGCCAGGTGGAGAAGTTCCGCTCGCGCAGCCCTCTTCGCGCCCAGGCGGCCGAGGCTTTCGCCGATTGGGGAATTCCGACGGCGGAGTCCGTCCTCGGAATCCGCCGCCGGCTGCCCGGCATGAAGCTCATCGCTTCAGGCGGATTGGCCAATGGAGTCGAAGCGGCCAAGGCGCTCGCGCTTGGAGCCGATCTTGCGGGCTACGGGCGGGCGCTTCTGCCGGGCGCCGCGAGCGGAGCGGACGCGGCAGAGGCCATTGCCGGCCAGATGGAGCGGATCGAGTTCGAGCTGCGGACGGCGATGTTCGGCATCGGAGCCGGCGATCTCGCGCAGCTTCGCGGCCATGAACGGTTGAAGCCTGTCTATCCCTGAGAGGGACGGACAGGCTTCTTTTTTCCAGGATGGAGATCCCGTCTATTTGATCAATCCCGTTCCTTGGATCTTCACCTTCGCCCGCACTTCGAATTTCAACGTCGGGTACATGCTCTCCCACTCCTGGAACGATTCGGAGCTGAGATGGGTAGCCCGGTAGCGGAGGCCGAAGCCGAACGGGTCGACGCCCGCCTTCTGGATCTTTTGGAAGAGCGCGATCGCATCCTTCTCGATGCCATGCTCGAACATTTTCTGCAGCCCGTTCCAATCCTGGTTGAACACATTTTTCGGAGCTTCCTCGATCGAGCCCCCTATGTTCACCTTCATCTTCAGAATACCGCTGCTGCTGACGGAATAACGCGAGGAGATGTCGGTTACGGTGAGGATGATGGGACGGCCGTCAAGCTTGGTCTTGATGATGGAGTTCACATACTGCTGGTCCAGCTGGTTGAACAGCTGGGTTTCCTCCGGCGTGAGGATGGTCCGGACCTTGTTCTTGTCCAGCAGAGCGAGGCGGTCGACCTCGTATCCGTTGCCGGTCGTGCTGATGACGGGAAGATAGGGATCCATCCCTCTCTCCGTCCTCCTGCGCTGCAGATCGAACAGATGCTCCGTGCGGATGTAGGAGGAGCGGGTGCCGTCCCCTCCGAAAGTAAGGAACAGCGAGTTTCCGGAGTACCGTTCGGACAGGGGTATTTTCTTCAGGACGTCTGATGCCTGGCTGCCAGCCATGGCGATGTAAGCCGAGCCCTGGATATCTCGGCGCCTGACCATCCAGTCCACGGATTCGCTGATATCGTCATGGCTCAGCTTCTTTCCGAGCAGGAACATTTTGCAATGCCCCAGATCGAGCTCCTTGTCGAGCGAGGCTTTGATCAGCCGGACGCCCTCCGATATTTCGGCGGCTTCGATCGTTTCCACCTGCGATTTTTCCATGCCGGGCTCGATTTTGGAATTCGGAATGGACAGCCGGAGCGTAATGCGGTAAGGCTTTTGCTCGTTGCCGGACTTGTCGATCGCGACGGCGACGACAAAAAAACGCTTGTCGATGTCGACGAACCCGCATCCGCCGAGCGGCAGCAGGAGCAGCGCCATGGCGGCCAGCAGCCATGATCGGAGCGGCATCGTCCGCTTGCCTGGCGACAAACTCTTCATATCGGCTTTTTCCTTCTCCGCGAGATGATGAACAGGAACAGCACGGTCGCCGCCTCGAGGAACATGCGGACGATGAGCCAGGTCTCGGCGATTTCGAAGTCGATTTTTTCGTTCAGGAACAACAGCGACACGAACGAGAGAGCGAAGAATGAGCCGCATACCCACCAGTTGGCTGCAGGGGCGATGGTGTAATCGACTTGGAATTTATATTTTTTGCTCATGCTGAGAATGAACTCCATCGCCTGGTTCCATCCCGTAATCGTATAGACAAGGGACAGTCCCAAATACAGGAACAGGAAGACGAACAGGACACGCTCGATGAAGCCGTATTTCATCGTCATCGAATCCGCGGTTTGCGTCCACACGTACAGGTAGCGCTCCACCCCCATCGTTCCGTGGAAGCCGATCGGCAGGAAGAAGGTGACCAGCAGGATCAGCGTGCCGGATACCGGAATGATCCACCGCCCCTTCAGCCGGAAGTTGGGCGGGTTCACCCGGTTCAAGATCGCCATGTTGATGTACCCTGTGAAAATAAAGGTTCCGGCCCCGACGCTCGACAAGGTCGGATAGCGGTCCACATATTTGGCGATCGTGTAGATGGCGTCCCAGCTCAGGTCCGGGCTTCGGACACCTTTGAAGAGAATAAGCAGAACCAGCGGAGTAACAAGCAGCATCGTTATTTCGAGCAAATAGAGGATTGTCAGCGCCGAGCGGGTCGCTCCGTATGCGCAGAGCAAGCCCAGGATGAGCATCAGGTTCCATTCAGGCTGATCGGGGGTCAGCACGCGGTTCATGAGCAAGGTGAAGGCGATCAGCGCGAAGCTGGCGGCGAAAAACCACATGAACGCATACAGCGGCAGCAGCATCTTGACGATCCATTCCGGGAGGAAGAGCCTCAGGATCTCCGGTAGACCCATGCCGGGGAACCGGGCCAGAGCGCTGGTCGAAGCGTAAGCGATCAGCGTTCCGATGACGATGGCGACGATAAGGGAAGATACCGCTCCGCTCATCCGGTCCTTGATCAGGACGGCGGGTACGAACAGCATGAGATTGAGCATCGCCACCATGATGAAGCTGTAATAGAAATAGCGGTTCATTCGTGCTTCACCTCTCCGATATCGGCATGCTTCAGATCCCCGGGAAGGATCAGGCGGAAATAGGGCCGGCCGAAGCTTCGCTGGTTGCATAAGTAGATGACGAAGTAGAAAATCCCGCAAGCAACGCCAGGCAGCCCGAAGAAAATGGCGAGCAGGATGAGCGGGTATTTAATGAAACGGACCGACAGAGAGAGCGAGTAGATCGGAATGACGAAATTGGATATGGCCATGACGGAGGTGACGATGATCATGATGCTGCTGACCAGTCCGGCCTGCTGGGCAGCCTGGCCGAGAATGAGGCCGCCGACTGTCGTAGCGGTGGATCCGATGTATTTGGGCAGCCTGACGCTCGCTTCCACGAGCATCTCGATCATGAAGAGCATGATGAATACTTCCACGAAGGAAGGATACGGAACGGCCGCCCGGCTGCCCGCGATGGAGAAGGCGAGCTGCACCCGGAACAGCTCCGGGTTGTAGGAGACGATGGCGATATAGAGGGCGGGCAGCGTCGTCGTGAGCATCAGGGCGAAGAAACGAAGCGACAGAAGCAGGATCGACATCCAGAAATTTTCGTAACGGTCTTCCGTGGCGACCATGAGGTCGAAAAACGTGATGGGCAGGATGATGGCGAACATGCTTCCCTGCATCATGATGATGACTTTGCCGTTGGCCAGCCCCCGGGTTACGCGGTCGACCCTTTCGGTGATAAGCTCCATCGGGAAGAGCCGCTTGCGGTTGTCGTTCAGCGCCTTGGCCAGCTCTCCGGTAGCGCTCAGGATATCGGTCTGGATGCCGCGCAGCTTGGCCCGGGCGAGGCTCAGCACCTTGGGATCCACCTTGCGATGATCGAACATCATGAGGACTTGGGTTTTGGACAAATAACCGACCGTATATTCCTCCACCTGGAGATCCGGGGTAGCGTAGCGGGCGCGGATGATGTTGGCCGAATCCGAAAGATCCTCGCTCAGCGCGATTTGCGGCCCTTCGATGGAGCTCTCCACGCTCGTTTGCGGCGAGGTGTTGCGGATGACCTTGGCTGCGGAATAGCAGAAGTAGCTCTGCTCGACCTTGAGAAGCACATATCCTCTCAGCATCAGGTCGGTCCAGATGGCGGGATCCTCCACCGGCTTGAAGGAGGGGTCGCTCCTCACCACGTCGGCGAACGGCTTCAGCTCCCTTGAGAACGGGACGAAAATGGCGTCGTACAGCTTGTTTTCTTCGACGAGGGTAGCGATGTACGCGATCTCGAGTATGAGCGAGTTGTTGCTGATCCGATGCGTCTTCACATCGTTGGATGTAGCGAACAGCTCGTTGATCCGCTGCAGCACGGGCGTCTCCTCCATTTTCCAAGTAAGGGCTAGTATGCCTGATGGAGAAAGAAATTATGTCATCTTTTGCCGCCCGGCCGCGGGATGCTTTACAATGAGGGGACAACTAGGGCTCAAGGACAGACTCCTCCTGGCTGGAAAAGGCTTGGCCCGGCAAGCTAGGCGTCATCCAAGCCCGCCGGGGAGCGTCGAGCGAAGAAAGCGTGGTTGATAGCGTGAGTGGAACAGCAAAGGGAACACCTGATCAAGGCGGAGGGAGGCCGGGTCGGGAGGATGGAGGCAAGGCGGCTGCCGGAAATGCGGCGGAACACGGAGCGGAAAGCGGGGAGACGGTGGCGGAACGGCTTGAAAACGGCTGGTTCCGAGTGAAAATGCCGCTGCCCTATTCGCTGCGCTATGTGAACAGCTATCTCGTTCCGGAGACGGACGGCAGCTGGACGCTGATCGATCCGGGTCTCAATACGGCTGAATCCCGGGACATCTGGCTGCAGGAGCTGGAACGCCTCGGAATCCGCTTCCGCGGCATCGGCCGCATTCTGCTGACCCACCAGCATCCCGACCATTACGGCCTGGCTGGCTGGTTCCAGCAGCAAGCGGGCTGTCCGGTGCTGATGACGGCCGAGGCCGGCCGATATGCCCGCAGGCTGTGGGGAAGCGGCAGCGTCTTTGCCGCCGAATTGACCGGCTGGTTCCGTAATCATGGCATGCCGGAAGAGCTGCTGGTCCAGCTCGGCCCGCATCTGGCGTCTTTTCGCGAACGGGTGGAGCCGCAGCCTCGGCTCACGGATCTGGAACCGGGAAGCCGGCTGGATATGGGCGGGGAGAGCTGGGAGATCATCGACGCGCCGGGACATGCCGGCGGGGGAGTATGCCTGTACAGCCCGGCCAGCTTGACGATGATCGCCGGGGATCAGGTGCTGCCGCGCATTACGCCGAATATCAGCCTGATCCCGGGAACGCAGGAAGACCCCGAT
The DNA here is from genome assembly GCF_053345695.1 of Paenibacillus sp. D51F. Lineage (NCBI taxonomy): Bacteria > Bacillati > Bacillota > Bacilli > Caryophanales > Paenibacillaceae > Paenibacillus > Paenibacillus sp. D51F. Next base: position 114,555 of record NZ_JBKFAO010000010.1, on the reverse strand, counting down.
CCTCTTGGTTCCTACCTGAACAGTCTTCGAGAGCTGTCGGGCCTTGAGACGAAACAGGTGTTGCCGGGCCACCGCGACCCGTTCGCGGATGCCGGCCGCCGGGCCATGGAGATTATTGCCCATCACGAGCGGAGGCTGGAGCATCTGCGCGGATTGCTGGCGGAAGGACCGGCCAGCGCGTTCGACCTATGCGAGCGGGAATTCGGAAGACATCTTCGGCATAACATCCACAACCTGCGCTTCGCGATGTCCGAGACGCTCGCGCATCTGGCGTGGCTGGCCAAGCGCGGCGAAGCAGCCGTTTCCGGCCCGGGCGGCGGACCGTGGATGTATGCTTCAGCTTGAGCCGAGGACATCCGATAATGTAGAGGGATTAGGCGCCGCTCCGTGCCGCTCATCCAGGAAAGCGGAGGGCCGGCGGGAGTTTTGTGTCTGACATCGCATAGATACGAGGAGGAACGCGGATGAAATTTTATGCCCTGCCGGGAAAAGAACGGTCGGTCGATGCATACGGCAGCAAGGGAGCGATGTTTTCCGGCATTACGCGGCATGACGGCCGCATCCAGTTCAGCAGCTTCCGCATCGAGCCGGACGGAGTCGTCGGGCGTCACCCGGCGGCGGTCAGCCAGCTGTTCCTCGTCGTCGACGGGGAAGGATGGGTCAGCGGCCCGGACGGGCAGCATTACGCGATCCGCACCGGCCAGGCGGCTTTCTGGGAACGCGGCGAAAGCCATGAATCCGGTTCCCGGAGCGGAATGACCGTCCTGCTCGTCGAAGGAGAGGAATTAGTCATCGAGATGCAGGAGCTGGCCTCGCTGTAAGCGGTGGCGTTGGATCCGGCAGCAGACGGACAGGGTGCATGAAAAAAGAAGCTCTTCCCTATGGGGGCAAGAGCTTCTTTTTTATTTGGAGCGGCCATTACGCCAGAGGAACCTCATCTCTGTGCTCGTCACGGTCGATCTCGCGCTGGGCCTGCTTGCGGTGGGCGATCCGGCTCGCGGCGGAAGCCGCGATCGCGCCGACGATGTCATCGAGGAACGTATGGATCTGCCCGTCGTTCTTATCGTTCAGACGCACGAGAATGCCGGGCTTGAGCTTGTCGATGTAGCCGAAGTTAGTGAGGCCGATGCTGCCGTATACGTTCACGATGGAGAGGGCCAGAATCTCGTCGCAGCCGTAGAGCCCTTCGTCGTTGCCGATCATGTCCTGCAAGGGAGGGATCAGCTTGCCTTCCTCGGCCAGCACGTCGAGTTGAATGCCGGTCAGGATCGCGTTCTGCACTTCTCTTTTGGCCAGGACGGCATCCACGTTCTCCTCGCACTCCGCGAGGGACAGATCCGGATAGTAGTCCTTTTGCAGGAACAAGGCCAATTCGGCGATCTGGGTTTTATTGACGCCGCGCTTCTCCAGCCATACGGCGGTCGCTTCCGCCACCGCCTTGCTGTTGAGCGCATAAGTTCCGGGATCGGACATATCTCTGCCTCCTAACATCATTTTGAGCCAAGCTTGGTCTAAAAGGATGGTACAACCCATACACATAGTACTACAAAAAGAGCCAGCACCACCAGGCTGCGGCAAGCGGCCGGTTAACCCAAGGGAGGATATCGACAATGAAGAAACAGCGCTACAAATGGATTCGCCGGGCAGCTCTCACGGGCGCCCTTACCCTGCCGGTCGTCACGGCGGGCTGCGGCTGGTTCTCGCCGTCCGAGAGCAAGGACATCGATCCGCCGCAAGGAGTGACGGGATCTGTCCTTCCCGGCACGGACGCTGCCGTCACGGCTTCCTCGGACGGAGCGGCCACGGTCGCCGACCAGACGGCGGCGAACGGTCTGACCGTCTATCTCAAAGACAAAAACGGTTATTTGGCGCCTGTCACGATTCAGGCCAAGCTGGACAGCAAGCTGACGCCGGAGGCGCAGGCGCTGGAGCTGCTCGTGAGCGGAGGGCCTTACGCCAAGCTTCTGCCTGAAGGCTTCACGGGCGTGCTGCCCCAAGGGACTGAGATCCGCAACGTGCAGATAGACAAAAAGACAGGCGTTGCATCGGTTGATTTCTCCAAGCAATTTTACGACTACAACGAGCAGGAAGAGCGCAGCATCGTGGAAGCCGTCACCTGGACGCTTACCGGCATGGAAGGCGTAAGCGGCGTAAGCTTGTGGGAGGAAGGCGAAAAGCTTCAAGAGATGCCTGTAGGCGCCTTCCCGCTTGACCGTCCGCTGACGCGCACGGTCGGCATCAATCTTGAGGCCCAGGACGGAGTCGATTACAGCCTTTCGACGCCGGTGACGCTGTACTTCTCCGGCATTACGGATCAGGACGCCCAATATTATGTCCCGGTTACGCGCCTCGTTCCCCGCACGTCCAATAAGCTGGCATCGGCCATGAAGCAGCTGGCCGAAGGGCCGCTCGACGGAAGCAGCCTTACTCCTGTCTGGGTGCCGGACGTATCGGTCAAAACCCTTGAGCAGTCCAAGGGAACGGTCACGGTGGATCTCTCCGACGCACAGTACAAAAAAGGAGAAGCGGCGCCTTCCGAAATGCTGCAAGCCGTCGTCCTGTCGCTGACCGAAAACAGCGGCGCGGGCAAAGTCCAGATCAAGCTCAATGGCCAGTCCGACTTCAAGGACAGCCGCAATGTCTCTTATACCGAGCCGGTCAGCCGTCCGGAGCATCTGAACGCATTCAAATCGTAATAGGCGAGGGATGGAAAGCGATCATGACCATGCATGGCCAGGGAGCGGGAAATATGCCTGCTCCTTTTGGCGTTGGCAGGAGGGGCTTCCCGCCGGGATGATTTTCCTCTTCCCGTCTGCTACAATGAGGGCTATTGCCGGATACGGCTTGAAGGAGGATGTTGGATCAATGAGAACGGACGGAAGACAATTCGGGCAGCTTCGCCCCGTGACGATCACGACGGGCGTCAATAAATATGCGGAGGGTTCCGTGCTGATCGAAGCGGGAGACACCAAGGTGCTTGTCACGGCAACTGTGGACGAGCGTGTCCCTTCTTTCATGAAAGGGCAGGGCAAAGGCTGGGTTACAGCCGAGTATTCCATGCTGCCCCGCTCGACGCATACCCGCAACCAGCGCGAATCCCAGCGCGGAAAAGTAGGAGGCCGCACGATGGAGATCCAGCGGCTGATCGGCCGCGCGCTCCGTTCGGTCGTCAACCTGCAGGCGCTGGGAGAGCGGACGATTACGCTTGACTGCGACGTGCTCCAGGCTGACGGAGGAACCCGCACGGCTTCGATCACCGGCAGCTTCGTAGCGCTGGCGCTTGCGGTGGACAAGCTGGCCCGCACATCGTCTTTCTCCGTCTATCCGCTCACGGACTACCTTGCGTCCACGAGCGTCGGCGTCATAGCCGACCAGCCGCGGCTCGACCTCAACTACGAGGAGGATTCCAAAGCCAAAGTCGACATGAACGTCGTCATGACCGGAGCCGGCAAGTTCGTGGAACTGCAAGGCACAGGGGAAGAGGAGCCATTCTCGCGCGAGGAGCTGGACGCTCTTCTCGTACTGGGAGAATCTGGAATCCGGGAACTGATTGAAATTCAGAAGCAGGCGCTCGGAGAGGCCGGAGTCCGGATCGGCACGGTCCAGGCATGAGCAGGCTTCTCGGAGGCTCCGGCCTCGTCGTCGTCGCAACCGGCAATCCGGGCAAGGTCAAGGAATTCGCTCATGCCTTCGCTTCGCTGGGCCTTGAAGTCCGGAGCTTGAAAGACTATGAAGGAATGCCTGAAATCGTCGAGGACGGCGACAGCTTCGCAGCGAACGCCCGCATCAAGGCAGGCCAGATCGGGCGTCTGCTCGGCATCCCGGTGCTGGCGGATGATTCCGGCCTATGCGTGGATGCGCTCGGCGGAGCGCCTGGCATCTACTCGGCGCGGTACGCGGGACCGGGCGCGGCGGATGCGGACAACAACGCCAAGCTGCTGGCAGAGCTTGCTTCGGCAGGGGCTGATGTTCCGGGCGATGAGATGCTTCGTCCCGAAGGCGCCCGTCTGTTAAGCGCCGCGCGCTTCAAATGCGCTCTGGCCCTCTACGTTCCTTCCGAAGACCGCTTCATCGAAAGCGAGGGAGCGATGGAAGGTTATGTCATCGACAGCCCCCGCGGCTCAGGCGGTTTCGGCTACGACCCGCTGCTTTGGGTTCCGGCCCTTCGCCGTACGGCGGCAGAGCTGAGCATGGAGGAGAAGCAGGCCGCCAGCCATCGCGGCGCCGCCTTGCGCTCGCTGCTGGAAAAGCTTCAGGGCTGATTTCGTCGGTTTCGGCGGGAGTCTTGTAGCGGTCTCAGCAGCCGTTATTCGCAGCGGTATCAAGCAACGAGTACAGTGCCGGACCTGCGAGTTGCTGTTCGAGGTTAAAGCGAGTAGGCGGGTTAGTTATAGAGGACGCAGGAACCGCTGTTCAAGGTGACACCGCGCAGCCGGTTCGATACTTTGATGTATGAGCGTTGTTCGATCCCATAATTGACCAGCTGGTTTGATACCGGACATACGATCCGTTATTTGAGCATATTTGTGCAGCCGCGTAAATTATCGGACATACGATCCGTTATTTGTGAACAAATAGCGGGATACTGATATTGACGCTTCGAATAGCGGAACTGATGTCCGTTAAAAAAATTGGAATGTTAATTTCGGGACAAATAACGGACCTGATGTCCGTTAAAAAAATTGGAATGTTAATTTCGGGACAAATAACGGACCTGATGTCCGTTAAAAAATTGGAATGTCAGTTTCGGTGAAAATAACGACCTGATGTCCGTTAAAAAATTGGAATGTTATTTTAACCCCTTCCAAAGGGTTCGTTCCGAATTGCATCGTCGCAAACGGAACCGCCTTCTGCCGCTTTGCGCCTATCCCTCGAAAAAACAAAGCCGCCGCAGCATCGCTTTTCACGCGATGCCGCGGCGGCTTTTGTTATCGGATCGACACCTTGTATTCCTTCAGCCAGCGGTTGACCTGGTAGAGATAGGCGAACAGCTGGGGGCCGGACATGAGCTGGCCGAACCAGGGGATATTGGAGCTGGCGGCGTCCGAGCCCGCGATCTCGCGGACTTTGGCCGTGTCGATGAGAGGGAGGATCGGAGAGGACGGATCGTCGAGCACATCCAGCAGCTTGGAGCGCACCGCGTTCAGGTAGGCCGGATTGTGGGTTTTCGGGTAAGGGCTCTTCTTGCGGAAAAGCACGTCCTCGGGCAGGACGCCGCGAAGCGATTGACGCAGAATGCCCTTCTCGCGATCGCCGGAGGTTTTGATCTCCCATGGAATGTTGAACACGTAATCGATGAGGCGATGGTCGCAGAACGGAACCCGGACCTCGAGCCCGGCGCCCATGCTCATCCGGTCCTTCCGGTCGAGAAGCGTCGGCATGAAGCGGGTGATGTTGAGGTAGGACATCGTCCGCATCTTGCGCTGCTTCTCCGTTTCGCCTTTCAGATGGGGAACGGCCGCAACCGCTTCGGAATACCGGTCGCCGATGTATTCCAGCGGGCGGATCCATTCGCGCATCTCCGGCGAGAGCAGCCCGGCCCTCATCTCCGAGGCCAGCGCCCAAGGGAACGTAGAGGCATTCAGCGACTCCTCGCGGTGGAACCATGGATAGCCGCCGAACACTTCATCCGCCGCCTCACCCGAGATGGCTACGGTAACGTCCTTCTTGATTTCCCGGCAGAACAGCAGCAGCGAAGCATCGACATCCGCCATGCCGGGGAGGTCGCGCGCGGTCAGCGCGTCATCCAGAGCGGCGACAAGATCCGGCGTGTCGAAATAGACGTCGTGATGCTCGGTGCCGAGATAATCCTTCATTCTCTGAATCCAGGGGGCATCGGAGTTGGGCTGGAACGCATGGGATTTGAAATGCTTGTCGTTGTCGACATAGTCGACCGAGAACGTATGCAGCTGCGAGTCTCCGGTGCGGTTCAGGAAGTTCACGGCGAGAGAAGTCAGGGCGCTGGAATCAAGGCCGCCCGACAGCAGCGTGCCGATCGGCACGTCGGAGGCGAGCTGGCGCTCCAGCGTATCGCGCAGCAGCTCGCCGACATGCGCGGCAGTCTGCTCGACGCTGTGCTCATGCTCGTAGCTTCGAAGCTCCCAATAAGTATGGGTACGGACGCCGCTGCGGTCGACGGTCATGCATTTCCCCGGGAGCAGCTCGGTGAGCTGGCTGTAGACGCCGACTCCGGGAGTCCGGGCCGGACCGACGATGAACAGCTCGGCGATTCCTTGGGCGCCGACCTCGGGCTTCACGGCCGGATGGGCGAGCAGCGCTTTCGGCTCCGAGCCGAAGATGAACTGGCCGCCAGCCTGGCTGATGAACAGAGGCTTGACTCCTACCCGGTCGCGGGCGAGGAACAGCTTTTCCTCCTTGGCATCCCAAATGGCGAAGGCGAAGATGCCGTTGAATTTCTCTACGGAAGCGGGTCCCCACTCCATATAAGAGGCCAGCAGCACTTCGGTATCGCAGGTCGTCGAGAAGACGCGCCCTCTGGATTCCAGTTCCCTTTTCAGCTCCGGCGCGTTGTACAGCTCCCCGTTGTAAACGATGACGTACTTGCCGTCATCCTGATTGCGAATCATGGGCTGTGCGCCCTTCTCGGGATCCATGACCGCCAGCCTGCGATGCCCGAGCGCGCAAGGTCCCGAGATCCAGGTGCCCGAAGCGTCGGGTCCTCGTAGGGCAAGCGTCGTCGTCATCCGCTCCAGGTCGTCGCTGTGCAGCGTCAGGTCGCGATTCCAATCGATCCATCCGGTGAATCCGCACATGGGTTATTCATTCCTCTCTTGTTGTAAAAGGTCGGGCAAAAAAAGCGGAAACCAAGAGATCATCCGCCTGCTGTCGTTTGCGGCGTCCGTACTTCGTCCGCCTGTTCTCCCCGAATCGATGCTTGCGGCATGAAACGACGTACTACCATGAATATGCGGAATTCAGGCATAACATGTCTGTCCGCAGGGAGACACTACTAAGGAATTTGACGGTTAAAGGAAGGAGCTGTCGACATCTGTGAATGTCTATGAAGAAGAAGGGCAGCGAAAGACCTACTATGTCTCCGTCGGAGCCGGCCAGGTTTTGGAGGGTGAGGAGGCGGCCGCCTATGAGCTGGAGATCATCGCCAGCGAGCATGAGCGCGACGGGCTGAAGGCGCTGTTCGCGGAGCTCTCGAGCATGGATGAGGCGGAATTGGCCCATTTCCACAGCAGCCCCTTCGGCTCCGCCAGCCTGGAGGAAATGAACCGGGGCTACGAAGGGCTCAACAAGCAGATCTACACCTTGATCTACCGGCTCGGCACCGAGAGGACGCGGAAGCATATCGAATCCATGAACATGGAGATCGGGGGACTCAAGGGGTGAATGTGATCGAAGCCAAGGTCGTCCGTTCCGTCGACAAGGAAGGAATTCCTTGCGGAGAGGTGCAGGTGAGCACGGACGATCCGCAGTGCGAGCAGGTACTGGCATATTTCAGCCTTTCCAGGGACGAGGACTATGACCTCGTCTCCATCGTTCGCAGCGACGCGGACCTGCTGACAGACTGGTTCGACAACAGCATGCATACCGCCTTTGAAGAGATCACGATGCAATGGTTCGAAAATGAAAACGGAAAGACCGATTGGGGCCGCCGCGAAACGTTCAAGCAGCAGGTTCTGAGCAGCGGCCAAGTACGCTCCGAGCTCGGCAGGCTGCTCGGCTGAATGCAACGCAGGCAGGACAACAAGAAGGGACTGTCCCGGAAGTCATTTCATGACTTGGGGGCAGTCCCTTTCTGTTTTTTGGATATGTCAAACAACGATGTTCATATTTCCAAACAAGCAGAGGATTCGCCGGAGCCCTTACATCGGAATCCGCTTGTCTTTCCCGTTCTTGCGGGTGAAGGGCAGATGCAGGCCGAACGTTTTCTGCGGTTTTTTCTGGATGCCGTCCTGGCCGAACTTCAAGGCCGCGTTGATCTCGCCGCCGAGAATGATGATGATGGAGCTCAGGTACAGCCAGGTAAGAAGGACGATGACCCCGCCCAGGCTGCCGTATGTTTTGCTGTAGTTGCCGAACTGGTTGACGTAGATCGAGAACAGAAGCGAGGTTGCGATCCATCCGATCGTCGCGAAGATTGCGCCCGGCAGAACTTCGCGGAAGCAGAGCCGGCGGTTGGGCGTAATCCAGTACAGCAGGGTGAACACCATGATCATCGCGGCGAACGGGACGAGGTAGCTGACGATATTCCAGATCGGTTCGAACCCGCTCGGATAGTCGAGCAGCTGGAACAGGTATTCGCCGATCGTCTTTCCGAAGACGAGCATGAGCATGACGAGAATGATGACGACGGCGAGCACGACGGTGGCGATGATCGAGATGCCCCGGACTTTCCAGAAGGGGCGGTCCTCCTCTTCGTCGTAGGCTTTGTTGAGCCCTTTGATGACGGCATTGATGCCGTTCGAAGCCGCCCAGATGGTCGCGATCATCCCGATCGAGAGCAAAGCTCCGTTGCGGTTGCCCGACACTTCATGGATGATGTCCCGGACGGTATTGCTCCCGTCCTCCGGCATGAGCCGCAGCAATTGTTCGATTACATCGTCTCCGGACATGTCAATGAAGCTGACGATGCTGACGATGAAGATCAAGAAAGGGAAGAAGGCCAGCAGCAGATAATAAGTAAGCTGGGCGCCCATCGCAGGCACTTCGTCATCCTGGAAGCGGCTGATCATATTCTTGACGAAGTCCTTTAGATTGAATCTCTGTTTCATCGGCATAACAGGCCCCTCCGTTTTCGGTCTGTAAAATAGATACGGCACAAGCCTGCGTTCTATGTCCGCCGGGCCGACGTCCTTTGCCTGGACAAGAGCCGGCGGCGCTTGGCCTGCGCATTTGCATGTCTTTACCCCGGCAAGGGCAAGCAAAAACGATGGAACGGCACATTTCGATGCGCGGCCGTTCCGCCAATCTTTCATTGCTTTTAACCGCTAAAGGATTCTATAATGGACAAAATGAAGAGCGGGCGCGAATACGGAGTGGTTCTATGTCGGAGAAAATAGAAAAAATGGTGGAAGCCGCGAGGCTGTATTATCAAATGGACTACAGCCAGCAGGATATCGCGCGTTTGCTCGGCGTATCCCGGCCGACGGTATCGAGGTTCCTGCAGCAGGCCAAGACGGAGGGCATCGTCCAGATCACGATTCACGATCCGCAGGAGAACCATGACCGGATCTGCCGGCGGCTCGAGGAGCAATTCGGGCTGAGCCGGGTCATTGTCGTCTCGACCCCGTCCCATGACGATGCCGTAGTGAAGAAATATATCGGCGAAGCAGCCGCGGCCCATCTCTACGAGATCGTCAAGGCCGGGGACACGATCGCCGTGACATGGGGAACGACGCTGTACGAGGTCGCCCAGCGGCTGCCCATGAAGAGCGTCAAGGATGTCCGCGTCGTCCAGCTGAACGGCGGGCTCAGTTATTCCGAGACGAATACATACGCATCCGAGATCGTGCATTTATTCGGCGGGGCATTCAATACGCCTCCGCATCTGCTGCCGCTTCCGGCCATAGTCGACGAGCCTGTCGTCCGCCGGGCGATTGAAGCGGACCGTCATATATCCAAGATTCTGGAGATCGGCAGGGAGGCCAACATCGCCGTGTTCACCGTGGGCGTGCCGACCGTCGATTCCGTGCTGGTCCAAGCCCAGTACTTGCGGCCGGAGGAGCTGGAGACCGTGCATCGGGCAGGCAAGGGGGATATTTGCTCCCGATTCATCGACATCGACGGGGACATCTGCGACGAGGAGCTGGATGCGCGCACGATCGGCATCCGCCTCGAAGAGCTCCGATCCAAGGAGCATTCCATTCTCGTTGCGGGAGGCGTCAAAAAAGTCGAGGCGATGTATGCGGCTATGCGGGGGGGATATCCGAACACGGTGGTGACGGATTCCTTTACCGCCAGGCAGCTGCTCGAAATAATCGGCTGAGGCCGCCTCTATTCCGGTCCGGAGGCAGGCGGAATTCCGTCAGGCTGCATCACGTCTTTCCGAAACGGAAGATTCCGGTGCAGTTTTTTCGGTTTTTTGCTATTTGAGCGAAGTCAAAATCGCCCCGGCCGCAATCAGGACGACTCCGACACCGTTCCAGAGCGTGAGCTTCTCTCCGAGAAACAGAACGGCGATGACGATCGCGAGCACGACGCTCAGCTTGTCGACGGGACCGACCTGCGCGACTTTGCCGACCTTCAAGGCGAGGAAGTAGAACAGCCAGGATACAGCGCCGGCCGTTCCGCTGAGGGCGATGAAGCCGAGCGAGCGCTTGTGGGCGACGATCTCGGCCATCTGGCCGAATTTGCCCTGCACAGCGACGACAGCCAGCAGGAACAGGGCCATGATGACTGCGCGCAAGGCCGTGGCGCTGTTCGCGTCCATATCTTGGAGTCCGATCTTGCCGAATATGGAGACAAGGGCGGCTGCTGCCGCGGAGAGCAGGGCGAGCGGTAGCCAGAGCATGGTCGTGCACCTCCAGGGTTGCCGATTTGGCCGGCATATATCTCTAGTGTGCGTGGGGAAGGATAAACCATGCGCGGCGCAAAGAAAAAAGCCCCTTCACGAGGAAGGGGCTTGTGTCGGATCATGAAAATGGCGTCCCGGAAGGGATTCGAACCCCCGACCGTGCGCTTAGAAGGCGCATGCTCTATCCGACTGAGCTACCGGGACAACTGGGAAGCCGGACAGCTGATGCTGCGGACCTCGAAAAATGATACTTCCTGATACTACAGGAATAACTTGCATAAATCAAGCTTTTTGCGAACTGTTTTTTCAACCGGTTTCACAGAGGCGTCCAGCGGCCTTCCGAAGGCTTGCAGCAGGCCTGAAGTTCTCCTTTTGAGGATGGCATGTTATAATTGACGCGTAATTTGGTGAATAATTGGCGTCATAGACAACAAGGCGGTGGTACCATTACGACTTCCAACGATTTTCCCCGCGAGGAGAAAGAACATAATGTCTATCTGCTGCCCGGGACGCTCGATCACTATCAGGAGCAGCTGACGCGGATGCTCGAAGCCGAGCAGTACGGAGAGGCCAAGAGGCTGCTCCAGTTTCTGCTGCAGACGCGCGGCGAGCAGCGCAACTACGAGGAATGGGAAAATCTTCTGGCCTGGCTGGAAGCGGCCTTTCCCGATACGGGGGACAGGGAGGAGGAGGATCCCGACGAGGATGAGCTTCGCCAGGCCGCGCTGTCGGGCGGGGAACAGGATGAATCGTACGTGCAGCAGGTTCTTTATATCATGAAGAACCACCCGATGCTCGACCAGCAGCTGCTCGCGCTCGAGAGGGCGGCGCACTTGCGAAGCCCCGAGGTCGACGACTCGATTCTCGGCTGGCTGGAGGAAGAGAAGCTTCATCCCGTCGTCCAGTACAAGGCTCTGCAGTGCTTGAAGCGCAGGGGCGTGGCCGGTACCGTCCGGCTGGAGCGTCTCGGCGAGCGGGTCGAGCTGGAGATCGAGCGCACCCCGCTCGCTCTGGAAGACTACCCCGTCCCGGTGAGGCGCATCGTGGAGAGGGTGGAGGGCGTCGCCGAGACGGCGGATCCGACGCTTCCGCATTTTGCCCGCGAGCTGTGGAAGGAATGCCTGCAGTACCTTTACGGCAGCTCGGCTTACGAGCGCATGCTGAGCGAGGAAGAAGCCGTGGTCGACAGCCATGCGGCGGCGCTTCACCTCACCCTTCTGCTGGCTGTGTACGGGTCGGCGGATGAAGACGAGATCAGGCATACATACGGCATTACCGGAGAGCTCCGATTCCGTTACGAGCAGGCTTGCCGCTCCCTGCGCCAAATAACGGATTTGCAGGAAGGATACGGCGAACGCTGACTTCTCTTGTAATCGATGGGCGGATTCATTATAATGGAGTGGTTTATTACACGTGTATATTCGGCGCAAGGCGCCTATTTTTTGGAGGGGACAGCATAAATGGCAGCTACTTGGGAGAAAATAGAAACGAACGTCGTCTCGATCGACGTTGAAGTCGGAGCGGAGCAAGTCAAGGACGCGCTCGACCAGGCATTCAAGAAAGTCGTAGGCCGCGTGAACGTTCCGGGCTTCCGCAAAGGCAAAGTACCGCGGGGCATGTTCGAATCCCGCTTCGGCGTGGAGAGCCTCTACCAGGACGCGATCGACATCCTGCTTCCGACGGCATATGAGGATGCCCTCAAGGAAACGGGCGTAGAGCCGGTTGACCGTCCGGAGATCGACATCGAGCAGTTCGCCAAGGGCGAATCCTTCAAGTTCAAGGCAAAAGTGACTGTCAAGCCTGAAGTGAAGCTTGGCGATTACAAAGGCGTCGAAGTTGCGGCGGCTGATGCCGAAGTAACCGAAGAAGAGCTGAGCGCGGAGCTGGATCGCCTCCAGCAGCGCCATGCCGAGCTGGTTGTCGTTGAAGAAGGCGCTTCCGAGAACGGCGACGTTACCGTCATCGATTTCGAAGGCTTCGTCGACGGGGAAGCTTTCGAAGGCGGACAAGCCGAGCGTTACACGCTTGAGCTGGGCTCCAACTCCTTCATTCCGGGCTTTGAGGAGCAAGTCGTCGGCATGGCGACGGGAGACTTCAAGGACGTTGAAGTGACTTTCCCTGAGGAATACCATGCAGAGAACCTGGCCGGCAAGCCTGCCGTATTCAAGGTCAAGCTGCACGAAATCAAGCGCAAGAACCTGCCAGCCCTGGACGACGAGTTCGCCAAGGATGTGAGCGAGTTCGATACGCTTGACGAGTTCAAGCAGGATCTGGCCTCCAAGCTCAAGGAGCGCAAGCAGCAAGAGAGCGAGCAAGCCCGCGAGAACGCTCTCGTCGACAAGGTTGCCGAGGCTGCCGAAGTTGAAATTCCGGAAGCGATGATCAACAGCGAAGTGGACTTCCTGCTCCGCGACTTCGAGAACCGCATTCGCCAGCAAGGCCTCAACATGGACCTGTACTACCAGTTCTCCGGCCAGGATGAAGCCGCTCTGCGCGAGCAGATGCGCGCCGATGCCCAGAAGCGCGTCCTGAACAACCTTGTTCTGGATGCCATCGCGAAGCAAGAGAACATCGAGATCTCCGAGGACGAAGTCGGCGAAGAGCTCGAGAACCTGTCCAAAATGCACAACCGTCCGGCAGCCGAGCTGCGCGAGATCTTCGAGCGCAACGGCAACCTCGACAACATGAAGGAAGACCTGAAGCTTCGCAAGACGATCAAGTTCCTTCTTGACAACAGCAAAGTCGCAACCGAAGTCGCTTAATATTCCTGCGGCAGAGGATGCATCCTGTAAGGCACGTCATTCGCACGTGCCTTATTTTTACCACATAAGCTTTAGGGTTGACCGCCTCGGCATGGATTGCGCTGCCGAAGGAATGGGGGAGTTCCCCCATACATAAGATTCATCACAGCCGGAACTTTCGCGTTCCCCGGCCCTGCCTGCAAAAATGACAGGGGATGTCCGAACGTGATAAAATGGTCGTGTATCTGAATTCCACAATGGAAAGTAGGTTGGTCGCATGAATTTGGTCCCTATCGTAGTCGAACAGACAAACCGCGGTGAACGGTCTTACGATATCTATTCCCGTCTCCTCAAGGACAGGATTATCTTTCTTGGCAGCGCCATCGACGATGACGTCGCCAATTCCATCATCGCCCAGCTGCTCTTCCTTGCGGCTGACGATCCGGAGAAGGATATCCACCTGTACATCAACTCGCCCGGCGGTTCGGTCACGGCCGGCATGGGTATTTATGATACAATGCAATTCATCAAGCCGGACGTATCCACAATCTGCGTAGGCATGGCCGCCAGCATGGGGTCCCTGCTGCTGACCGCAGGAGCCAAGGGCAAGCGCTTCTCGCTTCCCAACAGCGAGGTCATGATCCATCAGCCGCTGGGCGGCGTTCGAGGCCAGGCCTCGGACATCAAGATCCATGCGGATTGGATTCTCAAGACCAAGCAGAAGCTGAACCAGATCTATGTCGACCGCACAGGACAGCCTTACGAGAAAATCGACCGCGACACCGACCGCGACAACTTCATGAGCGCGGACGAAGCTCAGGCATACGGTCTGATCGACAAGGTTATTACCGTTCCGGAAGCCGCAGTTCTGTAACATCTTCCTCCAAGGGGTGATCAAGTGTTTAAATTCAACGAAGAAAAGGGCCAGCTCAAATGCTCGTTCTGCGGCAAGTCCCAGGATCAAGTACGCAAGCTGGTAGCCGGTCCCGGCGTTTATATATGCGATGAATGCATCGAGCTGTGCACCGAGATCGTCGAAGAAGAGCTCGGCCACGAAGAAGAGCTCGATCTGAAGGATATTCCGAAGCCGAAGGATATCCGCGCCATTCTGGACTCCTACGTCATCGGCCAGGAAGCAGCGAAGAAATCGCTGTCCGTAGCGGTATACAACCACTACAAGCGCGTCAATTCGCAGAACAAGCTGGAAGACGTGGAGCTGCAGAAGAGCAACATCATGCTCGTCGGCCCTACAGGCTCCGGCAAGACGCTCCTGGCGCAGACGATGGCCAAGATTCTCAACGTTCCGTTCGCCATTGCCGACGCGACTTCCCTCACGGAAGCCGGCTATGTAGGCGAGGATGTCGAGAACATCCTTCTCAAGCTTATTCAAGCCGCCGATTACGACGTCGAGAAGGCCGAGCGCGGCATCATCTACATCGACGAAATCGATAAAGTGGCCCGCAAGTCCGAGAATCCATCCATTACCCGCGACGTGTCCGGCGAAGGCGTGCAGCAGGCGCTGCTCAAAATCCTCGAAGGCACCGTAGCATCCGTTCCTCCACAGGGCGGACGCAAGCATCCGCATCAGGAATTCATCCAGATCGACACGACGAATATCCTGTTCATCTGCGGCGGCGCGTTCGACGGCCTGGAGCAGATCATCAAGCGCCGCATCGGCAAGAAAGTGATCGGCTTCAGCACCGGCGCGGACGGCACCAAAGACATGAAAGCCGGGGAATACCTTTCCCTCGTGCTGCCGGAAGACCTGCTGAAATTCGGCTTGATTCCGGAGTTCGTCGGCCGGCTTCCGGTCATCTCGACTTTGGAGCCGCTTGACGAGCCGGCTCTCGTGCGCATCCTGTCCGAACCGAAGAACGCTCTCGTGAAGCAGTACCAGAAGCTTCTGGAGATGGACAATGTGAAGCTCGAGTTCGATGCAGGCGCCCTGGACGCCATCGCGAAGGAAGCGATCAAGCGCAACACTGGCGCGCGCGGCCTCCGCGCCATCATCGAAGGCATCATGCTGGAGATCATGTACGAAGCTCCTTCACGCGAGGAGATGAGCACCTGCGTCATTACGGAGAAGGTTGTCCAAGACCGGGTCATTCCGGAGCTGACCGCCAAAAAAGGCAAGAAAAAAGAAGAAAGCGCCTGAGTTGAAGGGACGCAGCATCCTTCGATGACGGGCTTCAAGCCTTGACTCTCGTCATCGTTCCACCCTGCCGGACCTTTTTTCAGCGGTCCTCGCAGGGTGGACTTTGGCGTTTCATAGGGAGAGATCATAATGTATTCTCGCAAAGACACCGTGCCCGTCCGAGTAGGGGATCTGACGATCGGGGGCAGCAACGAAGTCATCATCCAGAGCATGTGCACGACCAAGACTGCGGATGTGGAAGCGACGGTAGCGGAGATTCTCCGTCTGGAGGAAGCCGGCTGCCAGATCGTCCGGGTTACGGTCAACAACAAGGAAGCGGCGGAAGCGATCAAGGAGATCAAGAGCCGCATCCATATTCCGCTCGTCGCTGATATTCACTTCGATTATCGGCTTGCCTTGCTGGCGATCGAGAACGGGGTGGACAAGGTCCGCATCAATCCCGGCAACATCGGCCGCCGCGAGAAAGTCGAAGCGGTCGTCAAAGCCTGCAAGGACAAAGGCATTCCGATTCGGATCGGTGTCAACGCAGGCTCCCTGGAAAACCATCTGCTGGAGAAGTACGGCTATCCGACTCCCGAAGCGATGGTAGAGAGCGCGCTCTTCCATATCGGCATTCTGGAAGAACTCGATTTCCATGACATCATCGTGTCGCTCAAGGCATCCGACGTGCCGATGGCGATCGCGGCCTACAGCATGGCGGCCGAGAAGATCAAGTATCCGCTCCATCTGGGCATTACCGAAGCGGGCACGCTCCATTCCGGCACGATCAAGAGCTCGGCCGGCATCGGCGCCCTGCTCGCGCTCGGCATCGGCAACACCGTGCGCATCTCGCTTAGCGCGGACCCGGTCGAAGAGGTCAAGGTCGCGCGCGAGCTGCTGAAGACATTCGGACTGATCACCAATGCGGCGACGCTCATCTCCTGTCCGACTTGCGGCAGGCTCGATATCGACTTGTTCTCCATCGCCAATGAAGTGGAGGAGTACATCTCCAAGATCAAGGTTCCGATCAAGGTGTCGGTCCTCGGCTGCGCCGTCAACGGTCCCGGCGAAGCCCGCGAAGCCGATATCGGCATCGCCGGCGCACGCGGGGAAGGCATGTTGTTCCGGTATGGAGAGATGATCCGCAAAGTTCCCGAGCAGGAGCTGCTCTCGGAGCTCAAGAAGGAAATCGACGAAATCGTCCGCGTGTTCGAGGCGACGGGAGAAATTCCGGGACGCAAGGAGCATCTGCCTGCGTAAGCTGCACGTAAAGACGGTCATGACCGGCCAGCCCTAGCGCTGCCGGTCTTTTTCATGACCAGATCCAAGAGAGAAGGGTTTATTTTGAGCAAGCTTTCGAAGAGACAGACTGTCCTTTATCTGGCTTTTCTCATTCTCGTATGGGGCATCAACTGGCCGCTGTCCAAGGCGGCTCTTCAATTCAGTCCCCCTCTGCTGTTCGCAGGACTGAGGACGCTGCTGGGGGGACTGATCCTGTGCGCCGTCGCGGCTCCCAGGTGGAGACAGCTGCGGCTGAAGTCGAACTGGATCTATTATGCGGCAGCCGGCGTGCTTAATATTACGCTGTACTACGGGCTTCAGACGGTCGGTCTCCAATACATGCCGGCCGGCATTTTCTCCGCGATCGTATTCCTGCAGCCGGTCCTTCTGGGAATCGCAGCCTGGCTATGGCTGGGTGAAGGCATGCATGGGGCCAAGCTGGCCGGCCTGCTGGTCGGCTTCGCCGGCGTGGCCGTCATCAGCATCGGCAGCCTCGGCTCCGGATTATCGCTTGAAGGCGTGCTGCTGGCGCTCGCCTCGGCGCTGAGCTGGTGCATCGGAACGGTCTACATGAAGCGGGTCGGAGGCAGGGTGGATATCGTATGGATGACCGCCATGCAGCTTCTGATCGGCAGCGTCCTTCTGTTCGCTTCCGGCGCAGCCGCATCGGAATCGTACGCCGCTATCCGCTGGACGGGGACTTTCTGGCTTGAGCTCGCCTTCATCTCTGTATTTGTCATCGCGCTCGGGTGGCTGGCTTTCTTCACGCTGGTCGGTTCGGGGCAGGCGAGCACAGTCGGGGTATACACGTTCCTCATTCCGGTCGTGGCCCTGATCGTCAGCGTGCTGTTCATGGGAGAGCGGGTGACGGTGCGGCTCGTCGCGGGGCTTGCGCTTGTGCTGGCGAGCATCGTGCTCGTGAACCGGAGGCCGGGGCCTAAAAAAGAAAAGACGGAACCGAAGCCGGCGGCGTCTTAGCCGTATCGGAGCGCATGCTGGCGGGCATGCGCTTTTTGGCGTTTTGCAAGAGCGTAGCTGTCCGGCATGCTCCTCGAAGCTGTGTCAGATAAGTGCTTCCTGTCACTGTCCGTTGCTCCTTGAAGCTGTGTCAGATAAGTGCTTCGTGTCACTGTCCGTTGCTCCTTGAAGCTGTGTTTGGTATTTGCATCGAAGCACAATCCGGCATGCTCCTCGAAGCTGTGTCAGATAAGTGCTTCGTAGCACTGTCCGTTGCTCCTTGAAGCTGCGCCTGTTGTCGGATCGAATCTAATTCGGGAAGCCGGATTTAAACCTGGCGCCGCAGGCAATACTATCCGGTATGGGTCTTTTATTCCGGAAACGCTTGAGAGGAGCGGGTAAGCATGACGTTAAGCTTGTTTTTGATGCTGGTCCAGGTATTTTTCGCTGTCGTAATCGGGGTCTACTTTTGGAATATGCTGCGCAGCCAGCGCACGAACCGGTCCGCAGTGGACAAGGAATCGCGCAAGGAAATGGATAAGCTCCGGAAGCTTCGCTCCATCTCGCTGACGAAGCCGCTCGCGGAGAAGACGCGTCCGCAGACGATGCAGGACATCGTCGGGCAGCGCGACGGCCTTCGCGCGATGAAGGCGGCGCTCTGCAGCGCCAATCCGCAGCATGTCATCGTCTACGGTCCTCCAGGAGTCGGCAAGACGGCCGCAGCCCGGGTCGTGCTGGAGGAAGCGAAGAAAAATCCGACTTCCCCGTTTCTGGCGGAAGCGAAGTTCACGGAGATCGACGCCACGACGGCCCGCTTCGACGAGCGCGGAATCGCCGATCCTCTGATCGGCTCCGTGCATGATCCGATCTACCAGGGAGCCGGAGCGATGGGCGTGGCCGGGATTCCGCAGCCGAAGCCGGGCGCTGTGACGAAGGCGCATGGAGGCATGCTGTTCATCGACGAAATCGGTGAATTGCATCCCATCCAGATGAATAAACTGTTAAAGGTTCTTGAAGACCGCAAGGTTTATCTCGAGAGCGCCTACTACCACTCCGAGGACCCGAACATTCCGATGTATATCCATGACATTTTCCAAAACGGCTTGCCGGCCGACTTCCGCCTTGTCGGAGCGACGACCCGATCTCCGCAGGATTTGCCGCCGGCGCTCCGTTCCCGCTGCATGGAGATTTACTTCCGGCCGCTGCTGCCGGAGGAGATCGGAGAGATCGCCGACAACGCGGTGAAGAAAATAGGCTTCGCGCCTTGCCCGGAAGCGGTGGATGTGGTGAAGCGCTACGCGACCAACGGCCGCGAGGCCGTCAATATCATCCAGCTTGCCGCCGGCCTTGCCCTGTCGGAGAAACGGGAAGGCATCAGCGCCGCCGATATCGAGTGGGTCGTGAACAGCAGCCAGATCCCTCCGCGTCCGGACCGCAAGATTCCGGCTGCGCCGCAGGTCGGCTTCGTCAACGGCCTTGCCGTATACGGCCCCAATATGGGCACGCTGCTGGAAATCGAAGTGAGCGCGATCCCGGCCGCTTCCGGCAAAGGCGCCTTCACCATTACGGGTGTCGTCGACGAAGAAGAGCTTGGAGGCGGACAGCGGACGCTCCGGCGCAAGAGCATGGCCAAAGGCTCCGTGGAAAATGTCATCACCATGCTTCGCCGCATTGGCATGAGGCCGCATGACTTCGACCTCCATATCAACTTCCCGGGCGGAACGCCGATCGACGGACCGTCGGCGGGAATCGCCATGGCGACCGCGATCACATCCGCCATACGCGGCATACCGGTGGACCACCGGATCGCGATGACCGGGGAAGTAGGGATCCACGGCAACGTCAAGCCCGTCGGCGGCGTGCTTGCCAAGGTGGAGGCCGCCTTCCAGGCCGGTGCCGACACGGTCTATATTCCGAAGGACAACTGGCAAGAAATTTTCGCGGGCTTGAACGGTCTGCGGGTGATCCCGGTCGATCGGGTGGAGGAAGTGTTCCAGACGGTCTTCCCGCAAGGATTCATGGCGGAGGAAGCCTTGGAGGACATTTCCGAGCCGGCTCCGATCAGCGATTTGTTCCTGACGCCGCAAGTACCCTATTTGCAGGCGGATTCTCGGGAATGATACAATAGGGGGACTATCTAAATGGGAGGTGTTGGCATGGGACCTGCCAAAGGAAGAAGCCGCAGGCTGCCGCTGCTCCCGCTTCGGGGGCTGCTTGTATACCCTAGTATGGTGCTTCATCTGGATGTGGGAAGGGAGAAATCGGTCAAGGCGCTTGACCGGGCCATGCTCGACGATCATATGATCCTCCTCTGCTCGCAATCGGAAGTGAATATTGAAGAGCCGACCGAAGAGGATATTTACCGAATCGGCACCATTGCCCGGGTGCGTCAGATGCTGAAGCTGCCTAACGGCACGATCCGGGTGCTGGTCGAAGGCGTTACGAGGGCGGAAATCCAGGATTACGTCGCCCGCGAGGAGTTTTACGAGGTATCGATTCGGGAGCTTCCGGAAGAGGAATCGACCGATCCGGAGATCGACGCTCTCATGCGCACGGTGCTGAACCAGTTCGAGCATTACATCACGCTGTCCAAGAAAGTCACTCCCGAAACGCATGCCGCCGTGTCGGATATCGACGAGCCCGGCCGGCTGGCCGATGTCATAACGAGCCATCTGTCGCTCAAGATCAAGGACAAACAGGAGATTCTCGAGACCGTCGACGTCCGCGCCCGGCTGGAGAAGCTGCTGGATTTCCTGAACAATGAGCGCGAGGTGCTGGAGCTGGAGCGCAAGATCAGCCAGCGCGTGAAGAAGCAGATGGAGAAGACGCAGAAAGAATATTATCTTCGCGAGCAGATGAAGGCGATCCAAAAGGAGCTCGGAGACCGCGAGGGCCGAGCGGGAGAAGTCGAGGAGCTGCGCTCCCAGCTGGAAGCCGCCGAGCTTCCCGAGAAGGTCATCGAGAAGGTCGAGAAGGAAATCGACCGTCTGGAGAAGATGCCGGCGTCCTCAGCCGAGGGCGGCGTCATCCGCAACTATATCGATTGGCTCTTATCGCTGCCTTGGGGCAAAGCGACCGAGGACGACCTTGATCTCGCCAAAGCGGAGGAAGTGCTGGACGAGGACCATTACGGGCTCGAGAAGCCGAAGGAGCGGGTTCTCGAATATTTGGCGGTCCAGAAGCTCGTCCAAAAGTTGAAGGGACCGATCCTTTGCCTTGTCGGACCTCCCGGAGTCGGCAAAACTTCGCTTGCGCGCTCCATCGCCAAGTCGCTCGGAAGGGAGTTTGTCCGCATTTCTCTCGGCGGCGTCCGGGATGAGGCGGAGATCCGCGGCCATAGGCGCACGTATGTCGGCGCGATGCCGGGACGGATCATCCAAGGAATGAAGAATGCCGGGTCGATGAATCCGGTATTCCTGCTCGACGAAATCGACAAGATGGCTTCGGATTTCCGGGGCGACCCGGCTTCCGCTCTGCTGGAGGTGCTGGATCCGGAGCAGAACGGGACGTTCAGCGACCACTTCGTCGAGGTGCCGTTCGATCTCAGCTCGGTCATGTTCGTGACGACGGCCAATGCGCTGCACAACATTCCGCGGCCGCTGCTGGACCGGATGGAAGTGCTCAATATCCCCGGGTACACGGAGCTTGAGAAGAGCCAGATCGCGCGCCGCTACCTCATTCCGAAGCAGAAGAGGGAGCATGGCTTGAAGGAGGAGCAGCTGGAGATCGAGCCCGAGGCGCTCCTGCAGCTGATCCGCGGGTACACGCGGGAATCCGGCGTCCGCAATCTCGAGCAGCAGATCGCGGCGATTTCCCGCAAGGCGGCCAAAAGGCTCGTGTCCCAGACGGAAGGGGAAGCGATCCGGGTCGACGAGGCCGTCATCAAGGAATGGCTGGGGCCAGCCAAGTTCCGCTACGGCATGGCCGAAGCGGAAGACCAGGTCGGCGCCGTCACCGGGCTTGCATGGACCGAGGTCGGCGGCGATACGCTCGTCATCGAGGTGACGGTGCTGCCGGGGACGGGGAAGCTTACGCTCACCGGCAAGCTCGGCGATGTGATGAAGGAATCGGCGCAAGCCGCCTTCAGCTACACCCGCTCCCGCGCGGATGAGCTCGGCATCGATCCGCAGTTCCATGAAAAGAACGATATCCACATCCATATTCCCGAAGGCGCGATTCCAAAGGACGGACCTTCGGCAGGCATCACGATGGCGACTGCACTGATATCGGCTCTTACCGGCCGAAAGGTGGATAAGAAGGTCGCCATGACCGGCGAGATCACGCTCCGGGGCCGTGTGCTGCCGATCGGCGGACTCAAGGAAAAATCGCTTGCCGCCCATCGGGCCGGCATCCGCAAGGTGCTGCTGCCGTTCGACAACGAGCGCGACCTGCGGGATATCCCGGACAGCGTGCGCGATGATATGGAATTCGTTCCTGTCGCGCATATGGATGAAGTCGTCCGCCATGCGCTGCTGCCGGCAGAGGACGGAACAAGCGGCGAGCAGGCCGCCGCAGAAGAGAAAGCAGGGACTCCGATTTTATGAAGATTACGAATGCAGAATTTATCATCAGTGCGGTTCAGCCGCATCAATATCCTATCGACGCCTTGCCGGAGATTGCTCTGGCAGGGCGTTCGAATGTCGGAAAATCTTCTCTGATCAACAAGCTCATCATGCGCAAGAATCTGGCTCGGACAAGCTCCCAGCCGGGCAAGACGCAGCAGCTGAACTATTACAAGGTCAACGAGGCTGTCTACTTCGTCGATTTTCCCGGATACGGCTATGCCAAGGTATCCAAGACCGAACGCGAAGCCTGGGGCAAAATGATCGAGCGCTATTTGCAGGGCCGCGAGGAGCTGAAGCTCGTGCTGCTCGTCGTCGATATCCGCCATGCGCCAAGCAAGGACGACGTGCTCATGTTCGACTGGCTCAAGCATTATGACATTCCTTTCTGCATCGTCTGCACGAAGGCGGACAAGATTCCCAAGAGCCAATGGGACAAGCAGATCAAGCTGGTCAAGCAGACGCTCGGCGCAAGCGCGGGCGACCAGGTCGTTTTGTTCTCCTCCGAAAAGGGTAATGGAAGAGACGAATTATGGAGCGTAATCGCGTCCGCGGCAGGATATGAGGGAGAAGTTCTTCAAGGAACGTCGGAATCGTAAGCATTTTGCATCTTTCTTGATGCCAATCACGGTTCCTTCCGGATAATTCTGAAATTCGGCGGATAATCGCGGCCGGCCGGCAGGAATCGTTTGAGCCGATGCCGTATAATGGTTGTAGGTCTTTTATTTGCCCGAGGATGCGGAAAAAGCGTTCGAAGCCGGAAAAGTGATAACGGTCGCCTTTGAAGACGGATTTCCCTCCTTAGAAATCTAATCAAGGAAATCTGGGTTCAACAGCGATTGAAGGCTCGGACGGTTTTGGAGCGAATGCAAGCGGGCAGTGAACATTGCAACCATAGCTTCAAAGAACAAAGAATTGAGGAGATTTTTATGGCTCAGCGGATAGCCACCGAGTACGTTCAAGCCAAACTGCGACTGACACGCGATGAGATGACCCGATTCCTCCGTTTTTTTGACGAGCAGCAAGTACGCCTTGGTGTCAAGGTGCTCGATAACGGCAGCCAAGAGGCGGTTCTCGAAGACTGTGCAGGGAGGGAAGAAGTCCGCTTTTTATTCCAGCAGGATGAAGATCGCTTTGTATGCGAGTGGTCCTGCCGCATCACCAACGTCGCGCTGACCAATGCGCTTCGCAAGGCGGTCTCGGCCTTCAAGGGCGACGCCGTCGTCAAACGCATCTACAGCCATTATACGATGTCCTATCAGTATGTAGCAGGCGCCGTGCATCAGATCGCCGAGCAGACCGCCAAGGGCAGCCGCATCGTGTACCAGTTCAAGGACACGCTGGGCGAGCTTGAGCGGGCTTTCCGCCTCCAATCGGTGGAGGGGGAGATCCAGTGGATCCAGCAGGCCGTCAACGAGCTGCTCGATCGCCGCATCGATGCTGCAAGCGCAGCCGAGAAGCTGGACATAGACCGCAGCCTCAAGTTTTATTCCGACCGGCTTTTCGCTCTCGAGGCCTGATTCCGACCGCTTTTTCCGATGCCGCCTCCGGGCGGCTTTTTTCATGTCTCCGCCTTTTGCAGGCCTGCTTTGGACATGCAGCTGGAGAAGGGCTGTCCGCGTGCAGGAAAACGGCGTATTTTCAACAGAAAAAAAGGTTGCATTTCCTATAGATAGATGGTATTTTTAATTTCGTTGAAAAAAACCCAATATAGGAACCAGGATTCACTCAGGACATGGATATGTTGCGAGAGAGAGTTATCCCTCGGGAAGTGAATGACGTAGGTCCTAGCGGATGAAATTTTTAATCATTTTATTCCTAGGAAGGGGGAGCCGGAAGATGGAATATTCGACTTTCGGAAGACATGTTGCTGTTGATGCTTGGGGAGTAGACTTCGAACTCATTAACAACGCAGAGTTTCTGCAAGCCCACATGGTAGAGGCTGCTGAAGCATGCGGAGCATCTGTGCTCTCGGTACAGGCAAAACAATTTGAGCCCCAAGGCGCAACCGTACTGGTGCTCTTATCGGAAAGCCATCTCTCGATTCACACGTATCCAGAAAGAGGCTTTGCTGCTCTTGACTGCTACACCTGCGGTGAGACCGTGGACCCACAGCTGGCGATCGATTACATGCTGGCCGTGCTGAAACCTAAAGCCGCTCACGCGAAGAAGCTGATTCGCGGAATGGGCGAGCTGCAAGTTGTAGAACCGGAAATGAAACAAATCGAGCTGGTTTAAAACCCAGCCTGCTGTACAAATAACCATGGGAGGCTCCATGGTTATTTTTTTTAAGCCTGGAATAGAGAAGGGGCTGCGGGCCTAAACTAGACAATGGATGAAATGGATTGTCCTTGTCGGAATGGGCTTCTTGCCCGGCGCAGCGAAGGCAGGGCGGACTAGCCCGCGGAAGCCGGCTCCTTTTGCTGTCGTCAAGACATTTCCTTCCTTTTGGCGAGCCGGTCAAAAAAACGTCATAACTTGAGTCTTCCCTCCCAAAAAACTATGTTATAATAATTCTAAATTAGTTGCTCGGACAAGGCAGCTCAGATACGAAAAATAAGGCGGTGATGTCACTTGCATATTATTGTGGTC
The DNA here is from genome assembly GCF_053345695.1 of Paenibacillus sp. D51F. Taxonomy (NCBI): domain Bacteria; kingdom Bacillati; phylum Bacillota; class Bacilli; order Caryophanales; family Paenibacillaceae; genus Paenibacillus; species Paenibacillus sp. D51F. Next base: position 89,802 of record NZ_JBKFAO010000010.1, on the reverse strand, counting down.
GGGCTTAACTATCGTACGGCTCCCGTCGAAATCAGGGAGAATTTCGCAATCGCGGACAGCGATCTGCCCCGTGCCGTGGAAGCCCTCAAGGCGACCCCAAGCATACTGGAATGTGTCATCGTCGCGACCTGCAACCGGACGGAGCTGTATGCGGTCGTTGACCAGCATCATCTGTGCGGCCACCATATCCGTACGTTCATGGAGCAGTGGTTCCGCCTCCCACGGCAGGAATTCACCAGCCATCTTTATATGCATGAGGACGATCGGGCTATCGAGCATCTGTTCCGGGTGGCTAGCGGCTTGGATTCCATGGTCATTGGGGAGACGCAGATCCTTGGCCAAGTGCGGAATGCCTTCCTGCTCGCTCAGCAGCGGCGCGCGACAGGCACGATCTTCAACATGCTCTTCAAGCAAGCCGTAACTCTGGCCAAGAGCGCCCATACCGAGACATCGATCGGAGAATCAGCGGTATCGGTCAGCTATGCGGCCGTCGAGCTCGGCAAGCGGATTTTCGGCCAGTTCAACCGCAAGACGGTCATGATCATCGGAGCCGGCAAGATGAGCGAGCTTACGGCCAAGCACTTGTATGCGAACGGGGCCGATCGGGTGCTCGTCGTCAACCGGACGTTCGAGCGCGCGGCCGAGCTCGCGGAGAAATTCAGCGGCATTCCCTGCTCCATGGAAGAAGCGGAGCGGAGGCTGCATGAGGCCGATATCATCATCAGCTCGACCGGAGCCCAGGGCTATGTGCTCAGCCGCGAGCAAGTGGCGGCCGCCATGCAGCGCAGGAGAGCCCGTCCGCTGTTCATGATCGACATCGCGGTTCCCCGCGACCTGGATCCCGCGATCGCTTCCGTCGAGAATGTATTCCTGTACGACATCGACGATCTGGAAGGCATCGTGGAGTCGAACATGGAGCATCGCCGCCAGGAGGCGGAGAAGATCGGAGTCATGATCGCTGCCGGATTGCAGGAATTCCATCAGTGGTACCGCACGCTCGGCGTCGTGCCGCTGATCCGCTCCCTGCAGGAAAAGGCCGAGGATATTCATAGCCAGACGATGGACAGCCTCTCCAAGAAGCTGCCCGGACTGGACGAGCAGCAGCTGAAGGTCATCCACAAGCTGACCAAGAGCATGCTGAACCAGATGGTGCAAAATCCGATTCACAGCATTAAGGAGCTTGCGGGCGATAAGAAAGCGGATGAGGCGATGGAGCTGTTCGCCAAGCTGTTTGCCCTGGAGGACGGCGCGCCGTCCAAGACCGTCAAGAGCCAAGCGGCGAGGACAACGGATACGTCCCGTCAAGGCTCGGAAGAAGCCAAGCCGTCCAAGGGCGCCTTTGCAGCGGTCATGCGCTAGGCTGCCAGGATTATCGCCCTCATCTCCAAGGTCAGGAGGGCGCCATGGTCACCATTTACGACACGATTTTGTATTTATACGCCCTGAGCCTTCTGTTCTACTTCTCCGATTTCGTCGACGCGAATCGGAGAGCGAAGCGGATGGGCGCAGGGCTGCTTGTGTTCGTATGGGTTCTGCAGACTGGATACGTGCTGTACCGGATCTGGTCCCATCTGGACATGACGCTGTTTTCCAGATTCGAATACTGGCTTGCCGTTTCATGGCTCCTGCTTACGACATCGCTCGTCATCAGCCGCTTTTTCCGAATCGAGTTCATCGTGTTTCTCGTCAACATCATCGGTTTCGGCGTGCTGGCGCTCAACTTGTTCAGCGGGCCTTCCCGCGGAATCCCGCTTCCGGACTGGAAGCTGGCCAATGAGCTGCTCATTTTACATATCAGCCTCGTGCTTTGCTCCTTCGCGGCGCTGGCGATTTCGAGCGTGTTCTCGGGCATGTACCTGTTTCTGCACGGAAGGCTCAAGTCGCGGAAATGGAATCGGACGACGGCGCGGCTCCCGAGTCTGGAGCAAGCCGATCGGTTCGCCTATCGTCTCGTCATGATCGGCGTTCCGCTGCTCGCCCTTTCTTTGTCGGTCGCGGTTGCTCTCGTCATCGTCGAGAACAGGTTCCAATATTTGCTCGATTGGAAAGTCATCACCTCATTCGCGGTCCTCATTTTGTACAGCTTCTATTTGATCCAGAAAAAGATTCTGCGCAAAACCGCGCTGGAGACGGCGCGCTGGAACGTGTTTTGCTTTGCTTTTCTCGTGCTGAACACGATGATCAGCCCGGCATCGGATTTTCACCGCTGAGATCAAGGCGGCTTGAAGGAGGAGATGGCGATGCCGGGATATCCGGTCGTGCTGCGGCTGGAGGGGAAAAGCTGCCTGATCGTCGGAGGCGGCGCGGCTGCCGAACGGAAGGCGGCCGGATTGCTCGACGGCGGCGCGGACAAGCTTACCGTCATCAGCCCGGCGGTCACGGCGGGCATCCAGGCGCTCGCCGGACAGGGGCGGTTGAAGCACATGGACAGAATTTACCGGCCGGGAGACGCCGCAGGCATGTTTCTCGTCGTGGCGGCCACGGGCATAGTCGAAGTCGACAGCGCCGTCATGGAGGATGCCGGTAATGCAGGCGCGTTGTTCAACCATGCTTCAAGCGGACAATCAGGCGACTTTATTACAGCTGGCGCGGTAAGGCGTGGCGGGCTGCTGCTGGCCGTCACGACGGGAGGCGGCTCGCCTGCCCTGTCGTCCGTCATCCGGGAAGAGCTTGAAGACTTATATAAGGAGCCTTATGCGGAGGCTGTAAGGCAGCATGCGGAGCTGAGGCGAAGGCTGCTGGCCGAGGAGCCGGATCAAGGAAAGCGAAGTCGGCTGCTCCGCAGCGAGGCGAAGCGGCTGGCAAGCTGGGCGGCTGCCGGAAGCAGGGGACTAGAGGATCATGCCCGATTCGGGGCGGAAGGAGATGGGGATATTGAAAACTGATGAGAACGGCCGCAGAGTCATTGTCGTCGGCACGCGCCAGAGCGCGCTCGCGCTGACGCAGACCGGCCAGGTCATAGAGGAACTGCAGCGTCTTGCGGACGAGCATGGCTTGGATTACGGCTTTGAAATCCATAAGATCGTCACCAAAGGCGACCGCATCCTGGATGTAACCCTGTCCAAAGTAGGCGGCAAGGGCTTGTTCGTCAAGGAGATCGAGCAGGCTCTTCTCGACGGCGATATCGATATGGCTGTGCACAGCATGAAGGATATGCCGTCCGAGCTGCCTCCCGGACTGATCAACGGAGCGGTGCCGCGTCGCGTCGATCCTCGGGATTGCATCATTGCCCGCGGCGGCATTCCCCTGGAGAAGCTTCCGATCGGCGCCGCGGTCGGAACAAGCAGCCTCAGGCGGGCCAGCCAGCTGAAGGCTTACCGGCCCGATCTGGATATCCGATCGATACGCGGCAATATCGACTCCCGGATCCGCAAGCTGGAGACGGAGGGGCTGGATGCGATCGTGCTCGCCGCTGCCGGCTTGAAGCGCATGGGCTGGGAGGACCGCATCACCGAAGCGGTCTCCGAGGATGTCTGCCTGCCTGCCGTCGGCCAGGGGGCTCTTGGCATCGAATGCAGGGAAGATGATGCCGATGTCCGCGGTTTGCTGGATCTGCTCAACGATTCCGATACGGAACGGACCGTAGCGGCAGAGCGGACATTCCTCGGCGCTCTCAACGGAGGCTGCCAGATTCCGATCGGAGCCCATGCGGTCATCCGTTCCCGCGATGGCGGCGAGCTCGTCATGGAGCTGACTGGGATGGTAGGCTCTCCGGACGGCGAGACGATCCTGAAGGAAATGCGGGTCGGACGCGATCCGGAAGCATTGGGGCTTGAAGTCGCCCAGGCGCTGAGAGAGATGGGCGCAGACGAGATTTTGGCGGAGATTGGGGGATAACATGGCGAAGGGGATCGTGTATCTTGTCGGCGCCGGGCCGGGAGACCCGAAGCTGATTACGGTGCGCGGCATGGAGGTGCTCTCGCGGAGCGATGCCGTCGTCTACGACCGGCTGGCCAGCCCGCGCCTGCTGCGCGGACTGAGGCCGGGGGCCGAGCGCATCTATGTCGGCAAGCAGCCGGACCGCCATACGATGAAGCAAGAGGAGATCAACCGGCTGCTTGTCGATCTGGCCTTGCAGGGAAAAACCGTCACTCGTCTCAAAGGAGGCGATCCGACCATATTCGGACGTGTCGGCGAGGAGGCCGGCTTGCTGGCCGAGCACGGCATTCCGTTCGAGATCGTGCCTGGAATCACGTCGGCGATCGCCGTGCCGGCTTATGCCGGCATTCCCGTGACGCACCGGGACCATGCGTCGTCGCTCTCGATCGTCACGGGCCATGAGAGCCCGGACAAGCTGGACCGCTCGATTTACTGGGACAAGGTGACGAACGCGACGGGCACGCTGATCTTTCTGATGGGCGTCGCCAAGATCGGGTATATCAGCGAGCAGCTGATGAAGCATGGCCGCGCGGCCGATACCCCTGTAGCTCTCGTCCGCTGGGGCACGAGGCCCGAACAGCAGACGCTGACGGGCACGCTCGCGGACATCGAGGCGAAGGTCAAGGCGGCCGGCTTCGAGCCGCCGGCGGTCATCGTCGTCGGCGATGTCGTCAAGCAGCGGGAGACGCTGCGCTGGTACGACTTGAAGCCGCTTTTCGGCACGAGAGCGCTTGTGACGCGCTCGCGAAGCCAAGCCAGCGAGCTGGCCGATCTCATCGAGGAGCTTGGCGGCGAGCCGTGCGAGTTCCCCGTCATCGAGATCGTGCCGGCGCGCGGAGAAAGCGACGCGAGAGCGTTCCGCGACGCTCTGGACGAGGCGGAAAGCTACGACTGGCTGTTTTTCACCAGCGTCAATGGCGTTGAGCATTTCTTCCGCGGACTGGCCGAGCTCGGAGGCGATATCCGCCGCTTCCACCGGGCGCGCATCGCCGCAGTCGGACCGAAGACCGGCGATGCGCTTCGTTCGCGCGGGCTTCAGCATGAAGCGCTGCCGGGCGGTTACCAGGCGGAGGGCATGCTGGATCATCTCGACGAGGTGCTGGAGCCGGGCCAGCGAGCATTGTTCCTGCGCGGCGATCTGGCGCGAGGGACGCTGCCGCGGGATCTTGCCGCGCGTTCCATCTCTGTGGACGCCGTCACGCTGTACGAGACGATCGTGCCTCGGGATCAGGATGAGCAGGTGCTTGAACGGCTGCGCGAAGGCGCTGTCCATGTCGTCACCTTCACGAGCTCCTCGACCGTGACGAATCTGCTCGAAGTGCTCAGGCGCTTCGGGGAATCCGATCCGGTCGGCTTGCTTCGCGGCTGCGAAATCGCCTGCATCGGTCCCGTTACGGCCCGTACGGCAGAGGAAGCGGGGCTTGCGCCTACGATCATTCCCGAGGAAGCGACGATCTCGTCGCTGGCCGAGGCGATCGCAAGGCGGATGGCCGAGCTTCGGGACGCCGTGCAAGGCTGACAAGCAGCGGGCGGTTTCGGGCGGCTCGCAGGGCTGACAAGCAGCGGGCAGTTTCGGGCGGCTCGCAAGGCAGACAAGCAGCCAGCGGCTTTCGGCTGGCTAGCAAGCAGTCCGGCAGCTCTATCGGCATCGACAAGATAAATCAGGGAGGGCGCCGAGTGCTCCTTCCCCTGTTTTGCATACGAACACAAGGAGGAATTCATATGAGTTACCCGATCGTCCGGCATCGCCGGCTTCGCCGCACGGCGGCGATGCGTTCCATGGTCCGCGAAACGATTCTGACGGCCAGCGATTTCATTTATCCGATCTACGTCATCCACGGTTCCGGCATCAAGCAGGAGATCTCCTCCATGCCGGGCGTATACCGCTTCTCGCTCGACCTTCTTCAGCAGGAAATCCGCGAGATCGTCTCGCTCGGCATTCCTTCCATCATGCTGTTCGGGCTTCCGGACCATAAGGACCCGGTCGGATCTTCCGCCTACGACGCCAATGGCATCGTGCAGCAGGCGACAAGGCTGATCAAGGAATGGGCTCCGGGGCTGATCGTCATGGCGGATACTTGCCTGTGCCAATTCACGGACCACGGACACTGCGGCATCGTGCATCAGAACGAGCGGACCGGAGAAGCCGAGGTCGACAACGATTCTTCGCTGGAGCTGCTCGTGCGCACGGCGGTATCCCAGGCGGAGGCGGGAGCGGATGTCATCGCTCCTTCCAACATGATGGACGGCTTCGTCGGCGCGATCCGCGCAGGTCTGGATGAGGCCGGCTACAGCGACATCCCGATTCTTTCCTACTCGGTCAAATACGCCTCCGCTTATTACGGACCGTTCCGCGAGGCGGCCAATTCCGCTCCGCAGTACGGAGACCGCAAGTCGTACCAGATGGATCCGGCGAACTTCCGCGAGGCACTCCGCGAAGCTGACAGCGACGTCGCCGAGGGCGCGGACATGCTCATGGTCAAGCCGGCGCTCGCCTATCTCGACGTCGTGCGCGCGCTCAAGGAGAATTTCGACCTTCCGCTCGTCGCCTACAACGTCAGCGGCGAGTACGCGATGGTGAAGGCGGCGGCAGCCAATGGCTGGGTCGATGAGCGCAAGATCGTGCTGGAAACGCTGCTCGGCATGAAGCGGGCCGGAGCGGACATGATCATCACTTATCATGCCAAGGACGCAGCCCTTTGGCTGCAGGAGGTGCAGAACTGATGGCGGACAACGTTCACGGCAGAAAAGCGGATGAGAAATCCAGCGCGGCCTTCGAGGAAGCGAAGCGCTATATTCCGGGCGGCGTCAACAGCCCGGTGCGCGCCTTCAAATCGGTCGGCCTCACGCCGGCTTACATGGAGCGCGGCGAAGGGGCGATCGTGTACGATATCGACGGCAACTCCTATATCGACTATGTCGGCTCCTGGGGCCCGCTCATCATGGGCCACGCCCATCCCGCAGTCATCGAGGCGGTCAAATCCGCCGCAGAGCGCGGCACGAGCTTCGGCGCCCCGACGCTGATCGAGACGGAGATGGCGAAGCTCGTCTGCGAGCGCGTGCCGTCCTGCGACATCGTGCGCATGGTCAACTCCGGCACGGAAGCGACGATGAGCGCCCTGCGCCTTGCGCGCGGGTATACCGGAAGGAGCAAAATCCTCAAGTTCGAAGGCTCCTATCACGGCCATGCCGACAGCCTGCTCATCAAAGCCGGCTCAGGCGTCGCGACGCTCGGCCTTCCCGACAGCCCGGGAGTACCCGAGACGGTGGCGTCCCAGACGATTACCGTTCCGTACAACGACCTTGAATCGGTCAAGCTGGCGTTCGAGAAGTTCGGCGAGGAGATCGCCTGCATCATCGTGGAGCCGGTAGCCGGCAACATGGGCGTCGTGCCTCCTTTGCCCGGGTTCCTGCAAGGGCTGCGCGACGTCACGACGAAGTACGGCAGCCTGCTCATTTTCGACGAGGTCATGACCGGCTTCCGCGTCCATTACAACTGCGCCCAAGGCCTGTTCGGCATTACCCCCGACTTGACCTGCCTCGGCAAAGTCATCGGCGGCGGCCTTCCCGTCGGCGCCTACGGCGGACGCCGCGACATCATGGAGCGCATGGCTCCGGCCGGTCCGATCTACCAGGCGGGCACGCTGTCCGGCAATCCGCTTGCCATGGCGGCCGGATACACGACTCTCAGCCTGCTGACGCCGGAAGTCTATCAGCAGCTGGAGAAGATGTCGGTGCGGCTGCAGGCGGGCTTCGAGGACAATGCGCGCGAGACCGGCGTACCGGTGACGATCAACCGCGTCGGGTCCATGGTCTGTCCTTTCTTCAACGACAGCCACGTCATCAACTTCGAGACGGCGCAGCAGAGCGATCTGGGCCGCTTCCGCGCCTACTTCGCGAATCTGCTTGAGCTCGGCGTAAGCGTCGCGCCTTCGCAGTTCGAAGGCATGTTCGTCTCGGCAGCCCATACGGCGGAGCTGATCGACGAGACGATCGCTGCCAACCGGGAAGCGCTCCGGCGCTTGTAGGAGAGGATTCCGGCATGGAGCTGATGATGGAATCTGCTTATCGCCGCGGAGAATGGCTGCATGTGCCTGTCTCCCCGGACGGAGATGCCGGAGAGCCGAGAGCCGGAAGCCACGCGCACGAGACGCGCCTGCAGCTTCTGGCTCTTGGCCTTTGGCCGGCCAAATGGATCAATTCCCTCTTCTCCACCGGAGGCATCGGCTGGACGCCGGACGGCGAGCTGCGGCTGCGGGCGTTTCCCGCCGCAGCGGCGGCCGACCCGCTGCAGCGTCGTGCCGCGGCCGTCCTTGCGGCGTCCGGCGGAGCATATGCGCAGGACTGGCCGGAAGTGCTGCATGAGGACGATTGGTGCCTCGTCCTGAACAAGCCGGCCGGCATGCCGGTCCACGGCAGCGGCGAAGCGCCGCGTCCAGCGGGAAGCAGGGCTTCCCATGCCGCCGCAACGGGCAAGGCGCCTGCCTGCCCGGCGACGCTGGACGAGGCGGCCGCCTGCCGCTGCCTGGCGGCGGGGGACCCGCTTCCGGCGAGGCATATCCACCGCATCGACGACGATACGAGCGGCCCGGTGCTGTATGCGAAAAACGATCTGGCCCAGCAGGTGCTCGATGCTGCGATGCGGGAGAAGGCGATCGGACGCCAGTATTGGGCTGCCGTACACGGCGCGCCGAATCCGCCTGAGGGCAAGATCGACCAGCCGATCGGCAAGGACCGGCATCATCCGTCGCGGAGAAGAGTATCGCCGGGCGGAGACAGGGCTGTCACTTTCTACAAGGTTCTGGAATCCTGGCGCTCGGCAGCTCTCGTTCAGCTTGCGCTTGATACCGGAAGGACGCATCAGATCCGCGTTCATATGAGCCATATCGGCCATCCGCTGCTTGGAGACGGCCTGTACGGCGGAGCGTCGCCGCTGCTCGGCCGTCAAGCTCTTCACGGAAGGCTGCTTCGGTTCCGGCATCCATGGACGGGCTCCGATATGGTGATCGAGGCCCCTCTTCCCGCTGACATGGAGCGTCTGCTGGCAAGGCTCCGCGCCGGGAAGCCATAAGAGATAGGATTGGCTCTCTGTGTCGGGAATTCGGCCTGCCATGGGTCTGTCCCGGGAGGCATCGTCTCGTTGGCCGGCTTGAGGCCGCCCTCGGTTTATGAACCGCTTTGCATCGTTTTGAGCGATGCAGGGTGGTTCTTTTTCATGGCCGAAAGAAACGAAGCCAGCTTCTCTTCCATTGCGGAATGAAACGAAGCAAGCCAGCATCTCTTCCATCACGGAATCAAGCGATACAGGTTGTGTTTCTTCCATCGCGATATTGAGCGATACAGGTTTGGATTTTTTTCATCGCCGGACATGAAGCGGCAGAAACATGTTTTTCTACCTGGCGAAATAGGTCTCGATCCGGCCTTAGCCAGCCCTTTATGCCGGTTTTCCCGGCGCAAGCACGCGGAAGCCGGCCTTGCCGATGACAGCCGTCAAGCAAAAACAGCCTGCCCACGTCATCGAGTCCCACTCCCAAGTAGTCATGCTATGGGACTCCTTGCCATATAGATGGTATGGAGCAAGGCATATGCCCAAGCAATAGCTAGGGAAGGGAGGCTTAAGCGTGAGCGAACTAACACAAGGACTGCGGTTCGACGTGTATGAACGCGTCCATCTGCCCGAGGAAGTTCCAGCTATCGACGAGCTGGAGGAAATCGAACTCGTTCCCCGCATCCAAGTCGTTCAGCAGGGAGAACAAGCCATACTGCGAGGCCAGCTGCTGCTGAGCGGAGTATACCGCACGGCGGACCGTTCGGCGTCCGCGCAGTCGATGGAGCATCGGATACCGGTCGAGATTACGCTTCCGATGAACCGCATCGAGAGGCTGGACGACATCTCCGTGGAGATCGACAACTTCGACGTCGACCTCCTGTCGGCGCGTACGCTGAACATTACCGGCGTGCTGTCGTTGTCCGGCATTCGGGTGGAATCCTCCTCCGAGGAGGAGGGGGAGTGGAAGGAAGAGCCTTATACGGTGGTGCATCGCCAGGAAGCCCAGCCGACGGGCGACATTTCTCCGGTCCTGTATCTGGAGCTGGATGAGGAGGAAGACGAGCCGCAGGTAGAAGCGGGGGGAGAAAGGGAATTCGACCAGGCAACTCCTTATCAGGATGCAGAGGCGATTGCCGGCCAGAGCATTGATCCGGTCGAGGAGGCGCAGAGCGAGCCGTACGCCTATGCTGCCGGCTGGACGCAGCTCGGCTTGGCCAGCGGGACTCGCGAGGAGGAAGGGAACGCCTCCTTCCAGCAGGAGGAAGGTACCTCCAGGCAGGATGCCGAGGCGAACGCCTCCTTCCAGCAGGAGGAAGGTACCTCCAGGCAGGATGCCGAGGCGAACTCCTCCTTCCAGCAGGAGGAGGGTTCCTCCAGGCAGGATGCCGAGGCGGCAATCGAAGTTCTCGCGGACAGCGGAGGAAGCTCCAGCCCGTTCCGCGCGCCGATTCCGCCTGCTTCGGAGATTCCCCAGGTCCAGCACGAAGAGCGGCAGTCGGCCTTCTCGGCGCTCCGGAACATAGCCGGGGAGATCATTCCGGCAGAGCCGGAAGCGGCGGCTGTCCCGCAGGAGGAGGATCCGGCCGCCGTCCTGTACGGCCGCCCGGCTGCCGAACTGCCGCCGGTCGAAGAGACCGATTCCGAGCCTCAGCGAGCCGAGGCGGAAGCGGCCGGGGGAGGGGATTCCGCATCCGCCTTCGCCGCGGAGCCGTTCGAGAAGCATGAGCCGCTGCAGGAGCAGGAGAAGCAGGAGCTGCGCATCGCGTTCGGAAGCAAGCGATCGGCTTCGCCCGAGGAAGCCGGGCAGGAGCTTGCTTCTTCGCTGATCGGCTCCAGCCGGAGGGAGCGGGAGCAGCGGCAGGCGGCCGAGCGCAGCCGGCAATCCCAGGAATCCCAGCTGGCAGCGCCAGCGGAAGAGGTGGAGTGGCAGTCGCTGTTCCTCGGCCGGGTCAGCGATGAGAAGCCGTTCCGCAAAGTGCGGATCTGCATCGTGCAGCGGGAAGAGACGCTGGATCTGATCGCCGACCGCTATCATCTTCAAGCCCGCGAGCTCGCTCTCTACAACCGCCTTGCCGATCAGGGCGTCGCGGAAGGCCAGATTCTCTACATCCCTTGAGCGGGAGCGTCCCGAATCTATCCCGGCTCCGTCCATGGCTTACCATACCGCGCCTTTCCCCGCTTTGCGGGGGATGGCGCCTTTTTTGGCTTCGGCTGCTGTTCCGGCCCGATCCCGGCATTTGTCCGATATGGCTGCCCCGGGCATGGCTGCTGCCTAACCAAGTTGACTCCAGCCTTCAAGAACGCTAAAATGAAGCTATCTATTTTTCCGAAGTTTGAATAGCCGACGTTGAAAGGGAAGAGCATTCGCCTCGCCTACAGAGAGCAGACCGCAAGCGCTGGAAGGTCTGCAGGCAAGGAGCGGATGCGGGTCGCCCCGGAGTTGCCCCGGTCATGCTGCGTCCGCAGCGGAAGCCGGAGCCGGCCGCAGCCGATATCCTGCGCCAAAGTGCCGCAAGGAAGCTTTCTTGCGGAACAAAGGTGGTACCGCGGAAGCTTGAAGTCTTTCGTCCTTTGCGAAGAGGATGAAAGGCTTTTTTTTGTCGAAAAAACGGCGTTCGTCTTCCTGCGGGACTTCGGCACCCGGCATCAGCCGGAGGCAGATATCCGGTGTCTTCCGCGCAGGCCGGCCAGCCGAGGCGTTGTCAAAAAGAAGGCCATAAAAAACGACTTTCATTGATAAGGGTGGAAATCCAAGATGTCAGAGACTCAGCAGCACACGACGGAAATGCCGACGACCTACGATCCGAAGACGGCGGAGCAGAAAGGAACCGATTTCTGGGAAAAGGGCGGTTTTTTCCAAGCCGGCCGGAAGCCTGAAGCGAAGCCTTACACGATCGTCATCCCGCCTCCCAACGTGACGGGCATGCTCCATATCGGACATGCGCTCGATTTCACGCTGCAGGATATCATGATCCGCACGAAGCGCATGCAGGGATACGACGCCCTGTGGCTGCCCGGCACGGACCATGCCGGCATCGCGACGCAGACCGTAGTGGAGAAGAAGCTTCGCGAGCAGGGCATCACGCGCCATGATCTCGGCCGCGAGAAATTCCTAGAGCAGGTATGGGAGTGGAAAGACACGTATGCGGGCACGATCCGCAGCCAGTGGAGCAAGATGGGCCTTTCCCTTGATTACTCCCGCGAGCGTTTTACGCTGGACGAAGGGCTTTCCAAAGCCGTTCGCGAGGTGTTCGTCCGCTTGTACGAGAAGGGGCTGATCTATCGGGGCGCCAAGATCATCAACTGGGATCCGGCAGCACGCACGGCCTTGTCCGACATCGAGGTCGAGTACAAGGAAGTGAACGGGCACCTGTATCACCTGAAGTATCCGCTCGCGGACGGCAGCGGCCATGTGACCGTCGCGACGACCCGTCCCGAGACGATGCTCGGCGACACGGCTGTAGCGGTGCATCCGAAGGATGAGCGCTACGCCGCTCTCGTCGGCAAAATGCTCGTGCTCCCTGTTACCGGACGCGAGATTCCGATCATCGCAGACGATTACGTCGAGAAGGACTTTGGCTCCGGGGCGGTCAAGATCACGCCGGCTCATGATCTGAACGACTTCGAGGTCGGCGAGCGCCACAGCCTGCCCAAGATCATCGTCATGGACGAGAGCGGCGTCATGAACGCCGAGGCCGGACCTTACCAGGGTCTCGACCGCGCCGAAGCGCGCAAGAAGCTCGTCGCCGACCTTCAGGAGAGCGGCGTCCTCGTCCGCATCGAGGACCATGTGCATCAAGTCGGGCACAGCGAGCGCAGCGGCGCTGTCGTCGAGCCTTACTTGTCCACGCAGTGGTTCGTGGCGATGAAGCCGCTCGCCGAGCGCGCAATCGAAGCCCAGAAGTCCGGCGAAGGCGTGAACTTCGTGCCTGACCGCTTCGAGAAGATCTACCTGAACTGGATCGAGAACGTCCGCGACTGGTGCATCTCCCGCCAGCTGTGGTGGGGCCATCGCATTCCGGCCTGGTACTGCGACTCCTGCGGCAAGCTGCATGTCGCCCGCGAGGATCTCGAAGCCTGCCCGGACTGCGGGCATGGAGAGCTGCGCCGCGACGAGGATGTGCTCGACACCTGGTTCAGCTCCGCCCTTTGGCCGTTCTCCACGCTCGGCTGGCCGGACGAGGACAGCGCCGATTTCAAGCGGCACTATCCGAACGACCTGCTTGTCACCGGCTACGACATCATTTACTTCTGGGTAGCCCGCATGATTTTCACGGCGCTGGAATTCACGGACCGCATTCCGTTCAAGGATGTGCTCATGCACGGCCTGGTTCGCGACGCGGACGGCAAGAAGATGTCCAAGTCGCTCGGCAACGGCGTCGATCCGCTGGACATCATCGAGCAGTACGGAGCGGACGCGATGCGCTTCATGCTGTCCACCGGCAGCACGCCGGGGCAGGATTTGCGGTTCCGGCTGGAGAAAGTAGAGCAAGCGAGAAACTTCGCCAACAAGATCTGGAATGCTTCCCGCTTCGCCTTGATGAATCTGGAAGGATTCAATTACGATGATATCGATATAACTGGTCCTCTAGGCACAGCCGACCGCTGGATCCTGCATCGTCTGAACGAGACTTCACGCGATGTGACGAGACTGATCGACGCCTACGACTTCGGCGAAACTGGCCGCCTGCTGTACAATTTCATCTGGGACGATCTGTGCGACTGGTACATCGAGGTTGCCAAGCTGAATCTGTACGGACAGGATGCGGATGCCAAAAAGGCGACTCAATCCGTGCTCGCCTATGTGCTGGACCGGACTCAGCGCCTGATCCATCCGTTCATGCCGTTCATCAGCGAGGAAATCTGGCAGCATCTGCCGCATGAAGGCGAATCCATCACGACGGCCGCCTGGCCGGTCTATGAAGCCGCGCTGGAAGCACCGGAAGCCGTCCGCGAGATGGAGCTGCTCATGAGCACGATCCGCTCCGTGCGCAATATCCGCGCCGAAGTGAACGTGCCGATGAGCAAGAAGATCGAGCTGCAGATCAAGCCTTCCGGCAGCTTCGAAGCCGGCATCCTGAGCGGGAACGAAGAGCTGCTGCGCCGCTTCTGCGGCACTTCCTCCCTGGCGATCGACACAGGACTGTCCGCTCCCGACAAGGCGATGGCCGCCATTGTGACGGGCGCGGAGCTGTACTTGCCGCTCGCGGGACTCCTCGACATCGAGCAGGAGATCGCGAGGCTGACGAAGGAAGCCGCCGTTCTCCGCTCCGAAGTGGAGCGCGTGGACAAGAAGCTCTCCAACGAAGGCTTCACGGCCAAAGCTCCGGCCAAAGTCATCGAGGAAGAGAAAGCCAAGAGGGCCGATTACGAGTCCAAGCTGGAGAAGGTGCTGGCGCGGATCGAGGAGCTGCAGAGCTGATCGGAGCTGCGTCTGTCCTTGGAGGACGGGAGGCCCGGCGAAGGGCGCTCGCGCCTTTCGCCGGCGCAAGTCAAACATAAAAGGAAGCGAAACGATATGGACAACCAGGAAACGCATCGACAGGCCGGAGGCCTGCTGAAATCGTACGAGGAAGCGCGGGGATGGATCGAAGGCCTCATCGGCTTCGGCATCCGTCCGGGCCTGGACCGGATGAAGCTGATGATGGAGCGTCTCGGACATCCCGAGCGTCGGCTCCGCTTCATCCATGTGGCGGGAACGAACGGCAAAGGCTCCGTCTGCGCCTATCTGACCGAGGCGCTGACGCGCGGAGGTTATGACACGGGGACGTTCACGTCGCCGTATATCACCAAGTTCACCAACCGCTTCCGCTATAACGGCCAGGATATCGAGGAGGAGACGCTGCTGCGGCTGGCCAACGAGCTGAAGCCGCTCGTGGATGAGATCGCGGTTACCGAACACGGCTCCCCGACAATGTTCGAAGTATCCACGGCGCTGGCGATCCTGTACTTTGCCAAGGTGACCTACCCGGATTACGTCGTATGGGAAACCGGCCTCGGAGGCCGGCTGGACGTGACGAATATCGTGACGCCGGTCATCTCGGTCATCACCAACGTCGGGCATGACCACATGGATGTGCTTGGCAGCTCCATAACGGAAATCGCGTCGGAGAAAGCCGGCATCATCAAGCCTGGCGTCCCGGTCGTAAGCACCGTCGAGGATCCGGAAGCGCTGGCGGTCATCCGCGAGGCGGCAAGCCGCAGCAAGAGCACGCTGTACCAGCTCGGCGAGCAGTTCTCCATCGAAGCGCTGGAGGTGTCGGAGGCCGAGCAGAGCTTCGCGTTCCAAGGCCCGTTCCGCTCCGTGAGTCCGCTGACCGTGACGCTTGGCGGCGCCCATCAGCGCACCAATGCCGCTGCCGCGGTCATGGCGCTTGAGGTGCTGCGCCAGTACTACGCCTTGCTGGTCGACGACGAGCAGCTCCGCGCCGGCCTCAAGGAGGCTGCATGGCCGGGCCGCCTCGAGATGGTGAGGAGCGAGCCGCGTCTGCTGCTGGACGGCGCGCATAATCCCGAAGGAGCGGAGTCGCTGGCGGCGGCGCTCAAGGACGTCTTCAAGTACCGCAAGCTCCATCTGATGATGGGAATGCTGGAGAACAAGAATCATCGGGAAGTGCTGCGGCATATACTCCCTATAGTGGATACCTTTGTCATTACGGAGCCCGCTTTCCGCAAGGCGATGCCGGCCCCTGCTCTTGCCGAGCTGGCACGCTCGGAAGCGGCGGAGCTCGGGGTTTCGCCGGAAATCGTCGTCGAGCCCGATTGGACCGCTGCGCTGCGGCGCCTGGAAGAGTCGGCGGGTCCGGAGGACCTGTCCGTCGCAACCGGCACTCTCTATTTAATCGCCGATGTCCGCACCAGGGTGCTTGGGCTACCGGATTCTGAAAAAGGTTGGTGACCGTCATGACGACTACAGCAGAGCACGTACATTTTATCGGAATCGGCGGCTACGGCATGAGCGCGATCGCCCGCGTCATGCTGGAGATGGGATACAAGGTGACGGGATCCGACGTTGCGCGGGCGGAGCTGGCGGAAAAGCTGGCATCCCTGGGAGCGAGCATCTATATCGGCCATGACGCGGGCAACGTCAAGGGGGCCGATCTGGTCGTCTACAGCACGGCGCTCTCCAGGGACAACGTGGAGCGGCGCGCGGCGGAGGAACTGAAGATTCCGGTGATCCATCGCTCCCAGATGCTGGCCAGGCTCATGAATGCGGGCAAGGGGGTCGCTGTCGCCGGCGCGCACGGCAAAACGACAACCTCCTCGATGATCGCTCTCGTCATGGAGAGCTGCGGAGCGGATCCGACCTACATCATCGGCGGCGAGATCGTCAATGTCGGCACGAACGCCAAGGCGGGCAAAGGCGAATACGTCGTAGCGGAAGCCGACGAGAGCGACGGCTCCTTCCTGCATTACCATCCGGCGATCGCGGTCGTCACCAACATCGAGCCGGATCATCTGGAGAACTACGACGGCGATTTCGCCAACCTGAAGAAGGCCTACGTTCAGTTCCTCACCCAGGTCACTCCCGACGGGAGGGCAGTCGTATGCCTGGACGATCCGATCGTCCGCGAGCTGCTGCCGCAGGCGGCAGGCTCCCTTCCGTCCGAACGCATCCTGACCTTCGGCATCGACGAGGAAGCGGAATTCCGTGCATCGGACATCGTTCTCGGCGACCGCAAGGTGGCGTTCAAGCTCTCCCGTTCCGGCAAAGAGCTCGGCGTCGTGCAGCTGTCCGTCCCGGGACGCCATAACGTGTACAACGCGATGGCTACGCTGATCACATGCATGGAAGCCGGCATTCCGTTCGGCGCGGCAGCCGCCGCGATCAAGGAATTCATCGGGGCCAAGCGCCGCTTCCAGGTGCTCGGAGACGTGAACGGCATCCTCGTCATCGACGACTACGCGCATCATCCGACGGAGATCCAGGCGACGATCAGCGCCGCCAAGGCGACCGGCAAGCGCATCGTGGCCGTGTTCCAGCCGCAGCGCTACACGCGCACCTTCTTCCTGCTGGAGCAGTTCAGCCGGGCTTTCGCCGAAGCCGACGAGGTGATCATCACCGACATCTACTCCCCGGCCGGCGAGCAGCAGATCGAAGGCATCAGCTCGCAGCGGCTCGTGGAGATGATCGTGGAGAACTGCAATGCCAATACACGCTATCTTCCGACCAAGGAAGAGGTGCAGGCCGAGCTCTCGAAGCAGGCCGAGCCCGGCGATCTCATCATCACGATGGGAGCCGGCGATATCTGGAAGGCTGCCGACGGCCTGGCGCGCGAGCTGCGGGAGCGGTACGGGCAATAACATCGGAACAGCAGAAGGAAGAACCTTCGAAACGGCCTGATGCAGGCTTTTTCGGAGGTTTTTTTCTTGCAGGAATCTAGTTCCTGGCAGCGATGCTAGGCCTTTACCCTTTTCCTCCTGTTGCAGCTCCTGCTCCTCTATTCCATCCTGCCTATCAATCTCCTTATCCTTTCTTCCAAAACGAGGAATAACTCTATCGTTCGGACATAGATTAGAGTTAAGAACCGGCATGGCAGGAGGAATGGAACATGACGAAATCGCGGATGACCTATCGTCAGGACGGCCAAGGGAAGCTGGTGCAGGATCAACGCAAATCGCCTTTGGCTGCAAGGAGCGGGCACGATGCCGCCGGAGCGAAGGCGCAGGAAAAGGCGCAAGCGCAGACTCAAGGGCATTGGCAAGAAAAAGATCAAGCGCTTGGGCAAGCCCATGTGCCTCCGCAGGAGCAAGTGCTTGAGCAAGCCCGCCTGCAAGCAAAAGAACAACTGCAAGCGAAAGGCCGCTTGCAAGCAAAAGAACAACTGCAAGCGAAAGGCCGCTTGCAAGCAAAAGAACAACTGCAAGCGAAAGAGCAAAGAAAAGCGAAGGGAAATCCGTTCCGGCATGGGGGGGCGCAACAGTCGGGCATGCGCAAGCAGGCAACGCTGCCGCCGGACTGGAGCCCGGTGCCTGCGGAGTCGCTCTCATCTATGGAATTCACAGCCGAGTACAAAGCATGGGAAAGCCCTTTTCAGGATGACATCGATACGTTGGAAAGCCTCATCAACAAGGAAAAGGGGCGTCCGGCCGGAAGAGAACGGCCGGCTGCCGCCGCAACGGCAGCGGAAAAACGCCGTGCCGGCAAGGCCTTCGGAGCGGACGGGCTCCTCGAAGCACCATCCGTCCGAACGGATGCTTTACCCGAAGTCCCGTTTCTCTCCGGGGACGAGCTCCTCGAAGGCCGAGCTGTCAAAAGGCCCGGAGAGCGCAGCAAGCCGCAGCTCCCCGATCCGGGCATTCTCTCCGAATGGCCGCAATGGCCGGATGCGGAGCCTGTGCCTGCGGCGGGTACGGAGCTTTTCGAAGGTCCCGTCATCGACTTGGATGAAATTCGCGCTTCAAGGAAGCTTAAATCAGCCCCCGCTCGTCGTATAGAAAGCGGAAGCGCGGGCGGCAGCCGCAGAGGGCCGTCCTGGCCGGCGGTCCTGCTGTCGGTTGCCGGCGCGATAGCGACCGGAGCACTCTTCGGCTACATCGCCTTGGCACTCTTCGCAGGCGGCAGCGTTCTCCCGGCCACAGACGGCGGAGCCGCCGGAAACACGGCTTCGGAGCCGGCGTCCGCTCCTGCGGCATCGCCTCCGGCAAGCGGCGCCGGCTCTCCCGCCGTCAAGACGGAGCCGTCCGCCGACGGCGCTTCGGCTGCTGCCGGCACGGCGGCATACATTCAGGCGGATTGGCCGCAGACGGCTTTCAGCCTGCTGCAGTACGGCGTCTTCTCGGCCAAGGACAGCGCCGCCGCGGCGGCATCCGAGCTGAAGGCCGACGGACTCGGCTCTGCCTCGTCAAAGGCGGACGGCGGCTATCGCGTATATGCAGGCATCTCATCGAAGCGCAGCGGCGCGGAGTCTCTCGCTGCTTCCATCTCCGGCACGGAAGTTTACATCAAGGAAGTCTTGCTTCCTGCAGCCGGCAAGTTTCGTTTCGCCGGTTCCGAAAAGGATGCGAAGGCGTTTGGACCTGCGACATCGGGGCTGATCGCGCAGCTGGCCGACATGACGCTGGCATCTGCGAGCCAGGCGAAGCCTGGCGCTCCGGACAAGGAAGCGATGGCGGAGTGGGACAAGCAGCTGGCCTCGTGGCGGCAAGCCTATGCCGCCTTCCGTCCCGGGGTACAGGGCAAGGAGGCGGCGGCCGCGGCCGATAGCCTGGAGTCGGCAGTCAATCAGGCTGCCAAAGAGCTGGATGCCTATATAGCGGCTCCCTCGAAGGCCCGTTTGTGGACGGTGCAGAGCCGATCGATGGATATCTTCTTCGGACAGCGTGCGATGATCGAAACCTTGCAGCCGTGAGGGGAGACAGGTTCTTTACATTGTAAAGAACGGAGGCGATCGCGTATAATGAGGCCAGGTGTCAATCATTGGCGAGAGGCGTTGAACCATGAAGAAAAATGGCTGGACGCTTCTCTTCTTTATCGTGCTTGGACTTGTCGCAGGAGCGCTCGCGAACCGCTGGCTGAAGGATGTTCCGGGGGTGTCGGCACTGACGCGCTCCACGGATATCCGCTGGTCTCCCGCTGCCGATCTGGGCGTCCTCAGCTACAGTCTGGACGCCACCATCCAATTCAGCCTCATCAGCCTGCTCGTGCTCGTGCTTGCGCTGTGGCTGTACCGCCGCCTCTGACCGGAGGACATGGCGGACCGTTATCGAAGAGGAGCATTATCGAACATGAACGATGTCGTTATACCCGACCGGCTCGTACTCGCCTCGGCTTCCCCGCGGCGCAGGGAGCTGGTCGCTGTCCTCGGGCTTGAGCTTCCTGTCCGCCTGCTTCCTACCGGGGCGGATGAATCCGTCACCGGGACGCTCTCTCCCGGAGAGATCGTCCTTGAGCTTAGCCGGCGCAAGGCCGAGGCCGCTGCCGACGCGCTTCGCGGCGAGGAATCCGCAGGATCGTCCGCAGCGAACGATCTCGTGCTCGGCGCCGATACGATCGTCGTGCTGGACGGGGCGGTGCTCGGCAAGCCCGCGGACCGCGAGGATGCCGTGTCTGCCCTGATGGCGCTGAGCGGCCGCAGACATGAAGTCTATACCGGCGTCACCTTGCTTTCCTGTCCGGGAGAGATTGCCGTCAGCCGCTGGCAGCGTACGCTGGTCACGATGAAGCCGTTCGGCATCGAGAGCGCCCGCCGCTACGCGGCTACGGGAGAACCGCTCGACAAAGCCGGCTCCTACGGCATTCAAGGCCTGGGCGGCGTGCTGGTGGAGAAGATCGAAGGCTGTTATACCAATGTCGTCGGCTTGCCGCTGCCGCTGCTTGCGGACATGCTGGCCGAATACGGCATACACGTCATTTAATTCTGCTGCTCCCGTACCTGCGCGCTGCGCCAGGACGGGGGCTTGAAGGCGGTCGGGTCCAATGCCAGTCTCATCAAAAGGGTTAAGCCTGCGCGAGCTTCCAAGCGAAGAACGTCCGAGAGAGCGCATGATCAAGTACGGAGCGGAAGCGCTCAGCCATGCGGAGCTGCTGGCGATCCTTCTGCGGACGGGGACGGCGTCGGAGACGGCGGTGCATCTCGCCTCGCGGATTCTGACCCAGAGCGGCAGCCTGCGCGGACTGGTGGACATGGGCACGACGGAGCTGACGCGGATCAAAGGCATCGGACCGGCCAAGGCGCTGCAGATCCGGGCCGGCATCGAGCTCGGCCGGCGCCTGTCCCAGAGCCGCCGGGGGGAGGCCGCCGTCGTGCGGAGGCCTCAGGACGCGGCGGATTATCTCATGGAAGACTTGCGCTATCATAAGGTAGAGCATTTCGTCTGCCTGTTTCTCAATACCAAGAATCATATCGTCGCGCGCGAGACCATATCGGTAGGAACGCTGAATGCGTCCCTTGTCCATCCTCGGGAAGTATTCCGCGCGGCGATCCGGCACGGCGCGGCCTCGATCGTATGCGCCCACAACCATCCCAGCGGGGATCCGTCTCCGAGTCCGGAGGATGCGGCGCTCACGCGGAGGCTTGCAGAGGCCGGAGAACTGGTCGGAATCGATGTGCTGGATCATATTGTCATCGGCGATGGAGTCTTCATTAGTTTGAAGGAACAAGGCCTCTTGTAATATAATGAATAGGATTGCCGCATTTCAGAAGGGAGTTTGACCATGTTCGGAGGCTCTAAGGATTTAGGGATTGACCTGGGTACCGCCAATACGCTCGTGTATGTCAAAGGAAAAGGAATCGCTGTCAGGGAGCCGTCTGTGGTGGCCCTGCGTACGGATACAAAAACGATTGAAGCTGTCGGCGAGCATGCCAAGAAAATGATCGGCCGCACGCCCGGCAACATCCGCGCTGTCCGTCCGATGAAGGATGGCGTCATCGCGGATTTCGAGACGACAGCCACCATGATCAAATATTTCATTCGCCAGGCGCAGAAGCAGCGCGCCCTGTTCCCGCGCCACCCCAACGTCATGATATGCGTGCCTTCGGGCATCACGTCCGTCGAGAAGCGCGCCGTCGAAGACGCGGCCAAGCAAGCAGGAGCGCGCGAGGCGTTCACGATCGAGGAGCCGTTCGCGGCAGCGATCGGAGCCGATCTGCCCGTATGGGAGCCGACCGGCAGCATGGTCGTCGACATCGGCGGCGGCACGACGGAAGTCGCGGTCATCTCGCTCGGAGGCATCGTGACGAGCCGTTCGGTCCGCATCGCCGGAGACGAGATGGATGAAGCCGTCATCCAGTACATCAAGCGCCTGTACAACCTGATGATCGGCGAGCGCACGGCCGAGCAGCTGAAGATGGAGATCGGCACGGCGATGGCGCTGGAGCAGTCGGAGACGATGGAAATCCGCGGACGCGACCTCGTGACGGGGCTGCCCAAGACGCTGTCCATCACTTCCGACGAGATTACGGAAGCTCTCGCCGATACGGTCGCGGCTATTATCGACGCCGTAAAGATCACGCTTGAGAAATGCCCGCCTGAGCTGTCCGCGGACATCATGGACCGAGGCATCGTGCTTACCGGCGGCGGAGCGCTGCTGCGCAACCTGGACAAGCTGCTCTCCCGCGAGACCGGCATGCCGGTCATCGTAGCCGAGAATCCCCTTGACTGCGTAGCGATCGGTACGGGCCGCTCGCTCGACAACTTGCATTTATTCAAAAACAGAGGCGGCTCCAGGTCCAAGCGCTAAGTCGCAGGAGGAGCGGATGAATGAGACGGGCGGGTGAACGGTTTGTTTAAGCAATTGCGGAACAGGCGGCTCTTCGTTCTCATGATCAGCTTCATTCTTTTCATCGCGGTCATCGGCGTGTCGATCAGCAACCGCTCGGGGCTGACCGCGCCGGAGAAGTTCCTTCGGGATACGACCGGATTCGTGCAGCAATGGTTCTACAAGCCCGCTGGCTATATGGCGGGCTTCTTCCAGGATATCGGGAACTTGCGCGCCATGCATGAAGAGAATGAGCAGCTGCGCATGACGGTGGCCGCTTATACGAGGGACAAGGTGAAATTCAATGCGATGGAGCAGACGAACCAGAGCTTGCAGGAACTGCTGCACTTCACCGAAGCCCAGAAGAAGATCAACGATTACAAATTCCTGTTCGCCCAGGTCATCGCGGTCAGTCCGGATCCTTACAACCAGACGCTGACGATCAACCTCGGCTCCAAGAACGGGGTCAAGGAAAAGATGGCCGTCATAACCGACGAGGGCATGGTCGGCATCATCAGCAAAGTGTCCGAGGTCACCTCCACGATCATGCCGCTGCTTGAGCTGAACGACCAGGCGCCGGGAATATCGGCGACGGCGCTCGGCAAGCAGAAGCAGTCGTTCGGCATCGTCAGCAGCTACAACAAGGAGACGCAGATGCTTCAAATGACGAAGATCGCGGCGGACGACCCGATGACGAAGGGCGATACGATCCTGACCTCCGGACTGAACAATGTGTATCCGGAGGGGATGGTCATCGGGACCGTAGAGTCCATTCAGGACAGCGACTTCGGTCTGACCAAGACGGCCAGCATCAAGCTGGCTGCTGATTTCGATCATCTGAGCGAGGTGCTTGTCGTTCAGAAGCCAGAGGCGATCCAATGAGGATGCAAGGCATCGTAGGCTTGACCTTCCTTGCATTCGTCGTGCAGTCGACGATCATGCCGTGGATCATTCCGGGCGAGTTCGCCGGACGCATCATTCCTCATTTCACGCTTGCCGTCGTGCTTTTCGCGGCTATGTACCACAGCCGGCACTCCGCTCTGCTGCTCGGAGCGGGCTTCGGGCTGCTGCAGGATGTCGTCTTCCGCGGGCATCTGCTCGGCCTGCATGCCTATGCGATGGCTCTCATCGGCTACCTGTTCGGGCTGCTGCTAGAGAGGCGCCGCAGCACGATGATGATGGCGCTTGCCGTCGTCGCGTTCGGCACGCTCTTATATGAACTAGTCCTTTATTTCGTCTACAAAGTGTTCCAGTTCACGCAGGAGTCCTTGTCCTGGGCGCTGGCCGACCATATTCTCCCTAGCCTGTTCCTGCAGCTGGCATTCGCCCTGGCGGCGTACATCCCGCTGCGGCGATGGTTCCAGAACTTGGCCAGGAACCGGTACAGCAAGAAAGAGCCTGAATGAAGCCATACATGAAGCCATGCATGAAGGAAGCAGGAAACCGCCTTCCGCAAGCCGAATTGAGTACGTCAAGGAGGGACGGATGTGACCGACAAACAGCGTATCACGATTAAGGGAGTCAAGGACGGTCTCATCTTCCTCTTTGACGAACAGTGCGAACTTTCGGAATTGATGGAAGAGCTCCAGTTCAAGCTGGAGAAATCCCACCAACAGCTGCTGTCCGGGCCGCTGGTGCACGTGCATGTGAGGCTCGGCGCGCGCAGCCTGGAGGAGGAAGACAAGGAGAGGATCCGTTCCTTGATCCGCCAGAAGGGCAATCTGCTTGTCCAGTCGATCGAATCCGAAGCCGCCGCCGAAGAAGGCGATGCGGCCGGAATGCAGGCATTCAAGCTTATGACGGGAATGATCCGTTCCGGACAGACAGTAGAGCATGATGGAGGCCTGCTGCTGCTCGGCGACGTGAACCCCGGCGGCACGGTCCGCTGCACCGGGGATATATATGTGCTCGGCGCTCTTCGCGGAATGGCCCATGCGGGCTGCGAAGGCCGTGAAGACGTCATTATCGCCGCATCGCTGCTGCGGCCGACGCAGCTGCGCATCGCGGATGTCATCAGCCGCCCTCCCGAGGAATGGATATCGGGAGACGCCTCCATGGAGTATGCCTACCTGGAGGACGGGCGAATGCAGATCGACAAGATGAACCAGCTCGCGCGGATGCGCAAGGAGACGATGCTGTTCAAAGGGGTGTAAAGGCATGGGAGAAGCAATCGTCATCACATCGGGCAAAGGCGGGGTCGGCAAGACGACGACATCGGCCAATCTGGGCACCGCACTTGCTCTGCTGGGCAAAAAAGTAGCCATGGTCGATACCGATATCGGCCTGCGCAATCTGGACGTCGTCATGGGGCTTGAGAACCGGATCATCTACGATCTCGTGGACGTTGCGGAGGGGCGCTGCCGCCTGCAGCAGGCGCTCGTCAAGGACAAGCGGTTCGAGGAGCTGTACATGCTGCCCGCCGCCCAGACGAAGGACAAGTCCGACGTCACGCCGGAGCAGGTCAAGGACATCGTCCTGGAGCTGAAGCGGGAGTACGATTATGTCATCATCGACTGTCCGGCCGGCATCGAGCAGGGCTTCCGCAACGCGGTAGCCGGCGCCGACCGGGCGATTGTCGTCACGACCCCCGAGAATGCCGCCGTGCGGGACGCCGACCGGGTGATCGGCCTGCTGGAGGGCTCCAAGGTTCCGGCCAAGCTGGTCGTCAACCGCATCCGGCCCGCGATGGTCAAGAACGGGGAAATGCTGGACATCGACGAGATTTGCCAGGTGCTGGCAGTCGACCTGCTCGGCATCGTTCCGGACGATGAGCGAGTCATCAAGGCGGCCAATTCAGGCGAACCGACTGTCATGGATCCGAGCTCGCGGGCTGCGATCGCTTATCGCAACATCGCCAGGCGCATACTTGGGGACATGGTTCCGCTGATGCAGCTGGAAGAGAGGCCGGGTAGGCTGCGCAGGCTCGTGAAGTTTCTGGGAATGGGATGAACGTAAGTGCTCAATAGACTCAAAAAAATGGATGTCGGCATTCTGACGCTGCTTGTGTGCTTCATGGTGGTCAGCGCGATGCTGCTCTACAGCGTCGGCGACGGGGATCCGAGATATGCCGGCTACTATAAGAAGATGCTGCAGTTTTATGTCGCGGGGTACATTCTGGTGACTTTCGTCACCTTGGTGGACTACCGCATTATTCTCAAGTTCTGGTATTACTTATACGCCATCGGCATCGCGCTGCTCGTCGCCGTTTTCTTCCTCGGCGCCAAGGTGAACGGCGCGACCGGGTGGTTCAAGCTGCCGGGCGGCTTCAGCTTCCAGCCGGCCGAGGCGTTCAAGATCATCATGATCATCGTCGTGGCATACATGCTGGGACGAAGGCAGGGAGAAAAGCTGCTGTTCACGCAGGATCTTATGCCGATCGCGGTTTTGGTCGGGCTGCCCTTCATGCTTGTCGTCGTCCAGCCCGATCTCGGCAATGCCGTTATTTATCTGGTCATCCTGCTCGGCATGCTGTGGATCGGCAACGTAAAGTACTCCCATGTCCTGATTGGACTTGTATCCGTCATCGGCGGCGCTCTTCTATTCGTGACGCTGTTCACCTCCTTCAATGCCGAAATCAAGGACTATGCAGAGAAACACGGCGTCAAGCACTGGTATGAGCGGATCAACACCTTCGTCGATCCGACCAACGCGGACAAGGACCAGGCTTACCAGGCGCGCAACGCCAAGATCGCCGTCGGCAGCGGCGGATTGACGGGAGACGGCTTCCTTCAGGGCGATTCCAAAAATCGCGGCGCGGTCCCCTATACGTACTCGGATTCCATCTTCGTCGTCATCGGCGAGGAGTTCGGCTTCCAGGGCTCGGCAGTGCTGCTGCTCCTGTACTTCCTGCTCATTTACCGGATGATCATCATCGCCTTCCAGTGCCTGGACCTGAAGGGCTCGTTCATCATCATCGGGATCGTGTGCATGTATGTGTTCCAGGTGTTCCAGAACGTCGGCATGATGATCGGCATCATGCCGATCACCGGCATCACGCTGCCGTTCGTCAGCTACGGCGGCACGTCGCTGATGCTGAATATGCTCAGCATCGGCATTGTCTTCAGCGTTCGGGCGCATCAGGAGAAGTATCAGCTGGAGTAGCACGGAAGATAACAGAACAACTGCAAAACTCACCCATTCTGTGTGGATGATCCCTTGAGGATGTCGGAGCAGGAGCTGCCAAGCTTCTGCCCGGCATCCTTTTTCTTTTCTCGGTGACGTGCGTGTGGATCTTCAGGGCGGTCTTCGGGTTATCGTGACCGGCCTTATCCAAGATCGTCTACAGAAGATGAGGATACGGCAACGGATCCTAACAGCAAACGAAAAGCAAATGCCATTGCCCAGCCTGGCCCGCTCCGTCCGCATACTTGGATAAGCCTGCTCATAAGGATAAGGAACAAGCCTCCGTCATCTTATCCGGCGGCGGAGATTCCGAAGGGAGCGGGACAAGGATGGATGCGGGAAACAAGGGACGGTTCGATGCCGATTATTCGACCCGGCGCCGCTTGAACGGCGGCCGCAGGCATGAGGAAGCGGAGGCGATCGGGACGGGCAACCGCGAGCGCCGTCAGGAAAGAATCCGGGAATTGACGGAGAGCGGACCCGGCGCGGGGAAGCGTCCGGCTGCCTCGCGGTACGAAAAGGATACGGAGGTTGAACGCGCCTCGTCCGGCTCGCCTCGAAAGCAAGGGGCATTCGGTTCCGGCCCATCCGTTCCCAATAACGGAGGCGCAGGTTCAGGCGCAGGACCTTACGGCACCAGGGTGTACGCTCCGCCGCCGGAAGGGCTTGACGCCGAGCCGGACGAGCTGTGGCAGGAAGCCTGGCCGCTCCCGTCCGAGAAGGATCCCGAGCTGGAATGGAAGCGCAGCGCCAACCCCTGGCAGCGGCTGGAGGAGGCGAGCGGCAGCCTGTCGGCTCCTTTCCGCAAGCAGGAAGGGAGGACGCCCTCATCCGGACGCCGCTCCGGTTCCGGCGGGAGCCGGAGCGGAAGCGGCGGGACCAGCGGCTTCCGCCGGGAGCTGCAGGTGAAGCTGCTGCTCTCCGCTGTCTTGTTCGGGGCTGTATGGGGACTGTTCCAGCTCAGCGGCGGAGCCGCGAGGCAAGGGCAGGCGCTGGTGACCGAGGCGCTGACCGAGCAGATGGACTTCACGCGGTTAGCGGGCTGGTACAACCAGGTATTCGCAGGGGCGCCTTCCTTTATTCCCGGCTTCGGCATTCGGGACGGGGAGCAGACGGCAAGCGTAGGAGGGACGGTCAAGCCCGAAACGGTATCGCCGCTTGAAGGCGGCGCCGTCGTGAAGACGTTCGCCGAGTCGCTGGGCGGCGTGGAGATGGCGGGGCAGGCCGGAGGAGCGGTAAGGGCGGCCGAGCAGGGACGGGTTCAGGTCGTCTCGGCCGATGACGCCAAGGGACCGACGATCGTCATCCAGCATGCCGACGGCCGCACGACCTATTACGGCCAGCTGGGCGAGGCCGGCGTGCAGGTGAACGATTGGGTGACGGCCGGGCAGGTGATCGGCAAGATGGGATCCGCTGCAGCGGACGGAAGCTTGCCCCTGCTCTATTTTGCGGTGAAGGACAACGACCGCTACGTCGACCCGGCGGAAGTGGTTCCGCTTGATTAACATCCGGGGAGTGAGGTGGAGCCTTCATCCCTTGTTCGCGGTGCTGATGCTGTTGTCGGTGATGACAGGTTATCTTGCCGAGCTCCTTACCCTCTTCACGCTCGTCTTCGTCCATGAACTGGGACATGCGGCGGCAGCCTATGGATACGGATGGACGATCAGGGAAATCAAGCTGCTGCCGTTCGGGGGCGTAGCCGAGCTACAGGAGAAGCCGGGAGCGCCGGCGCACGAGGAGGCGGTCATCGCCCTGGCCGGACCTCTCCAGAATGTATGGATGGCGGCCGCGGCCTGGGGGCTGGGCTCGCTTGGATGGATGGACGCGGGATGGGCGGACTATCTGGTGCGCGCGAACCTGCTCTTGCTGGCTTTCAATCTGCTGCCGATCTATCCGTTGGACGGCGGCAGGCTGCTCTGGATAGCCTGCGGGCTTCGCTTTACCTTTTATTCGACGCTGAGGCTGAGCGCATGGACCGGAATGGCGTTCAGCCTCGTCATGATCGGTTACGCGCTGCTGCCGCAGCTTCACCGCAGCAGCGGCATCCAGGCCAATCTGCTGGCGATAGGGCTGTTTCTGCTGGCGACCAATTGGACCTACCGGAAGCATATCCCCTTCCTATTCTTGCGTTTCCTGGTGAACAGGGAACGCGGGGCGAGAAGGCGTATTCGGGAAGGCGTCCGGGCGAGGCCGATCGTCGTGACGCAGCGGCATCCGGTCTGGACGACTGCGAGACTGTTCCTGCGGGACCATTATCATCTCGTCTACGTGATGGAAGAGCGGGGCCGGATCGTGAAGGTGCTGCCGGAGCAGAGGATCGTCGAAGGATATTTGACGGGAGATCGTGCAGTTTCCGACCTTTTGAGGTAGAATAAGAGGCAAATCGAACGGTCTTGCAAAGACCGCGGGGGGCAGGTGTCACCGTCATATCATGAGAACAATGCTGATTCAGGCGAACGGTGCGCTGCTGCAGACGGCGGTGCTTCAGGGCGGGCGCGTCATGGAGTTTTTCATGGAGGATGCTTCGGAAGGCGGTTTGGTCGGCAATATGTACAAAGGGCGCGTCGTCAACGTGCTGCCTGGCATGCAGGCGGCATTCGTCGATATCGGCCTGGCCAAGAACGCGTTTCTGTATATCGACGAGCTGCTCCATCCTGCAGCCGATCACGGCAAGGACAAGCCGGCCATCGCGGATTTGGTCCGTGTCGGCCAGGAGCTGCTCGTGCAGGTCATCAAGGAGCCGATCGGCGGCAAAGGAGCGCGGGTAACGACTCAGTTTTCCTTGCCGGGAAGATGGCTTGTCTATATGCCGGGCGCGGATTATGTCGGCGTATCCAAGAAGATCGGAGCCGAGAGCGAGCGCAGCAGGCTCCGAGGCGTCGGCGAAGAGCTGCGCAGAGGCAGCGAGGGCATCATCATGCGGACCGTGGCGGCCGGCGAGAGCCTGCACTCGCTGCGCCAGGACCTGATGCAGCTCAGGGAAAGCTGGGAAGCGGTGGTGAAGAAGGCCAAAGGGCTCAAGTCGCCCCAGCCGGTCCTTCGCGAGGCGGCTTTGATGAGGCGGACGTTCCGCGACGCCTTCACGCCGGGCACCGAGGTGTATTGCGACGATCGGTCCCGATACGAGGAGGCGCTCAAGCTGGTCAAGGAGCTGGCGCCGGGCAGCGAGGCGCGGCTTCATCTGGCGGACAAGCAAGGCGGCAAGACCCTCTTCGAGCAGCATGGAGTCGCCGAGCAGCTGAGTGCGGCCTTCCAGACGCGGATCTGGCTGCCCAGCGGCGGCTACCTCGTCTGGGAGCAGACCGAGGCGCTTACGGTCATCGATGTCAACACGGGCAAGTTCACCGGAACAAGCGGTCTGGAGGATACGGTGTTCCGCACGAACATGGAGGCGGCCCGCGAGATCGCCCGCCTGCTCCGGCTGCGCGACGTGGGCGGCATCATCATCGTGGATTTCATCGATATGGAAGACGTCATCCATCGGGAGAAGGTGCGCCATCAGCTCGAGGACGCCTCGCGGGACGACCGGAGCAAGTGCCAGGTTCACGGCTGGACCCGGCTCGGCCTGCTCGAGATTACCCGCAAGAAGACGCGCAAGAGCATCGGGCCCAGATTCCACGAGATCTGCGGCAGCTGCGGCGGGAGCGGGCAACGGTATGTCGGGCTCTCCCCGCGCGCGAAGGCGGGTCAGGATGGACGAGCTTCGACATAGCTATTGTATGAGTGCCTAGGATATGGTACACTACTTTGGTGTATGTCCCCCGAGGACATATATGGTACCGCACCGGACGGGTTTTCAAGCCGGGATTTCGCTCGTCGATTTCCCCACCTTATCCAGGCGAGTCTTCGACTATAAGGAGGTGCACCATCCATGTTCGCAATTATCGAAACAGGCGGCAAGCAATACAAAGTTCAGCAAGGCGACGTTCTCTACATCGAGAAGCTGAACGCCGGCGAAGGCGATACGGTAACGTTTGATCGCGTCCTGGCCGTATCCAAGGACGGAGGTCTCGTGACGGGTTCCCCGATCGTTTCCGGAGCTACGGTTTCCGGCAAGGTCGAGAAAATCGGCAGAGGCAAGAAGATCATCGTGTACAAGTACAAAGCCAAGAAGAACTACCGCCGCAAGCAAGGCCACCGTCAGCCGTACACGAAAGTCACGATCGAAAGCATCCAAGCGTAAGCCGGTGCTCTCATGATTGTGGTTACGTTCATCCGGCGATCCGGTGACCGGCATATTACCGCCTTCTCCGTCAAGGGGCACGCGAAGTATGCCAAAGCGGGCAAAGATATCGTATGCGCAGGTGTATCCGCCGTTACGGTGGGCACCGTGAATTCTATTGAGGCCTTGGCAGGCGTCGCCCTGCCGGCCGTCATGAAGAATGGATGGCTCCAATCGGAAATTCCAGCTCTGCAGGACGAAACGGTCGATGGCCGGGTTCAGCTGCTTCTGGAATCCATGGTGGTGATGCTGAGCGGAATCGCCGATTCCTACAGCAAGTTCGTCACCTTGAACGAAGAGCTAGTTTAACGAGAAGGGAGGACACCGACATGTTGAAACTGAATCTTCAGTTGTTCGCTTCCAAAAAGGGCGTAGGCTCCACGAAGAACGGACGCGACAGCCAATCGAAGCGCCTTGGCGCCAAGCGTGCTGACGGCCAAGTCGTAAGCGCGGGCAGCATCCTGTTCCGTCAACGCGGAACGAAGATCCACCCGGGCAACAACGTGGGCATCGGCAAGGATGACACGCTGTACGCTCTGATCGACGGCGTCGTCAAGTTCGAGCGTTGGGGACGCGACCGCAAGAAAGCCAGCGTTTACCCCGTTGATCTGGCTCCGGTAGCTGCAGCAGTAGAAGCTTAAGTTCACGAGAGACGCGACCCGGCCTGATTTGAACAGGCCGGGTTTTTTTGTCAACAAATTGCCGGCTGCATACGGAGTTGGCTGGCCAGGGCATCCTTAAGGCAGAAAGTGGGATAAAACGTATGAATCGCATCGGATCGGCTAAGCTGTATGCAGCGGGGTCTGTCCTGCTGCCTGCAGCAGGCGTGATCATTCGGCCTTCCTTTCTATGGACGCATATTTTGTTCATTCTGTGGGCCGTTGCCGCAGCTGCCTTATGGATTGTCCAGGAGCGCAAGGAGCTTGAGGACCGCGCCAGACGCGCCTCCGCGCTTCAGCAGCAAGCCTCCATCCGTACGCTGAATCATCACCGGCATGACTGGATGAACGATTTGCAGGTGCTATATGGCTATATCCGCATCGGCAAGCTGGAGAGGGCTGCTGCCAGCGTGGAACGGATTCGGGACAAGATGGCGGTGGAGAGCAAGATCGCTCACCTTGGCATTCCGTCTCTGGTCGCCTATTTGCAATCTTTCCGCACGCACAGCCACAACCTGGTGCTTGAAGTGGAAGTCGAGGACAACCTCACGCTGGAGGATTTCCAGCTTGACCGAGACCGGACCGCGGATGCCCTGATCGAAGTCATCAACGCTTATCGCTTCGGCGTCAAGCCGGGAATCGGCGATCCTGCCGTCCTGGTGCTGAAGCTGTCCCGCGCAGCCGATGAGCTGATGGTGGAGCTGGAGTTCGCCGGGGAGCTGCGAGACGGCGATGAGCTGGTAGATAAATTGGAGCAGCGTCTGCGCGGAACCCCGCTGCAGGCCGTCAGCCTGAAGCAGTTCCGCCATGTGCTGCTTAAGGCTCCGCTCTGCGCATAATTGGAGGCTAATCATGTTTGTCGATAAAGCAAAAATATTTGTCAAAGGCGGAGACGGCGGAGACGGCATCGTATCGTTCCGGAGGGAGAAATACGTGCCCGAGGGCGGTCCTGCCGGCGGAGACGGCGGCCGTGGAGGCAATGTCATCTTCCGTGTGGACGAGGGCTTGCGCACGCTGATGGACTTCCGCTATCAGAAGCACTTCAAGGGCGAACGCGGCGAGCGGGGCCGGCCGAAGAGCATGCATGGCGCGGGAGCCGAGGATACGATCGTACGCATCCCCCCGGGAACGATCATCATCGATGACGACACCGGCGAAATTGTCGGGGATATGACTCGCCACGGACAACAGGTCATCGTCGGCAAAGGCGGACGGGGCGGACGGGGCAACCCGCGCTTCGCGACGATCAGCAATCCCGCTCCCGAAATCGCGGAGAAGGGCGAGGAGGGCCAGGAGCGCTGGCTCGTGCTGGAGCTCAAGGTCATGGCCGATGTCGGGCTCGTCGGTTTCCCGAGCGTGGGCAAATCGACGCTGCTGTCGATCGTATCCGCCGCCAGGCCGAAGATCGGCGCCTACCACTTCACGACGATTACGCCCAATCTCGGCGTTGTCGATGTCGAAGAGGGCCGCAGCTTCGTCATGGCCGACTTGCCGGGCTTGATTGAAGGCGCGCATGAAGGCATTGGCCTCGGCCATGAATTCCTGCGCCATGTCGAGCGTACCCGAGTCATCATCCATGTCGTCGACATGTCGGGCACCGAGGGACGCGATCCGTTCGAGGACTGGCTGAAGATCAACGAAGAACTCGTGCTCTACAACGCCAAGCTCGCCGAGCGTCCGCAGATCATCGCAGCCAACAAGATGGACATGCCCGATTCCGCCGCGAATCTGGAGCTGTTCCGCCAGAAGCTGGCAGAACGCGAAGAGGAAGGCCACACCTACGACATCGTTCCCATCTCCTCGCTGACGAAGGAAGGCATTCAGGAGCTGCTGTACAAGGCAGCCGCAACGCTGGATGAAATTCCGGAAGCGCCTGAACTCGAGGAGGTCAAGGAAGTCGAGGAGCGGAAAATTTACCGTCATACCGAGAAGAAGGAAGAGCCGTTCCGCGTTTACCGCGAGAACGACTACTACGTCGTGGAGAGCGAATCGTTCGAGCGTCAGCTCAAGCGGATTCACCTCAACTCGTTTGACGCCGTGAACCGCTTCGGCCGCATGCTGCGCAAGATGGGCGTCGATTCCGCGCTGCGGAAAATCGGAGCCAAGGATGGAGATACGGTGCATCTCGGCGAATTCGTGTTCGAATTTTTCGAGGGAAGCGAGTACTCCCCGGAATAAGAGGCAAGCAGGAAATCGGGCCGGGAGAAATCCGGGCCTTTTTCTTTGCTCATTTATAGATAGTTCCTATAAAATCATGTTTATTTTATATTTCAAAACAATAATTGATTCCCTTATGATGGGACTAAGAAAAGAAACGGGGTGGCAGCGATGGGAGATCGGGTTAAGCAGCAATTCGATGCGGTATCGTCTCGATACGACGCACAGCGGAGAATGCTGATTCCTTGCTTCGACGATTTTTACGGGATGGCGGCCTGGGCCGCCGACAGCGACGCAGCGGAGCCGAGAATACTGGATTTAGGCGCGGGAACGGGTCTGATGTCCTCCTTCATGAGACAGCGTTACCCGAAAGCGCATATCACGCTTACGGATTTCACGGCAAGCATGCTGGACAAGGCGAGAGAACGATTCGCGGGCGACGGCCGAGTCGATTTCGTGCAAGCGGACATGACGGGCGAGCTGCCCGAAGGGCCTTACGACCTGATCGTTTCCTCGCTGGCCATCCATCATTTGCGGCATGAGGATAAGCGGTTGTTGTTCGGCAGCGTGAAGGCGCGGCTTGAAGAAGGAGGCCGCTTCGTCAATGCCGATCAAGCCGCGGCAGAGTCCGCATTATTCGACCAGCTGAACCGGGAGCAGTGGCTGAAGGATATCTATGACGGCCGCTTGGCCGCAGAGGAGGCGGACGCCTCCGTGCTTCGACGGGAAGTCGACATCAACGCGAAAGTATCCGAGCAGCTTCTCTGGCTGGCGGAAGCAGGCTTCTCCAGCGTCGACTGCGTATATAAATATAGGGATTTTGCGGTGTTCTGCGCCGTGAAATAAATGACCGCACATCTTTGTTCCGCTAAGAAACATGAGAATAGATAAGGAGAGCAACAAAGCTGCCGGATGATCGTCGGTCCGGCAGCTTTTCTGATTGATGTTTATGCGTTATAATGAACATAAATTCGTTAAAACGAACACAGGACATGAAATCAACGGTTGCCGAAAGAATCGGTTTTCCGTATAATGTCCTCTATGGAAGCACATATGTCTACGCTGGGAGGACGAAATGTTGACGGAGCGATATTATGTCGTCCGCGAGGATTTGCTGCCCGAAGCCATCATCAAGACGATCGCGGTCAAGGAGATGCTGGCGCGCGGCGAGGCGGCCACCATCCATGAGGCGGTGGAGAAGGCGGATCTGTCGCGCAGCGCGTTCTATAAGTATCGGGAAGGCGTGTTGACGCTGGGAGAGCTGGAGCGGGGATCGATCATTACGGTGTCCATTGATTTGGAGCACCGGGCCGGCATTCTTTCCCAAGTGCTCAGCATGTTCGCGGCCCGCGGCGGCAACGTGCTGACGATCCATCAGAGCATCCCGCTGCAAGGATCGGCCAATGTGATGCTCTCGGTAGATACGGCTCCGATGAAGGACGAAGTATTCGCATTCGTGGACGAACTTCGCTTGGTGCCAGGCGTTAAGCGGGCTTCGGTCATCGGCCAAGGATAGGAAAGCGCTGCGTCCGGCTCTATCGATGCCGGATCGGACATAAGTACTGCAACTAAGGATCAGGAAACGGGGGAATGGCGATGAAGCCGGTTAAGGTAGGATTGCTCGGACTAGGAACGGTGGGCACGGGAGTCGTGCGGATCGTGGAGGGCCATCAGGCGGATCTGCGCAGCCAGGTCGGATCTCCGATCGAGATTGAGAAGGTGCTCGTGCAGAATGTCGAGAAGACGAGGGCGATCGGCATCGACGCGGCAAAGCTGACGACCGATCCATGGGAGATCATCCGCAATCCGGAGATCGATGTCATCGTAGAGGTTATGGGCGGCATCGAGAACACGAAGGAATATATTCTCGAAGCGCTCTCGCGCGGCAAGCATATCGTCACGGCCAACAAGGATCTGATGGCGCTGCATGGCCGCGAGATTCTTGCCAGAGCCAGCCAGCAGCGCTGCGACGTTCTGTACGAAGCCAGCGTGGCTGGCGGCATTCCGATCATCCGCACGCTGAACGAAGGCTTCTCCTCGGACCGCATCACCAAAATCATGGGCATCGTCAACGGCACGACCAATTACATCCTGACGAAAATGAGCCAGGAGGGAGCGTCCTACGCCGACGTGCTGAAGGAGGCCCAGGATCTCGGCTATGCCGAATCCGACCCGACCTCCGATGTGGAAGGGCTGGATGCCGCCCGCAAAATGACAATCCTCTCCCGGCTCGGCTTCCGCTCGGAAGTCAATCTGGAAGACGTGTCGGTCAAGGGCATCTCCTCCGTCTCCAAGGAAGACATCGCCTACGCGAAGCGGCTCGGCTACGAGGTCAAGCTGCTCGGCATCGCCGAGCGCCAGGACGAGTCGATCAGCGTCAGCGTGCAGCCCACGATGGTGAAGACGACTCATCCGATCGCCTCGGTCAACGGGGTATTCAACGCCGTGTACGTCCATGGCGAGGCTGTCGGGGAAACGATGTTCTACGGCGCGGGCGCCGGAGAGCTGCCGACGGCGACCTCGATCGTGGCGGATCTCGTGTCCGTGGTGAAAAACCTGAAGATCGGCGTCAACGGCCAGCAGGGCGTCATTTCCTACAACGAGAAGCGCCTCAAGACCGACGAGCAGATTACGTCCAAAAACTTCCTCCGGCTCCATGTCGCGGACAAAGCCGGCGTTCTCGCCCGGATTACGCAAGTGTTCGCCGAATACGAAGTCAGCCTCGAATCCGTCATCCAGCAGCCGAACGCGGAGCTGAAGGAAGCGGAGATCATCGTCATCACCCATAACGCCAGCAAAGCCGCGATGAATAAAGTGCTGGACGCCTTCCAGACGCTGGACGTCATCCAGAACGTGCAAAGCGTCTACCGGGTGGAAGGCTGATGGGCATGCGAAGCGTGCTGGTGCGAGTCCCGGCCAGCACGGCGAACCTGGGACCGGGCTTCGACTGCCTCGGCATGGCGCTGTCGCTCTATACGTGGATCGAGATGAAGCCGGCGGAGAAGGCTGCGGTCATCCGGCTTCATGGAGAAGGGCTTGAAGGCATCCCGCTGGACAAAAGCAACTTGATCTACAAGACAGCCCAGCTTGTCTTCCAGGAAACGGGAACCGATCTGCCGGAGCTGGAAATCGATATGTACAGCGATATTCCGCTGACTCGCGGTCTCGGCAGCAGCGCAAGCGCCATTGTCGGCGCTCTGGCAGCGGCGAACGAGCTGGCCGGCGGCGGCCTCGACCGCGACGCCTTGCTCCAGATCGCCACCCGTCTGGAAGGGCATCCGGACAATGTCGGCGCATCGCTGTTCGGCGGCATTATCGCGGCGGCCTGGGACGGCACGCGGGCAGACTGTCTGCGCATCGAGCCGCCGGCCGGACTTGCCGCTCTCGTGGCGGTTCCGCGCTTCCAGCTCTCGACCGAGAAAGCCCGGCATGCGTTGCCGGAGCAGCTGACGATGAGCGACGCCGTGCATAACATCGGCCGCAGCTCCCTGCTCGTGGCCGCTCTTGCCGGCGGCCGGCTCGACATGATCCGCCATGCGATGAAGGACAAGCTGCATCAGCCTTACCGGGCGGCGCTCATTCCCGGCATGGCTGAAGTTCTTGAAGGCGCGGCGGATCACGGGGCGCTCGGAGCTGCGCTGAGCGGCGCCGGCCCGACGCTGCTCGCCCTGATCGACAACGGAAGCCCGCGAAGGAGAGAGCTGGAGGCGTTCCTTCTCTCGACCTTGTCCGCTGCAGGAGTCGAGGCGGAATTGATGCTGCTGCAGCCCGATTCCGCCGGCGCTGCCGTCCTTGAGGGCGGCGATCCCGCCCTGCCTTTCGCAGAGCGTATCAAAGGAGAAGTTCATTCATGATCAAAGTCGCATTGCTTCCGGTCGTCTCCACCTCCGACGAGGCTGCCCGCAGCCTGTGCGGAGAGAACGCCGAGAGAGTCTATTACCCGATGATATCCGATGTTTTCCTGGCCACGGCGGAAGGAAAGACCGATTACAGCGTCATCCCGATCGAGAATACGATCGAGGGCTCCGTCAACCTGCATATGGACTGGCTGCTGCACGAAGTGGACCTGCCGATCCAGGCGGAATGGATCTATCCGTCCCGCCAGCAGCTCATCGGCCGCAAGGACGAGCTGCTCGGAGCCGGAGGAGAGCCGGAGTACGGCCGCATCGTCAAGGTGTTCAGCCATCCCGTCGCGCTGGCCCAGTGCCAGAGCTTCCTGCGCGGCCATCTCCAGCATGCCCAGTGGGAGCCGGTCAGCAGCACCGCGGAGGCGGTTCGGATCGTATCCGAAAATCCAGGCCAGGGCTGGGCTGCGATCGGGCTTACGCTGGCGGCGGCCCACTACGGCCTTGACGTGCTGCGCGAACGGGTGACGGATCACGAAAACAACTACACCCGCTTCCTGCTGGCCGGTCCGAAGCCGTTCGAGCTGCGCCAGTCCCCCGTCCGCAAGACATCCATTCTCGTGACGCTGCCGGAAGATTATCCGGGCGCGCTCCATCAGGTGCTGTCCGCCTTCGCCTGGCGAAGGATCAACCTCGGGAGGATCGAATCCCGTCCGACCAAAAAGCGTCTCGGCACGTACCATTTCGTCATCGACATCGAGATGGCTCTGGACACCGTCCTCCTGCCGGCGGCGCTGCAGGAGATCGAAGCGATCGGCTGCCAGGTGAGAGTGCTCGGCACCTACCCGAGCTTCGGCAGCACGGCTGATTGAGTAGTTAACGAAGTGCTGAGCATCCATCTTTTCGGCTGCTGCCGGATGCGCGTATAAGTGAAGGGTCTGCCCTAAGTCATTTTCGCGACTAGTGGGACAGCCCTTCTTTGCGTTAAGGGCCAAGCCGCGGGAATACGAGCCAGCTGCGATTCGTACGGATATTCGGTACGATTCCAGGCAGGGCTTGTATTTTTTTCATGAAAAGGGAGACAGACGCCTAATCGCTGCATACGATGTAACGACGGGCAGATAGGCTGCAGTCCTGCCGCTGCGCACAGCATGCGAAGAGGAGGGAGTCGGCTAGTGAAAATCCATATTGTCAAAGAGGGAGAATCATTCTACCTCATCGGCCAGAAATACGGGGTGACGGTGGAGGAGCTGAAGAAGCTCAACCCATCCGTGACCGATGACAAGAACTTGCAGATCGGCGCCAAAATCAAGGTTCCTTCGGAAGAGGAAAAGCATTGGAGCGGCGGCTTGATCCACAAGTACACGGTGCAAGCGGGGGATACGCTCTGGAAGCTGTCGAAGGCTTGGGGAGTGCCCCTGAACGAGCTCATCAAGGCCAACTCGCAGCTGACGAACCCGGATGCGCTGAATGTCGGGGATACGGTCAACATTCCAAAGCAAAAGGAATCGACGGCATTATCCCCCGAGCATAAGGCCGAGCATCACGGCCACACGGGAGGAAAAGCGTTCACGGGACCGATCGTCGACGGCAAAAAGAACACGGCGCCCATCGAGGAGAAGCCACCTACGGCGGTGAAGCCTCCAACGGCTGTGAAGCCGCCGACGGCGGTGAAGCCGCCCGAGCCGGTTCCTGTGCCGCCGCCCGCACCTCCTGTACCGCCGGCTCTTCCGGTGGAGGAGAAGGCATGCGCGAAGCCTTATCAATCCCATTATACGGAGAAGGCGATCCATCCTTTCGCCCAGGAGAAGCTTCCGGCCGTCGAAGCGGTCGCTCCGCTGTTTGAGCTTCCCAAAATGCCCGAATATGCC
The DNA here is from genome assembly GCF_053345695.1 of Paenibacillus sp. D51F. Lineage (NCBI taxonomy): Bacteria > Bacillati > Bacillota > Bacilli > Caryophanales > Paenibacillaceae > Paenibacillus > Paenibacillus sp. D51F. The sequence goes on along the minus strand of NZ_JBKFAO010000010.1, from coordinate 50,796 downwards.
CCGGCCCCATCCTACGGAAGCGGGTACACGAAGCCTGGTGCCGGGTCTTACGGCGTCAAGGGCTCCGGTTACGGGGACGCCTACTCGCAGGGCGATCATGGCGCGGGATATGGACAGGAGCTTCCTGGATTAGGAGGCCAGATGGATGGCTACGGCGTGCACAACGCCTGGCCGGCGGCATCCGGTCCGGCAGCTGGAGCTTCAGTCGAACAGCCGTATGCAGCCGCCTCCCCGTGGATGGCCGGCTATCCGGCCGGTTATGGAATCGCGGGGCAACAGCAAGGCTATGGGTACCCGGGAGGCATGGTGCAGGGAGCCGCGCAGATGCCGGGAGACGGCTATGGTCCCCAGGCGGGAAGCGCAGGTTATGGCGGCTATGGAGCTGCCGCAGCAGGCTTGCAGGATTTTTACCCGCACGGATACGGCGCCTACGGACATGGCGGATACAGCCATCCGGGCTATGCAGCAGAAGCTCACGGACATGGCGGATACAGCCATCCGGGCTATGCAGCAGAAACTCACGGACATGGCGGATACAGCCATCCGGGCTATGCAGCAGAAGCGCAGGGGTATGGCGGATACGGCCATCCGGGATATGCAGCAGAAGTGCAGGGGTATGGCGGATACGGCCATCCGGGCTATGCAGCAGAAGCGCAGGGGTATGGCGGATACGGCCATCCGGGCTATGCAGCAGAAGCGCAGGGGTATGGCGGATACGGCCATCAAGGGTATGGCGCTCAGAACAACGGGGCGCATGTTTATGGCGGGGGAGGTTATCCTCAAGGCATCATGCCGGCCGCAGAAGCCGCTGCTCCCGGTCAATACAGTTACGACGGCGGCGGCACGTGGAATGCTGCGGGAGCAAGCGCCGGCGCCGCCAGTCCTGCCCAGTGGCCTGGATACCAAGGCTGGGGCGCGGAAGCTCAAGGGTATCCCGCCTCTCCGGGAGGCTGGCCGCAGACGGCCGCCGTGCAGGGCTACGGCGTGAATCCGGAGTATGGAGGAGCGCCGCTGAAGGAAGCTGCGCCGGTAGCGGTCCAGGCTTCCTGCTGCGGAGACAGGGAGGAGGAGGAGGCGCAGGGGGCTGATCAGGCAGGCAAGCCGGAGGCCGAATCTAAGGCTGACGCCAAGCCGGAGGCCAAATCTAAGGCTGACGCCAAGCCGGCGAAAACGGGCACGGCGGCCGCGCGCAAGCAGCCCAAAAAAGCGGTTGTACGCAGCGCTTCCCGGCCGGCTCCCCGCGCCTCCAAGGGCAGCAAGCCCTGGATCAACCGCTGACGGGGCCGAGGATGGGGAATGGCCATAGAGCCGAACCGGGCTGAACTCGCAGCCCGGTTCTTCTTATGCTTGCATAATTCATCCAGCCGGAAGGCAGACTAGCTTAAAATGCCAAGAAGGGGCTATGGATGACCATGTTGTCAATCAGCATCTGGAACCATCTGAAACGGAAATATTTGAGGCGCAGGCGCAGCCGTTCGCCGCTTGGCCTGGCTTGCGCGCTTCTGCTGCCTGCAGCGCTTCTGCTGGGCTCTGCCGGAGCCGAGGCTGCCGATCGGAGCGGGCCGGACTTTCCTCAAGAGGGAATCTCTTCCTTTCTGGAGGGAAGCGCATCTGCCGCGGTCACGATGAAAAGGGTCTATCTATGCGGAGAGGAAATCCGTCCGCTCGGCGTCATGGATCCGCCTTCCGTGCTGAAGCTGCTCGGCAGCCACCCCGGCTGGGAAGCCGGATTCGATGAAAAAGGCGGCGTAGTCGTGACCGAGCGAATCGACGATCTGTCCGAGGCCTGCAAGCAAAGCGCGACTTTCGGGGTGGATGACGGGGGAAGCCTGACGTTGTTCGAAGGTCCTCCGAGCGATGAGAAAGTCATGAAGACGTTCTTTCAGCTCGATCTGCAGTACATGGAAAGCACGCTGCCCAAGCAGGAACGGGACAAGCTGCTGAGCGGCATCCGCGTCCAGGACAGGGACGAGTTCAACAGCGTTTTGTCGACGTACAACGATTTTGCCCTGGAGGGATCCAGAGGAGCGATGAAGCGCGCCTACTGATTCCGTTCGGTCATCGGGATGCTGCGCTTCCGCCGATAACAAGGCATGCTTCCAGTCGGCATGCCCATTCTCCGAGCGCCTTTGCGAAAAGGCGTTTTTTTGCTTTTCGGCTGCGGTCTGAAACGCTTGTTCTCATGTCATCCACTTCCTGTTATAATAGATAGAGTCTGTTTTTCTCTACATAGAGATAGATTTCATTGTACAGCTTTCATACAAGGAGAGTGCGCGATGCGGATTTTAGGGATCGACCCCGGCATCGCCATCGCGGGATTCGGGTTCATCGACAAGGACGGCATGAAGCTTACGCCGGTCCAATACGGCTCCATCGAGACGGAAGCCGGCACGCCTCACGAGGTGCGGCTCAAGCAAGTCTACGAGTCTGCTTCGGCTCTGATGGACAAATACAAGCCGGACTCCGTTGCTGTCGAGAAGCTGTTCTTCAACCGCAACGTGACGACGGCCTTCACGGTCGGCGAAGCCCGGGGCGTCATCATTCTTGCCGCCGCCCAGCGGGGGCTTCCCATATCGGAGTACACGCCGATGCAGGTCAAGCAGGCCGTCGTCGGCTACGGCAAGGCCGAGAAGCGCCAAGTGCAGGAGATGGTGCGGATGTTCCTTAAGCTGGCCAAGGTGCCCAAGCCCGACGACGTCGCCGATGCGCTTGCGGTTGCCGTCTGCCATGCCCATGCTTCCGGCATGATGTCCAAGATAAACGAGGTGCGCCGCAGATGATCGATTTTGTAAAAGGCCGTGTGGCCTATGTGGATACGGATTATATCGTCGTCGACGTTCGGGATGTCGGCTACCAGGTTTATACGCCCAACCCTTACGCGTTCGCCCGCGGGGAGGAGCCTGTCACCGTTTACTGCCACCACCATGTGCGCGAGGACGCGGCGCAGCTGTTCGGATTCCAGACGAGGGAGGAGCAGGCTCTGTTCCGCAAGCTGCTCGAGGTGTCCGGCATCGGGCCTAGGGTCGCGGTCGGGATTCTGGCCGGGGGCCGCCCGGAGGCGGTCATCTCGGCCATCCATCGCGAGGACTTGAGCTTCCTCATCAGGCTCCCCGGCATCGGCAAGAAGACGGCCCAGCGGATGATCCTTGATCTCAAGGACAAGCTGCAGATCACCTCGGCTTCCATCGAGCTCGCATGGGAAGCGGAGGCCGCGGGCGGGGCGGCAGTCGCCGCCGCAGGCGAGGACAGCTGGGGCGAAGCGAGGGAAGCCCTTGGAGCCCTCGGTTACACGGCGTCGGAGCTGGATCGCGCCTGGGCGGGCATGGGCGGCTCGCAGCAGCCCGGAGAGACCGTGGACGCGCTCATGAAGCGGGCGCTGCAGCAGCTGTTCAAGGGATAGCGGAAAGGGAGGTTTTGCATGGAAGACGATCGCATCATTTCCGCCAATCTGATGATGGAAGACCAGGCAGTCGAATACAGCCTCCGTCCGAGGTATCTGTCCGAATACATCGGCCAGTCCCAGGTGAAGGACAACCTCAAGGTATTCATCGAGGCGGCGAAGCTACGCAAGGAAGCTCTCGACCATGTGCTGCTGTACGGCCCGCCGGGACTCGGCAAGACGACTCTCTCGAACATCATCGCCAACGAGCTCGGCGTCAACCTGCGTACGACTTCCGGCCCGGCGATCGAGCGGCCGGGAGATCTGGCCGCCCTGCTCACGAACCTTCAGGAGGGCGACGTGCTGTTCATCGACGAGATCCACCGCTTGAACCGCTCCGTGGAGGAAGTGCTGTACCCGGCGATGGAGGATTTCTGCCTGGACATCATGATCGGCAAAGGTCCGAGCGCGCGCTCCGTGCGGCTTGACCTGCCTCCGTTCACGCTGATTGGAGCCACGACCCGCGCCGGGCTGCTCAGCGCCCCTCTGCGCGACCGCTTCGGAGTCGTCAGCAGGCTGGAGTTTTATGGGACGGACGAGCTGGCGTTCATCATTTCCCGCTCCGCCGAGATTCTGGAAGTCGGCATGGTCGGCGATGCGGCATCCGAGATCGCCCTCCGCTCGCGGGGGACGCCGCGGATCGCCAACCGGCTGCTCAAGCGGGTTCGCGATTTCGCGCAGGTGCGCGGAAACGGCATCATTACCGACGAGCTCGCCAAGCAGGCGCTGTCGCTGATCGCCGTCGATCCGCTCGGACTCGACCGGATCGACCACAAGATGCTGCAGGCGATGATCGCCAACTACCGCGGCGGTCCTGTCGGCCTCGATACGATCGCAGCGACGATCGGCGAGGAAAGCCAGACGATCGAGGATGTGTACGAGCCGTATCTCATGCAGATCGGCTTCCTGCAGCGCACCCCGCGGGGCCGCATCGTCACTCCGCTTGCCTATCGCCATCTGGGCTTGCCCGTTCCGGAATAAAGGCTGCGGCATACATGCCCGCATGGCCAATGGGAGGATCCGCCGATGAAGGAGCAACGGTCCGGCGCCGCTGAAGACAGCGCATTGACCGTCATCTACGACGGCCAATGCAACCTCTGCCTCGCCTCGGTCGACAGGCTGGGCCGCCTGGGTTCGAGGGCGGAGCTGACGTTTGTGCCGCTGCAGAATCTGGACCGGCTCCAGGGCCGGGCCGCCGAGCGGGTTCTGGACGTCGGCGAGGAAGCGCTGAGGGACAGGATGCATGTCGTTGACGGCGCAGGGCGCTTGTATGCGGGCAGCGACGCCGTCGTGCGCATCCTGCGCACGGTTCCAGGCTTCGGGCCGGCAGGATGGCTGTACCGGCTGCCGGGCATGAGCCGCCTTGGAGATTGGATCTACCGCTATATCGCCGAGCGCCGCTATGACTGGTTCGGCAAGGCGGATGAAGCCTGTTCCCCGGACGAATGCCGAGTTCCCCCTGGAGACATGACCGACAAAACCCTGTAAGGTGCCCGCCTGCGCGCCGGCCCATCGCCGAGAGCTTGCGGAGCACACGGAAGGAGAGAACCATGGACAGACCGATAGCCCGAATTCTCCCCAAAGGACTGCTGGCAGCCGCCGTTCTGGGCGGCTGCCTCTACTTGCCTCCCAAGGCGGAAGCGGACGGGATCGAGATCATGGACACGATCCGCGTCGGCTTGTTCATCACCGTGCCGAACAAATATACGCTCTCGATTCCTGCGGCGACATTCAGCTCCGACGGCGGGCTCGCCGTCGGAGTCAGCCAGGGGGGCGCTCCCAAGCCGCTGACTGCCGTTGTCGGCGGCGCGACCGCCAGGGTAGCCGTAGAGAGCTACTCCGTCCTTCTGGGAGAGAACAGCTCCTTCACGGCCGCGCTTGCCGTATTCAAAGCCGTGCAGGCAGCCGGAGGAAACGCCGTGCTGGAGGCGGTAGACCGCGGAGGAAGCACTTCCTACCAAGTGTCGGAAGGCTCCTACTCTTCTGCAGCTGCGGCTGGGACCGCTCTTGCCAAATGGAACGCGAACGCGACGGTGAAGGCATTCGGCGGCGGCGCTTCCGTGCGCGGACCGCTTCACCTGGAGACGGCCGCGTATGCGACCGAGCAGGAGGCGCGGCTCGCGATGGCTTCGTTCAGCGCTTCCGGAACGGATACTTTCCTTGCCTTGCGCCCATCGGATTCCGGAGCCCGTTATTCCGTCATGGTGGGAGCTGCGGCGGACAGCGCTTCGCTGGAAGCCGTGAAGCTCAAGCTGGCCGGAATCGCGGAGGCGGCCGGGCTGAAGCAGGCTGCGGCGGGCGATTATCTGCTGCAGCGGAGGGATTTGTCCGTCAGCCAGAAGGAAGGGGCATCGAGCATGCTGCTGACCTTCCCGGCGGGCACGAAGGCTGTCGTGCAGCCGTCCTCGACCCAAGGAGTGAAACTTGCCGAGCGCTACGCCCGTACATACAGAGGCCAGTTCGAGTTAAGCAGCTACAACAACGCTCTTGCCGTCATCAACGAGCTTCCGTTCGAGCAGTATCTGTATTCCGTCGTCGGCGGGGAAATGCCCGGCTCCTGGCCGATCGAGGCGCTCAAGGCGCAAGCCGTGGCCGCCCGCTCCTACGCCGTCTATCAGGGGACCGGCTTCGGCATCGCCCAGGTCGTCGACACGACGCTCAGCCAGGCGTACAACGGCGTCGCCTCCGAGAAGGCCGCTACCATCAAGGCGGTCGACGATACGAAGGGGCTGGTCATGCTCAGCGGGGGCAAGCCTGTCGAGGCGGTATTCTCGTCCAGCGCCGGAGGTTATACAGCGGATCCATCCGAAGTATGGGGAAGCCAGGTGCCGTATCTGGCTCCGGTCCAAAGCCCGGACGATGCTTCCGAGAACGGCCTTTATAAATGGTACCGGGTCATGGCTCCGAGCGGCGGCACCGGTTTCATCCGGTCCGACACGGCTGATCTGACCGGAGAGAAGAACGCTGCCGGGGCTGTCATCGCGCGCATCAAGTCCGCCGCTACCAATGTGAGGCCGCTGCCCCTAATCCAGGACGGCGTGAGTCCGGTGGACAAGCTGGACGCCGGGGCGAAGGTGACGGTGCTGGAGACGGTCGCGCAGTCCAATGAATTCAACTGGATGCGCGGCCCGTTCACCTCGGCCCAGCTGCTGGATTCCATGAAGGGCAAGACGACCTCGGCCGTATCCGGACCGATTCAGTCGCTGGAGGTCGCCTCGCGCGGACCTTCCGGACGGGTCATGCAGGTGAACGTGAACGGCAGAGCCGTTCCGGTCAAGTATCCGGACTCCCTGCGGACCGTGATGGGCAGCTTGCCGAGCACGAGGTTCGCCATCGAGCCGGCCGGGCAGGTGTCGCTTCTCGGCGCCGGCGGCGCCTCGGCGGTCAAGGAAACGGGAGCGGCTGTCCAAGTGCTCGGAGCCGGCGGAGCCAAAGCATCGCCCTCGGACGGAGCGGGTCTGACGGTCATGAGCGCCTCCGGCGCCATCCGGCCCGTCTCCGCGTCGCAGACGTGGCTCATCCGGGGCACCGGCAACGGGCACGGCCTCGGAATGTCGCAATACGGCGCCAAGAGCCTGGCTGATTCCGGGTATGATTACCAACGCATTCTGAAATACTACTACAAAGAGATTGAACTCGCTAAGGACGGAAGCTGAAGCCATGAACGTAGAAGATTATGATTTTCACCTGCCGGACGAGCTGATCGCCCAGACCCCTTTGACGGACCGGACCTCCTCGCGCCTGCTTACTCTGGACAAGCGCTCGGGAGAGATCGCCCATCATCGGTTCACGGATCTCAAGCAGTATTTGCGCGAGGGAGACACGCTGGTCATCAACGATAGCCGCGTGCTTCCCGCCCGCCTGCTCGGCGTCAAGGAGGATACCGGAGCGAAGGCGGAGCTGCTGCTGCTCCGCCAGCTGGAAGGCGATGCCTGGGAGACGCTGGCGAAGCCGGCCAAGAAGCTGAAGGCCGGCACGGTCATCGCTTTCGGCGCCGGCGAAGGCGGCGAGCCGCTGCTGCGCGCGGTCGTGGAAAGCGAAGGCGATATGGGCGGACGCATCGTCCGCTTCAAATACAGCGGAATATTTCAGGAGCTGCTGGACAGACTGGGCGAGATGCCGCTGCCGCCGTATATCAAGGAGCGCCTGGACGACCGTGAGCGGTATCAGACCGTCTATTCCCGCCAAGCGGGATCCGCAGCCGCTCCGACTGCGGGGCTTCATTTCACGAAGCAGTTCCTCCAGGAGCTGCGGGAGATGGGGGTCGGGATCGCTCCGCTGACGCTTCATGTCGGTCTCGGCACGTTCCGGCCGATGTCCACGGACACGATCGAGGAGCATGTGATGCACTCCGAGTATTACGAGCTCAGCGAGGAATCTGCCGCGATGATCCGCGCCGCCAAGGAACGCGGCGGCCGGATCGTGGCCGTCGGCACCACGTCGGCCCGCACGCTGGAGACAGCGGCGCAGCGGTATCCGGACGGGCTTCAGGCTTGCAGCGGCTGGACGGATATTTTCATTTATCCCGGTTATGAGTTCCGGGCAGTCGATGCCCTGCTGACGAATTTCCATCTGCCCAAGTCGACGCTGGTCATGCTGGTGAGCGCGCTTGCCGGGCGCGAGCATGTCCTGCGCGCCTATGCAGAGGCAGTCAACGAGAAGTACCGGTTTTTCAGCTTCGGCGACGCGATGTTTATCTACTAGGAATGGAAGAGTGAACTGTGGCTGTAACTTACGAACTGATCAAAGTATGCAAGCAATCCGGGGCGCGGCTCGGCCGCGTCCATACCCCTCACGGCGTCATTGAGACGCCGGCGTTCATGCCCGTCGGCACCCAGGCTACCGTCAAGACGATGAGCCCGGAAGAGCTGAAGGAGATGGACGCCCATATCATTCTCAGCAACACCTATCACCTGTGGCTCCGTCCTGGCCACGATCTGATCCGCAATGCCGGCGGCCTGCATAAGTTCATGAATTGGGACCGCCCGATTCTGACGGACAGCGGAGGCTTCCAGGTGTTCTCGCTGAGCAATATGCGCAAGATCACCGAGGAAGGCGTCGAATTCCGCTCCCATCTTAACGGCGACCGCTTGTTCCTGTCGCCGGAGAAGGCGATGGAGATCCAGAACTCGCTCGGCTCCGACATTATGATGGCATTCGACGAGTGCCCTCCGTATCCGGCCGAATACGAGTACATCAAAAACTCGCTGGAGAGGACATCCCGCTGGGCGGAGCGCTGCCTCAAAGCCCATGCCCGTCCGCAGGACCAAGGGCTGTTCGCTATCATCCAGGGAGGCATGCATGCCGATCTGCGCAAGCAGAGCGCGGCTGATTTGACTTCCATGGATTTCCCGGGGTATGCTATTGGTGGTTTGAGCGTCGGGGAACCGAAGCATCTCATGTATGAGGTGCTGGAGGAGACCATTCCGCTCCTGCCGACAGGCAAGCCGCGTTATTTGATGGGCGTCGGATCTCCCGACGCGCTTCTCGAAGGTGCGATCCGCGGAGTCGACATGTTCGACTGCGTGCTTCCGACCCGCATTGCCCGCAACGGCACGACGATGACGAGCGGCGGGCGGGTGAACATCCGCAACGCCAAGTACGCGGAGGATCTCGGACCGCTTGATCCGGAGTGCGGCTGCTACACCTGCCGCAATTATTCCCGCGCTTATCTGCGGCATCTCATCAAGGCCGACGAGACGTTCGGCATCAGGCTGACGACCTACCATAACCTGCATTTCCTGCTGGAGATGATGCGCGGTGTGCGCCAGGCGATCATGGAGGACAGGCTGCTTGATTTCCGGGACGAATTCTTCACCCAATACGGCCTGCATGACAACGACAAAGGGTTTTAACCAGAATCTCGTTCCGATATTGAAAGGGGTATACACATATGTATCTGGCTTCCGGTAGCGCCGGCGGTGGCGGCATGTCCATGCTGCTCATGTTCGGCCTCATGTTCGTCGTCTTCTACTTCCTTCTGATCCGTCCTCAGCAGAAGAAGCAAAAGCAGCGCAACGCCCTGCTCGGCTCGCTCAAGAAAGGCGACAAAATCGCCACCATCGGCGGCATGCACGGCACGATCGTGGAGCTGACGGACGACACGGTCGTTCTGCGGGTCAACGATACGACGCGAGTGACGTTCGAACGCAGCGCCATCGCATCCGTCCTGAACAGCGCTCCGGCTCCTGTCGAAGCCAAGACGGAAGAAAAGCTTGAAGTCAAAAGCGACAAAGTGGATCCTGAAGGCACGCTCTAAGCAGCAGCCCGACGTTCCAAAAACCCTTCGGAGAGCTGCTCTCCGAAGGGTTTTTTATGCGTTTCGATGCTTCTTCAGGGCTGCCGCGGCCAGCTGGCATACCCGATGCCGAAATGGCCCATGGACGCCTGGATATCCTCGTGAACGATATTTGGGGAGGTGAAAGGCTGACTCATTGGAGCAAGCCTCTCTGGGCATCTCCGCTGAAGGATGGGCTGGCCATGCAGCACGGAGTGCACGACACCCATTATATTACGGAACATCTCGCGATGCGGCTGCTGCTCCGCAGCGAATCGGGCCTCATCGCGGAAATAACCGACGGCGTCGATTACAAGTATCGGGGCAATCTGCCCTATAGCTTGTCCAAGATTTGGGGAATCCTTATGGCGGCAGGACTGGCCGAGGAATTCAAGCCTTATGGAATATGCGCGGTTTCGTTGACTCCTGGTATTTTGCGTTCGGAGGAGATGCTGGCGCCTTTCGGCGTGACGGAAACGAACTGGAGAGACGCCGGCGAGAAGGAATTTTCTTCAGTCGGAAACCCCGCTCTATGTAGGCAGGGCATTGGCCTGTCTGGCGGCCGACCCCGAGAAGGGAAGCTTGGCAGGAAGGCATCCAAGCTCATGGGAGCTGTCGGAACGATACGAATTCCTGGATGACGGAACGCGGCCTCATTGGGGCCGGCACGCACAAAAGCTGCTGAATCAGCCGTAAGTGCAAAAAAGGAGCCGCGAGGGCTCCTTTTTTGCGCTTTGCAGGAAGCTGGATTCAACGCCGGAAAGGGGGTCAGCGCGAAGGATGGACGGACGGGACCGGTTTGGCCAGCGATTTCAAATCCGCCAGCTTGTAGCCCATGTACACGGCGAAGGTCGCCAGGCAGAGGCCTCCGAGCATGTCGGTCAGCCAATGAATGCCCATATAGAAGATGGTGAAAATAATGATTGCTGCCGTCACGCCGGTCAGCCAAGCCCAGCGCTTGATGCCGGAACGGGCTCCCAGCAAGGCAAGCGTCACGGAAATGGAAGTATGAAGGCTCGGGAAACAGTTGTCCAGGCCGGACAAGCCGCGGTACACCGTTTCGAAAGCGGGAAAAGCCTCCAGCATATAGAAATGAACGTTTGGATTGAAGGCCCAAACTTCCTTGACGGGCATGAACAGGTAAAACGGGATCGCTATCAGGTAATTGAGCATGATCGCGTAGCAGGTCGCGGAGAACTGCCGTCCGGTTTTGTCGCGGTACATATAGACGCCGAGCGAGGCGACCAGCAGCGACTGGAAGACGACAACGTAGAAAAAGGCCAGCACCGGCGTCAGCCATGCGGCATGGAACAGCTGCTGGAATCCTTCCACGAAGCCGCCTTCGAGCCGCTGGACGAATGGCGTGAAGTCGGTCTGTTGCTTCATCTTGCTTTCGATGATCAGCTCGAGCTTGTTCATGAAGAGGATGGCGAGCAGCGAGCCGAACAGCAGCAAGTATCTGGGATTGACGGCTAGATTGCGAGCGAAGACGCCTGCGGCGCGCAGCGGATTGCGGCCGGTTCCGAAACTGATCAATACGGCGGACGTCAGCACCGTGTACAGCGTAATTTGATTCATCGATGTCAAGATTGCCACTATGGTTCCCCCTAAGCTTGCCCCTGATACACCGGAAGATGACTGTTCCAGATGATTACCAGTTCGATTACCGAGAACAAGTATAGCATACCCGAGACAAGTTTACACAGGGGGTCATTTCCGCAGATTGACGCCGATCATGCCACCGAATGCGCCTGCCAGAGCGACGATGAGGAAAAGGATGCCGGTTTTGGACGACATGCCTGCATCGGCTGCCAGAAAGCCGATAACGAGCACCAGAAGGCCGTAGACGAGGCCAAGCAGGCCGCCATGGTACCAGCCTTTGGCACCGCTGCGCTTGCCGGACGTGAAGCCTCCGCATAATGACGCGGTGCCGTGAATGCCAAGCGCCCAGGCGGGAAGCGAATCCTCGCTGAGATTTCCCGCGTACAGCATGAGCGACAGAAGCAAGGCTCCCAGAGCGAGCCATAAGCCGGAGTAAGCCAGCCCTCCTAGCATGGGGGAGCCGAAACGCACTTTTTGCACATTTTTAATCGGATTCATGCGGCAATCACCCTCCAGTGATGGTTTGGTATTCAGTTCACCATATGGTCAAGCCGCCGGAATTAGTACAGCCCTGCCGCCTGGAAGGACAAATCCTCGTTTCGCCTTTATTGCCAACATTTCATTGCGCCTTGCTGTGCATGGCTGTGGACAGGGGGGGCGACAATACCATCTGACGCTTATGATTGGGCCAAGGGGGCGAAAGCATGGAATATGGGTCGCTGCTGCTGCGGACCGTCCTTATTTATTTTGTCGTGTTCCTGATCATGAGATTGATGGGAAAGCGTGAAATCGGCAAATTGAGCGTGTTCGACCTCGTCATCTCGTTCATGATCGCCGAAATCGCGGTCCTTGTCATCGAGGATACGAAAAAACCGCTTATCGAGGGCATCGTTCCGATGGCCGTGCTGATGATCATCCAGGTGCTGATCGCTTATATCGGCATGAAAAACCGCAAGCTCCGGCTGCTGTTCGACGGCAAGCCCAGCGTTATTATCGCGGATGGCAAGCTCAATCAGAAGGAAATGAAGAAACAGCGCTACAATCTGGACGATCTCATGCTTCAGCTGAGGGAAAACCAGGTGGCGAGGGTGGCGGACGTGGAATTCGCGATTCTCGAGACGAGCGGCAAGCTGTCCGTCATCCCGAAGGAAAAACAGTCCCAGTCTTCCGGCCAGAGCCAGCAAGGACAACAAGGCCAGCAGAGCCAACAGGGTCAGAAGAACCAACAAAGCTGGCAGGGAAGCTCATCCGGCGGAGGACAAAAACAAGGAAAGCAAGAAAAGAACAATGAGCAGCAGGATTCATCGTCAAGCGCGATTACGTTTCCTTCTGCTTATCGGTTCGAAACGCTGCCGGTTCCACTCATTATGGATGGCAGAGTCATGGATCATAATCTGGAGAAGCTGGAGAAAAACCGTCTCTGGCTGAAGCAGCAGCTTCGCAAGAAAGGGCTCACGGAGTGGAATCAGGTGTTCTTCTGCACGATCGACCACAAAGGCGAGCTGTTCGTCGATGAGAACCGCCGAAACAAATAAAAACGGGCAGCTGAGTTGACGCAGCTGCCTGTTCGCTTTGTCTCCATTCCTGCCGCCCTTCAGCCGAACCAGCGCCGGATGCCCGGTATGCGGGACAAATCGTGCCTGTCGATAATTCCCATGGCTCCCATCAGGAATAAATAGACCGCAGCGCCGGCTGCGCACGAAATGATCAGATTGAGCCATTCGGCGGGCAGAGGACCTCTGCTCATCAGCCATCTGCAGGAGGCTCCCATGATGATCATGGCGCTTCCGACCTTGATGAAGTCTGGCAGCTTCATGCGGTATCCGGCGCAGCGCATGATGCTGATGCCGTGCAAGGCGGTGACGAGGATGATGTTGACGACGATTGCGATCACCGCGCCATAGATTCCGAGCTCGGGACGAGACGCGAGCTCGACGATGAGATACAGCTTCACGCAGGCGCCGACGGTCGTATTGAACAGAGCGGTTCCTGGTTTGTCCAGCGCCTGCAGGGCGGCCTGAAGCGGCCCTTGCAAGTAGATGAAGATTCCGGCGGGAGCGAGCAGGGCAAGCAGCGGGGCGATTTCCCCATGATTGTACATCAGCCGGCACAGCGGCTCCGCGAGCAGGCCCATGACGACGACAAAGGGAGCTCCGCTGACGAGAGCCAGGCGGAGAGACTGATGGAGACGCTTATGGATCGAGGCCATATCTCCTCTGGCCGCTGCGGCCGACAGGGATGGAATCAGAGACACCGACAGGGAGTAGGTAAGAGCCGTCGGCAGCAGAAGCAGCGGAATGATCATCCCTTGCAGGGCGCCGTATTGCGCGGTGGCGGCACCGGTTGCGATGCCCGCGGCGGCGAGGCTGCGGGCGGTCAGGATCGATTCCAGCAGGTAGGACAGGGAGCCGACAAGCCGGCTGCCCGTGACCGGTATGGAAAGGCGCAGCAGCCTTTTCAGCACGGGAACGCGCTCTTCGTATTTGGTGTCTTGGGAAAGGGGCGGAGCGCCGACAGGGGTGGCGGGGACAGCCGCAGCGGAATTGCCCTTGTCTTTCGCGGCATGCCAGAACAAGATCAGCAGGCCTGCGATCTCGCCGATGACGGTTCCCATCATCGCGCCAGCGGCTGCCCATTCGAGTCCGTAAGGGAGCAGAAGGAAAGCCAGCAGCAATTGCCCGGCGATCCGCAGCACCGTCTCCACCACCTGGGACTGGGCGGTCGGGATCATGTTCTGCTTGCCTTGGAAATAACCTCTGTATACGGACGATACCCCGATGATGAGCAGCATCGGCGCCATCATTACGAACGGCCGGTACACGCGGCTGTCGGTCAGGACGCGGGTCGTGATCCATTCGGCGCCGAGCAGCATCAGAGCCGTCATCGCAAGGGCAAGGACGATCGTCAGCAGCATGGCGGTGCGGAAAATCTGCTTGACGCGGTGGCCCTCCCCCTTGGAGTCGGCCTCCGCGATCCATTTGGCTACGGCCAGCGGGATGCCGCCTGTAATGAGAGTCAGCAGCACGCCCAGGAACGGGTAGCTGAGCTGGTAGATGCCGACCCCTTCGGCTCCGATGACTCGAGGAAGGGCGATGCGGGGGACGAAACCGAGAATCCGGTTGATGACGCCCGCCGCAAGCAGGATCATGGCTCCCTTGATAAAGGTTTGACTGGTTTGTTTGTTCGGCTTCGTCATAGGTTCCTTCCTCTTCCCTAACGGTGTTCATTGTGCCGGCCCGGCAAGGGGGGCGGGCACGTCCGTACAGCATGTTTATGCGGCATCCGGCACCCGGCATGTCTATGTTTTTTTGGGAAGAAGCCGGAACGAGGCAGGAATGCGGGCCTCTGCGTCGAATGGAATCAGTTCGACGGCTTGAGGCGGATAGTCAACAGGGGAGGCGAGTGGCCGCATGACGGAAAAGGAAATGAGCGAGGAAATCTTCGCCCTGTGCGAGAGCAAGGCGGAGGAGCTCCGCTGGATCGGCTACGAGCAGGTGACGGGGACCGATGTATGGGAGTGCGTTCAAGCCCGGTATATCAAGTCGGGTGAGCCGCTGCTGCACAAGCTCGTGAATGACATCTTGTCCCTTAAGGCGACCCAGCTCATGAACCATCTGACGATGAGCGCGTGGAAAGAAACCTGATTTTGACAAGGGTTTCTTTTTTTTGACTCAAATTTCCCGCATCGTTATAATAGAAACGATTGTGAACTTAAGGAGGAACATCAGGAATTATGAAACGGATGCTAGCATTCCTGATCATTGTCGTCGTCAGTTTCGGCGTCATTGGTTGGACAAGCCCCGCCCTCTTGGATAAGACCCGGTTAGGTCTGGACCTCAAGGGCGGATTCGAAATCCTCTACCAGGCCAAGCCTTTGAACGAAGGCAGCAAAGTGACGCGCGAATCGTTGACGGAGACGGCAAAAAGCCTCGAGAAGCGCGTCAACAAAGACGGCGTGTCCGAGCCTGAAGTCACGACGGAAGGCACGGACCGCATCCGCATCCGCATCGCGGGCATGGACGAAGCCAAGGAAGCCAAGCTGCGCGAGGACCTCGTCAAGCCTGCGAACCTGACCTTCCGCAGCGCCATCGGCTGCGCCAAGGACGCCGGCTACTGCAAGGTGGAACTGACAGGCAGCGACTTCAAGGAAGGCGGAGCGTCGATCCAGCAAGGCGATTTCGGCCAATACAAGATCAACATCAAGCTCAAGGATGCCGCCCAGTTCGCCAAGGTGACTTCCGAGGTAGCCAAGCTGGCCGTGACCGGCAACAACCAACTCGCCATTTATCTGGACGAGAACCAGCTTTCCGCTCCGAATGTGTCATCCGAGATCAACAGCAGCGACGCCGAGATTTCCGGCAACTACACTCGTGAAGAAGCAATGAATATCCGCGACACGATCAACCTCGGCGCCCTGCCGCTGAAGCTCGAAGTGAAATACACGCAATCCGTCGGCGCCTCGCTCGGCAAGCAGTCGCTCGACGACACGATTTTCGCCGGCCTGGTCGGCACAGTCTTCATCGTGCTCTTCATGCTCGTTTTCTACCGGGTGCCGGGCATTGCGGCCAGCGTATCCCTGATCATCTATACCTGGCTGCTGCTTGCGGCGCATATCGCGCTCAACGCGACGCTTACGCTTCCCGGCATCGCGGCCTTCATTCTCGGCATCGGCATCGCCGTCGACGCCAACATCCTGACGGCGGAGCGGATCAAGGAAGAGATTCGTTCCGGCAAGAGCCTGCTGAGCGCTTTCCGCGCCGGCTCCAAAACTTCCCTGCGCACGATCATCGACTCCCACGTCACGACGATCATCGCCGCCGGCGTGCTGTTCTTCATCGGTGTCGGATCCGTCAAAGGATTCGCCATCACGCTGCTTCTGAGCATCATCATCAGCCTGATCTCCAACGTAGTCGTTTCCCGCTACCTGCTCTGGCTGATGATCAAAAGCGGCAAATTCAACAAGCCGGGCTATTACGGCGTGAAGGAGAGTGAAATCCGTGCGCTCTAAGGAATCCCGGATCGATTTTGTCCATTACAGCAAGTATTTCTACATCTTCTCGATCGTCATCACGATCGCCGGCATCGTGGCGCTCGCGGCTCTGGGACTGAACTACGGCGTCGATTTCAAGTCGGGCTCCAGCGTGGACGTCAAGTCGACCAAGGACTTGTCCGCCCAGCGCCAGGAGATCGAATCCTATCTCCAAGCCGGAGAATTCGGCAAGCACAACGCCCCGACCTTCGGCGACAACCGGATGACGATCCGATTCGACGAAGTGCTCAGCCAGAGCAAGGAAGAGCAGCTCAAGTCGGATCTTAAAGCGAAGTTCGATCCCGGCTCTTCGGTCGAGGTCAACACGGTCGATGTCGAGATCGCCCGCGAGCTGCAGTGGAACGCGCTCAAGGCGATGCTGCTGGCTTGCATCGGCATCATCATCTATGTCGCCATCCGCTTTGAATGGCGCTTCGGCCTTGCGGCCGTCGTGGCTCTCGTCCACGATGCCTTCATCGTCATCAGCGTCTTCTCGATCTTCCGTCTGGAGGTCAACCTTCCGTTCATCGTCGCGATCCTGACGATCATCGGCTATTCCATCAACGATACGATCGTCATCTTCGACCGGATCCGCGAGAATTTGCGCTTCGCGAAGATCAAGACGTTCAAGGACTACATCAAGGTCGTCAACGACAGCGTCTGGCAGACGATGACGCGCTCCATCAACACGGCGCTTACCGTTCTGTTCGCCGCCTTGGCGCTGTTCATTTTCGGGAGCGAGTCGATCCGCCTGTTCTCGCTGGCGATGCTTGTAGGCTTGTTAAGCGGAGCGTACTCCTCGATCTTCATCGCGAGTCCGTTGTGGCTGCTCATGAAGAAGAATTCCAAGTCGAAGCCGGCTTCCGCAGGCAATCCGGCAGCTTCATAACGGGAGGCTGAAGCCATGGCCGACAAGCAACCGCAATCCGGCCTAGCTGCGGCCGGCCGGTGGAGGGAGACCGGGGTCCATATCGGGCTCGCCGTCATCAAGGGAACGACCGGCTCCCTTTTCGGCAGCTCCGTTCTGCTGTCCGATGCTTTCCGCTCCGCTTCGGACGCATGCTCCTCCTATGCGGCGCAAGTATCCGGCAAGAAGGACAGCCGCCGCAGCGGGGACAACGCGCAGCACTTGGGCAGGGAGCATACATTCGTTTATGTGTTCTCCATTTTTCTCATCGTCATCGGCCTGCAGATGGCCGTGCTCGCTCTCAACCGCATGATGGAGCCGCTTGACGGCTATCCGCAGCTTCCGGCTGCCTTCGTCATTCCGATCTGCCTTGCCTTGCGCCTTCTGTTCGTAAGAGGTCCCATTCCCGGATGGGAATGGGCAGTCTCGCTGACGGCGGCCGCCGGAGCTGCAGGCGCTTGGGCCGGAGGCGAGAGCGGATTGATCTGGATGACTTATCTGGATCCTGCCGCATCGGTCCTCATCGGGGCTTTCATCGTCTACAAGGGCTATCTTCTGTTTCTTGGAACCGGCAAAAAGAAGGAGACAGCTCCCGCAGACCATTCCGGTCTGGCCGAGGACATGACGGAGATCATCCAGAGAGTCGACGGCGTCGTGACGGTGGAAGCAGTCCAGCCGCATATGAGCGGGGGCAGGATATCCGCCGAGATCGTCATCAGCGTCAATCCCCGGATTTCCGTGCTCGAAGGAGCGGATATCGGGCGGCGGGTCAAGCAGCTTGTCCTCAAGCGGTTCATGCATATCCATGACGTTAAAATCTGCGTAGAGCCTTATAATCCCGGCTACCCGTACAAATCCAATCATGACCCCAATCAGGAGCATATGCCGACGCTGCTTCAGTAAGAGCCGGCTGGCCCGTCTTGGGCATAACGCTGCCGCCGCCTGCTGCGGGCTGATCCGGATCTTCCGGAACGGCCCGCAGCCGCAGAGGGCAGCGTTTCTCTGCTTGGATCGCGTTTGGGAATCAGCCGGTGACGGCAAGCGGCAGATAGGGACGCAAGCTTATACCGAAATGCAAGGATGGAGGCGGGAACAACGTGATCGGTTCCAAAACCCGCTGGAACATAAGAAAGCTGAATGAACAGGAAAACCAGGCTGCGCAATCGATTCAGGCTGCTCTTGGCCTGAATCCGCTGGCGGCGAGACTGCTCGTGCAAAGAGGGTGCATGTCGCCGGAAACGGCTCATGACTTCATGGGAGCGGGAATCGAGTCGATGCACGATCCCTATCTGCTCAAGGGAATGGAGGAAGCGGTCGCCCGCATCCGGAAGGCCGCGGCAGACGGGGAGAAAGTGCTTGTGTACGGGGATTATGACGCGGACGGGGTTTCTTCCACCGCATTGATGATCCTTCTGCTGCGCGAGCTGGGCATTCGCCATGACTATTATATTCCGCATCGCACCAGGGAAGGATATGGCATGAACATCCCGGCCGTGGACAAGGCTGCGGAAGAAGGATTCACGCTTATCGTCACGGTCGACAACGGAATCAGCGCCGTCGAGCCGATCGCGCATGCCCGCAAGCTGGGCTTGTCGGTCGTCGTCACGGATCATCATGAACCTCCCGACGTTCTTCCCGCTGCCGATGCCATCGTGAATCCCAAGCAGCCCGGCTGCGCTTATCCGTTCAAGGGACTGTGCGGCGCCGGAGTCGCATTCAAGCTCGCCCAGTGCCTGCTTGGCCGCATTCCCCTGGAATGGAGCGATATTGCCGCTCTGGGAACGATTGCGGACTTGATGCCACTGGCCGATGAGAACCGCATTATCGTTCGATCCGGCCTTCATGTCATCCGAACTTCGCCTCGCCCCGGATTCGCGGCTTTGGCCGAAGCGGGCGGCATCAAGACGGAGGCGGTCACGGCATCGGATATCGGCTTCCAGATGGGTCCGAGAGTCAACGCCGCCGGCCGGCTTGATCATGCGGCTCCGGCCGTCGTCCTTCTTGTCACGGATGATCGGGAGGAAGCCGAGGAAATCGCCTCGAGCCTGGACGAGCTCAATATCAAGCGCCGCGAGGTTGTCGCCGAAATCGCGAAGGAAGTGGAAGCCATGTGGCAGGAACGCTGCCGCCGGGCCGACGAGCAAGGCGCTCCCCATCCCGGAGTGATCGTGCTCGCCGGAGCGGGCTGGAATCCCGGCGTTGTCGGCATCGTGGCTTCCAAGCTGCTGGAGAAGCATTACCGTCCGACCGTGCTGCTCGGCCTTGACGAGCAATCGGGAATGTGCAAAGGATCGGCAAGGTCGATTCCGGGTTATGATCTGTTCGAGGCGCTGAGCTCCTGCAAGGAACTGATGGAGCATTACGGCGGCCATGCGGCCGCTGCGGGCATGACGCTTCATCGCACCAGGCTGGACGAGCTGGAAGAAGCCCTTTGCGCGCAAGCGGAGCTTCAGCTGCGTCCGGAGGATTACATTCCGGTCTGCGACATCGATCTGGTCTGTCCCATCGAGGAGGCGTCGATCGAGACCGCCGGCGAGCTGGCGCTGCTTGAGCCTTACGGCAGCGGCAATCCGGTGCCGAAGCTGCTGATCAGCGTGGCGGGCATCGGCGATGTCCGCCTGCTCGGCAAGGAGAAGACGCATCTCAAGCTCGCTCTAAGCAGCGGCCTCACCCCGGCGAAGCTGGATGCGATCGGATTCGGCATGGGAGAATTCGCCGATCCGCTTGCCGCTTCCTTGAGGGCGGACATCGTCGGGGAGTTGACGGTGAACGAATGGAACGGGAAGCGCAAGCCGCAGCTGATGATCCGCGATCTGAGGGTCAGAGAGCCGAGGGTGTACGACTTCAGAGGGACAAGGGATCCTGGCGGCCGCCTTGCTTCGATCATCGAGAGGCTCCGGCGGGAAAAGAGAACGGCCGTCATCGTGACGAGGGAAAGGCTCCATTCGGCCAGCGCTCGCGAGATCGCATCCGGCAGCGAAGGAAGCGGCAATTCCGGATGGATCCATTGCCTTCCCGAAGAAGTTCCGGAGGGAGGCTTCTCCTGCCAGGAAGTCATCCTTTATGGAAGTCCGTCATCCTGCGCCAGGCTGGAGAAAGCTCTTCGGCTCAGCAATGGGCTTGAGGCGCTGCATCTGCTCTACCCGGCTGATCCGAAAGGCTCCGCGGACTGGCTGGAGCGCGCGGGCATGGGCAGGCTGTACGCCTGGATCCGCAAGCTGTCTCCCCTGCCAGCCGGGCAGGCGGGACGGAGGCTGGCCGAGGCTGCGGGCTGCCCGCCGGAGAGAGCCTCTCTGGCATTGGAAGTATTTCATCAGCTGGGCTTCATCGAACGGCGCGACGAGGGCTGGACGGCCGCCGAAGCCCCGGCCCGCAGGGACCTCTCGGAATCCGCGCTTTACCTGGAGGCGCTGGAAGAAGAGAAGATCATGTCCAAGCTTTTCTCGGCAACAGAAGACATCAAATCCTGGATAGCCGGCTTGCCGGCATCAAGCTATCATACCGAACTACCCGCATAGGGAATAAAAGGAGCTCGACAAACATGAATTTCAAAGAATATATCCGCGTTATCGAAGATTTTCCTCAGCCTGGCATCCGCTTCAAGGACATCACGACGCTGCTGAACAACGGCGAAGTCTACCGTGCTGCGATCGATGAGCTCAAAAAAGCGGCCCACGGCAAAGAGATCGACCTGATCGCCGGTCCGGAGGCGCGCGGCTTCGTCGTCGGAGCTCCGCTAGCGATCGCTCTCGGAGTCGGCTTCGTGCCGATCCGCAAAAGCGGCAAGCTTCCGGGAGAGACCGTCGAGGCCGGCTATGATCTTGAATACGGCAAAGACACACTCGCCGTCCACAAGGATGCCATCAAGCCGGGACAGCGCGTGCTCATCGCCGACGATCTGCTCGCTACCGGCGGCACGATCGCGACGACGATCAACCTGATCGAGCAGCTGGGTGGCGAGGTCGTAGGAGCTTCGTTCCTGATCGAGCTCGGCTATTTGAACGGACGCGCCAAGCTTGGCGGCCTGGACGTCTTCTCTCTGATAAAATACTAAACGCTTCATTATTAATTATTTCTCAGGAAATAATGGCGGCCGGCAAACGGCCGTCTTTTTTTATCGATATAGACAGTTTTCGACCCCTTTAATAGCAGAATAAGGAATTTGAACCAATGTTTATGACGGCGCTCCAGGCCGCGGGTAGAGGGATGGCCTTATCGCTTCAAGTTCAGTTGACGCCGCCCGTATTGTAGGGGCATAATAGGAGTTAAACTTATTTTCATAGGTACTGGGACACGGTAAAAGTCGAACGATGACATTTGGATGGAAAGGGACGTTTCATGGGCATAGAGCAATTACTCGCTAAGGCGTCGACTTATATGAGGGACCAGGATCTGAACAGGATCCGGGAGGCCTATGAATTTGCCGATCAAGCCCATCACGGGCAGGTGCGCAAATCGGGAGAGCCCTATATTCTCCATCCGGTGGCCGTGGCGGAAATCCTGGTCAATATGGAGATGGACGTGACTTCCATCATAGCGGCGCTGCTGCATGACGTTGTGGAGGATACGACCGTCGAGGTGGAACAGGTCCGAGCGATATTCGGTGATACCTGCGCCATGCTTGTCGACGGCCTCACCAAGCTGGAAAAGATCAAATTCCGGTCCAAGGAAGAACAACAGAACGAGAACTACCGCAAGATGTTCGTGGCGATGGCTCAGGACATCCGCGTCATTCTCATCAAGCTAGCGGACCGGCTTCATAATATGCGCACGCTGAAATTCCAGTCGGAGGAAGCGCAGCGCCGCATCGCCTACGAGACGCTGGAGATTTTCTGTCCGATCGCCCACAGGCTCGGCATCTCCGCGATCAAGTGGGAGATGGAGGATATCGCCCTGCGCTATCTCAATCCGCAGCAATATTACCGGATCGCCAATCTGATGAAGAAAAAGCGTGCGGAGCGGGAGCAGTACATCGCTGTCGTCATCGGCCGGATTACGGAAAAGCTGGAGGAAATGGGCATCGACGGCGATATTTCTGGGCGCCCCAAGCATATTTACAGCATTTACCGCAAGATGACGATGCGCAACAAGCAGTTCAACGAAATCTATGATCTGATGGCGATCCGCATCATCGTGGACAACATCAAGGACTGCTACGCGACGCTCGGCATCATCCATACGCTGTGGAAGCCGATGCCCGGACGTTTCAAGGACTATGTCGCGATGCCCAAGGCCAACATGTACCAGTCCTTGCATACGACCGTCGTGGGACCGAACGGCGAGCCGACCGAGGTCCAGATCCGTACCTGGGAGATGCACCGCACGAGCGAGTACGGCGTCGCGGCCCACTGGGCCTACAAGGAAGGCTCCGCGGGACCGAGCGGCAATATCGAGGACAAGATGGGATGGTTCCGCGAAATCCTGGAACTGCAGAACGACGCCGAGGACGCCTCCGAGTTCATGGAGTCGCTCAAGATGGACTTCTTCTCGGACCTGGTGTTCGTGTTCACGCCAAAAGGCGAAGTGATCGAGCTGCCGGCCGGTTCTGTTCCGCTTGATTTTGCCTACCGGATCCATACGGAGGTCGGCAACCGGACGATCGGGGCCAAGGTGAACAGCCGGATCGTGCCGCTTGATTATAAGCTCAAGACCGGCGACATCGTGGAGATTCTGACCTCGAAGCATTCCTACGGCCCGAGCCAGGACTGGATCAAGATCGCGAAATCCTCGCATGCCCGGACGAAGATCAAAGCCTGGTTCAAAAAAGAGCGGCGCGAGGAGAACGTCATCAAAGGCCGCGATATGCTGGAGCGCGAGCTGAAGCGGCTCGGCCTTGAGCCATCCGCCTGGATGGCCGAGGACAAGCTTATGGAGGCCGCGTCCAAGTTCAGCTTCCATGATGTCGAGGACATGATGTCCGCGATCGGCTTCGGCGGCATCACCGCCGCGCAGATCTGCACCAAGCTGACCGAGAAGATGCGGCGGGAAGCCGAAGCCGCGCAGCTGATCGAGCTTACGAACGAGCCGACCGAGGTGAAGTCTCCGGGGACCCGCAAGAAGGCGGCGACCGGCGGCGTGACCGTCAAAGGCATCGACAACCTGCTCGTCCGCTTCGCCCGCTGCTGCAATCCGGTTCCCGGCGATGAAATCGTGGGCTATATTACACGCGGACGCGGAGTGTCCGTTCACCGGCAGGATTGTCCGAATCTTCCTGTCGAAGGCCAGGAGGACGACGCGGAGCGCGTCATCGAGGTCGAATGGGAAGAGTCGACGGAGTCGAACTACAGCGTCGATATCGAGATTACCGGCTACGACCATCGCGGCCTGCTCAACGAGGTGCTGCAAGCCGTAGCGGAGAGCAAGACGAATATATCCGCGGTTACCGGACGCACGGGCAAGAACAAGATGGTCATCATCCATATGACCATTCTGATCCGCAACATCGAGCATCTGCAGTCCGTCGTGGACAAGATCAAGCGCGTCAAGGACATCTACTCGGTGCAGCGCATCATGCAATAGGATAGAGGACGGTGGCTCATCGTGAAAGTCGTAGTTCAGCGCTGCTCCAGCGCATCGGTCTCCGTCGGGGGAGCTGTCGTCGGCAGCATCGGGCAGGGACTCATGCTGCTTGTCGGATTTGCCCATGAGGACAGCGAGGCGGACATTTCCTGGATGGCCGATAAAATCGCGAACCTGCGCATTTTCGAGGACGGGGACGGGAAGATGAACCTGAGCGTGCTCGACGCGGGCGGCGCCTTGCTTTCGGTGTCCCAGTTCACCCTATACGGCGATTGCCGCAAGGGACGGCGTCCCAACTTCATGTCCGCAGCCCGGCCGGAGCATGCGGAGCCGCTCTACGAAGCGTTCAATGGAGCGCTGCAAGCGCTCGGGCTCCAGGTGGAGACGGGCCGTTTCGGGGCTATGATGGATGTATCCCTCGTCAACGACGGACCGGTCACGCTCCTATTGGACAGCCGGGAATAATCCCTGATTCCGGACTAACGAAGCCGTTATGGGGCAACACTACTTACCGGACACCTCGACAGACGCTTCATAAGCGATTTGACGGAGAGAAAGGAAGTGGCCGCCATGCGGCAGGGACGCAAAATGCAGATGCTAAGCCGCGCTTCCAGCCGGATCCTGCAAGCGGACAGGCGGGAAGCGCTGCTGCTGGATGATCTGGAGGAAGACCTGGAGTTCGCGGAAGATTGGGCAGGGGGCGGAGCGGCGCCCAAAAAGGATGATCGGGAGGAAAGCTGACCTTTCATGCCGGCAGAGCATTTGTCATCCAATTGTAATCTGGGCAACATCATCGCTTAACACAGCCGGGCTATACTTGATCTCGACCCCCTTTTTAATATGGCAAGACTTCAGAGCCCGCTTGCCGGGCTCTTTTTTTTGTTCCGACGGAGAGAGCGGCTTGACTTGATCCCTTTACAGCGTTAGAATGAATCTCAATTGAAACCAACCTTTGATGATGGGAAGAAGTACTCTGCGCGCACGTATTCAGAGAGGGACGCCGTTACGGCTGCAAGCGTCCTTATGGTGGCGGGAGGAATGACATCCCGGAGAACATCCGGCGAAGAAGGCTTTTGAGCGCATGACGGCGCAGCCTTTGCGTAGACGGCATGCGTGTGACGGGCGTTAACCGTTCTTTGAAGCGGATGGACCGGCCTTGGGCCTTATATCCGGAATCAGGGTGGCACCACGGGAGATCGAGCTCTCGTCCCTGACGACCTTATGGGGTCGTCAGCGGACGAGAGCTTTTTTTGTCGATGAAGATAGGTTGGGATGCGATGATGCTGAGCCAAAGCAAGGAGGGGCGGTTATGGGATTTCAAAAAATGCCGGGCACGCAGGATCTGCTGCCCG
The DNA here is from genome assembly GCF_053345695.1 of Paenibacillus sp. D51F. Taxonomy (NCBI): domain Bacteria; kingdom Bacillati; phylum Bacillota; class Bacilli; order Caryophanales; family Paenibacillaceae; genus Paenibacillus; species Paenibacillus sp. D51F. The sequence continues at coordinate 25,671 of NZ_JBKFAO010000010.1, read as the reverse complement.
GACAAGTCGAGAGATGGCAGTTCGTCGAAAGCAAGGCGAGGGAAATATGCCGCAGATTCAACTTCCGTGAAATCCGCACGCCGATGTTCGAGTCGACGGACTTGTTCCGGCGCGGCGTCGGGGAGACGACGGACATTGTCGAGAAGGAAATGTACACGTTCGAGGACCGCGGCGGGCGCAGCCTGACGCTGCGTCCGGAAGGAACCGCCGGCGTCGTGCGCGCCTATGTCGAAAACAAGCTCTACGGCGAGCCTGATCTGACGAAGCTGTATTACGTCGGACCGATGTTCCGCTATGAGCGCCAGCAGGCCGGACGCTACCGCCAGTTCCACCAATTCGGCGTGGAAGCGCTCGGGTCGGTCGATCCGGCGCTCGATGCGGAGATCATCGCGCTCGGATATACCTTCTATACGGAGGTCGGCCTGAGAGACGTGCGCGTGGAGATCAACTCGGTCGGGACGCCCGAGGTGCGCGCGGCGTTCCGCGGCAAGCTGCTGGAGTTCCTGGAGCCCAAGCGCAGCGTTCTGTGCAAGGACTGCCAGTCCCGCATGGACCGCAATCCGCTGCGGGTGCTGGACTGCAAGCATGACCAGCATCACTTCGAAGGCGCACCGTCGATTCTGGACAGCCTGGACGAAGCCAGCAGTCAGCATTTCGAGAAGGTGAAGCAGCATCTGAGCGATATGGACATCCCGTATGACATCAACTCCCGGCTCGTCCGCGGACTTGATTATTACACGAATACCGCCTTCGAGTTCAAGGCGGAGGGAATCGGCGCCATCGACACGATCGGCGGCGGAGGCCGCTACAACGGCCTCGTCGGCGAAATCGGCGGGCCGGACCAGCCCGGCGTCGGATTCGGCCTCGGCATCGAGCGCACCGTCATGATTCTGGAGCACCAGCAGGGAGGCGAGGCGGCCAAGCCGCGCATCGACGTGTATCTGGTCGCTCTCGGCGAAGCGGCGGAGCGCGAGACGGCCAAGCAGCTTCAGCTGCTTCGCAAAGCCGGCTTGTCCGCGGAGCGCGATTATCAGGGACGCAAGATGAAGGCGCAGATGAAGTCGGCCGACCGTTACGCCGCGCGTTATACGGCGATCCTGGGCGACGACGAGCTGGCAGCCGGCCAGATTTCCCTCAAGGAGATGGATACCGGCGAGCAGCGCATGGTTCCTCTCGCAAGCCTGGCTTCCGAAATCAAAGGCTGATCCGCATTCGGAATCCAAGTATTGACCACCCGTGCCAACCATCCGAAGGAGTGACAGAAATGAGCGAACAAGCTTATCAATGCGGACGGCTGACCAAAGCCGACGTAGGCAAAACCGTTGAACTGAAAGGATGGGTGCAGCGCCGTCGCGACCTCGGCGGCGTGCTGTTCATCGACCTGCGCGACCGCACGGGCATCGTGCAGATCGTCTTCAATCCGGCTTATTCGGGCGACGCGCTCGGCATCGCCGACCGCGCGCGCAGCGAGTACGTGCTCGCTGTGAAAGGAACCGTCGTTGAGCGCGACGCGGAAACTCGCAATCCGAATCTGGCCACCGGCGAGATCGAGGTCCGCATCACCGAGATCGAGATTCTCAATACCGCCAAAACGCCGCCGTTTCCGATCGAGGACGGCATCGAGGTCGACGAGCCTCTCCGCCTGAAGTACCGTTACCTGGACCTGCGCCGTCCGGAAATGCAGCGCACGCTGCTCCTCCGTTCCAAGGCGTCCAAAATCTTCCGCGACTTCCTCGACGGAGAGGAATTCGTCGAAGTGGAAACGCCGATCCTCACCAAGAGCACGCCGGAGGGAGCACGCGATTATCTCGTGCCGAGCCGCGTGCATCCGGAGGAGTTCTACGCTCTGCCGCAATCGCCGCAGCTCTTCAAGCAGCTGCTCATGGTCGGCGGCGTAGAGCGCTACTACCAGATCGCGCGCTGCTTCCGCGATGAGGATCTTCGCGCCGACCGCCAGCCGGAATTCACCCAGGTCGACATCGAGACTTCCTTCCTGGCACAGGACCAGCTGCTCGCGATGATGGAGAAGCTGGCTCAGCGCTTGTTCAAGGAAACGGTAGGCGCCGACATAACAGCGCCGTTCCAGCGCATCACCTATGCGGATGCCATGGACAAATACGGCTCCGACAAGCCGGATCTGCGCTTCGGTCTGGAAATCGAAGATATCACGGACATCGTGAAGGGCAGCGACGTGAAGGTATTCGCGAGCGTGGCTGCTTCCGGCGGCGTCGTGCGAGTGCTGAACGCCAAAGGCTGCGCAGGATGGAGCCGCAAGGAGCTTGACGACCTGCAGCCGTTCGCGGCCCGCTACGGCGGCAAGGGGCTTGCCTGGATTACAGTGAAGGAAGGCGAATGGCGCGGTCCGATCGTGAAATTCCTCAAGCCGGAGGAGATCCAGGCTCTGACCGAGCGTCTCGGCGTTGCAGAAGGCGATCTGCTGATGTTCTCCGCCGACAAGAAGAAGATCGTTGCCGACGTTCTCGGCAACCTGAGACTGAAGGTCGGACGCCAGCTGAACCTGATCGACGATTCCGTCTTCAAGTTCGCCTGGGTCGTGGACTTCCCGCTGCTCGGCTGGGATGAGGAAGCGAAGCGTTATGTCGCCGAGCATCATCCGTTCACCCGTCCGAAGGATGAGGATCTGCATCTGTTCGATACGGATCCTGGAGCGATCCGCGCTCAAGCCTACGATCTGGTGCTCAACGGATACGAAGTCGGCGGCGGCTCGATGCGGATCTACAAGCGGGATATCCAGGAGAAGATGTTCACGGCGCTCGGCTTCAGCATGGAGCAAGCGCATGAACAGTTCGGCTTCCTGCTTGACGCTTTTGAATACGGCACGCCTCCGCATGGCGGCATCGCTTTCGGCCTGGACCGCTTGATCATGCTGCTGGCCGGCCGCACCAACCTGCGCGAGACGATCGCCTTCCCGAAAACGGCGAGCGCGACCGACCTGCTGACGGCGGCTCCGTCTCCGGTGGATATCGCCCAGCTTCAGCAGCTGCATATCCGCACGGTTGCGAAAGCGGGCTCGAAGCCGGCTCAGGGAGTAGCGCCAGCCCCGGCCCCGGCCGTTCAATCGTAGTCGAGAGCTCTCTGCAAATTACAGGCATGGAAGCAGGCCGCACCGGAACCGGTGCGGTTTTGCCCTGCCTGAAAGGGTAACGAAGAGGATAAAGGAGGAAATGCCCATGCTCAATCAATTTTCCCGAACGGAGCTTGCCTTCGGGCCTGAAGGCATCGAAGCCATGAAGCGGAGCACCGTCGCCGTGCTCGGCATCGGCGGCGTCGGCTCGATCGCGGCCGAGGCTCTGGCCCGTACCGGCGTCGGCCGGATCATCCTGATCGACAAGGATGTCGTGGACATCACCAATATCAACCGGCAGATCCATGCCTTGACGACGACGGTCGGCGAACCAAAGGCGGATCTGATGCGGGACCGCATCAAGCTGATCAACCCCGAGTGCGATGTCATCAGCCTGAGGATGTTCTATACCGAGGAGACGTACGAGAAGCTGTTCGAATACCCGCTCGATTATGTGCTCGACGCATCCGACACGATTTCCTATAAGGTCCACCTCATCAAGCAGTGCCTGGAGCGGAATATTCCGATCATCTCCAGCATGGGAGCTGCGAACAAGGTCGACCCGACCAAGTTCCAGGTTACGGATATTTCCAAAACACATACAGACCCCGTCGCGCGCGTCGTCCGCCAGAAGCTGCGCCGCGAAGGCGTGAAGAAAGGGGTCCAGGTCGTCTTCTCGTCGGAAGAGCCTAAAAAGCCGCGCGAGGACGTCACCCAGCGGATCGTGCCGGACAACGCTCCGGAAATCCGCAAAGCCCAGCAGCCGCCTGCAAGCAATGCATTCGTGCCGCCGGTAGCGGGACTGATCATGGTCAGCGTCGCCGTGCGGGAATTGCTCGCTAAATCCGGAATAACGCTGTAAGCTTTCCTATTCAATGGACAAAGACGGCTCTCGATTAGAGGCCGTTTTTAGGTTTAGCTATTTAAAATCTTACATTTAAAGTTATGTATAGGGCATATATTTAGTGGAAATAGCCTATTTTGTGTAATATATATTGACATGAAGCTTCAAATTGGATACCATCATTTCTAATTAACATCAACGGGATGGTGCATATCATGGTCACGATGAATCTGATGAGGCGTTTGCCGAAAATCGAATTGCATTGCCATCTCGACGGAAGCGTCAGACCGGCAACAGCCGCCGAAATCGCCGAGGAGGAAGGAATCGAGCTGAGCTGCCGCGATTTGCGGGATTTGACGGACCGCATGACCGCTCCGCCTTCCTGCAGCAGCCTGATGGAATATTTGGAGCGGTTCGAGCTCCCGCTGCTGCTGATGCAGTCAGCATCTTCGCTGTCGCGCATCGCGTTCGAGGCAGCCGAGGATGCGGCTCTGGAAAACGTCCGCTATCTGGAAGTGCGCTTCGCGCCGCATCTGCATACCCGCCGGGGGCTGACGGTCGAGGAGGTCATCGAGTCTGTACGCTCCGGCCTCCGCGCCGCTGAGCAGAAATACGGCCACTGCGTGCGCATGATTCTGATCTGCATGAGGCATCATGGCCAGATGGACAACGAGGAGATCGTGAGGGCAGCAGCGCGCTATCATGGAGACGGGGTCGTCGGCGTCGATTTGGCGGGAGACGAGGCCGGCTATCCGAACGAGCTGCATGCGGAAGTGTTCGAGCTGGCTGACAGGCTCAGACTGCCGATCACGATCCATGCCGGCGAGGCGTCTGGGGCATGCAGCATCCGCTGCGCCGTCGAGAAGCTGCGGGCGCGCCGGATCGGGCACGGGGTCAGGCTGCAGGAGGATGCCGAGGTGACGGAGCTCATCCGTGTCAAGGGAATTCCCCTCGAGCTGTGCGTCATCAGCAACGTGCAGACGAAGGCGGTATCCTGCATGGAGGCGCATCCGATCCGCAGCTACCTGGACAGCGGCCTGCTGGTGACGGTCAATACGGATAACCCGACGGTGTCGGGAACGAACCAGACGCGGGAGTACGAGAATCTGACCCGCAGGTTCCGATTCTCCGCCGGGGATATCCGCAAGGTCGCAGCCCATGCCATCAATGCGGCTTTCGTCGACGAGGACCGGAAGCGCCAGCTGCGGGAGCTGTTCGAGCGCGAATGGTCCGAGCTTGGGCTGGCGGCGGAAGCCTGAGGATTTGCCGGACAGAGCCATCCGAAGACTTCAAGAACTGAATGGGCTTGATCATCTTATGGCGGGGGGACGGCAATTCCCGACCGGCAGGGGCAGACATCGTGTCTGTCCTTTTTTTCATGGAGCAGAGAAGTCCGGCAGATGGGCCGGGCAGCGAAATTCCCGGCTTCTCCGCAAATGCCGAGGGGAGACGGCCGGCTCCCATATCGGCTCAAGCATGGTGGATTCGTAGCGAACGTTTGTGCCCTATCGGCAGCTGTGATACACTTTTTTTAAAGGAATCCGGCTGTCCGGGAACCGGTTGCTGCCTTCCCGGATATCCCTCAGCCCAGCATAGTACAGGGGATGTTGCGAGATGGACTTATTTGATTATAAAGAAGAGAAGGAGCAGCCGCGGGCGCGGCTGCTTGCGGACCGCATGCGTCCGCGGACGCTGGACGAGTATATCGGCCAAGAGGATGTCGTCGGCCCGGGAACGCTGCTGAGGCGCGCGATCGAAGGCGACCAGGTCAGCTCGCTGCTCCTGTTCGGCCCTCCGGGCAGCGGCAAAACGACGCTGGCGAGCATCATCTCCAACCGTACCGAGGGGGAGTTCGTGAAGCTCAATGCCGTCGAAGCGTCGGTCAAGGATGTTCGGGACGTCATCGAGCGGGCGAAGAGCGCCAAGTCCCTTTACGGGCGCAAGACGATCCTCTTTCTCGACGAGGTGCATCGCTTCAACTCTTCCCGCCAGGATGCGCTGCTTCCGGCGGTCGAGCAGGGAATCATCATCTTCATCGGGGCTACGACCGAAAATCCGTTTCATTCCGTCAACGGCGCCTTGCTGTCCCGCTCGACGCTGTTCCGTCTCCACGCGCTGGAGAGCAGGCATGCGCTGGAGGCGATGTCCCGGGCGATCGCGGACAAGGAGCGCGGGCTCGGATTCATGAAGCTGGATGTGCGGCAGGAAGCTCTCGAGCATATCGCAGGCATGGCGGGAGGAGATATCCGCCGCGCGCTCAACGCCCTTGAGCTGGCGGCCGTGACGACCCCGTCGGAGCCGGACGGCACGGTCGTGGTCACGCTGGAGGTCGCCCAGGAATCGATCCGCAGCCGGGCCGTCCAAGCGGATGAATCGACACAATACGACGTGCTGTCGGCCTTTCACAAAAGCATCCGGGGATCGAGCGATGCGGCCTTGTTCTGGTTTCTGTACGCGGTTGAGAAGCTCGGGATGGACCCGATGGTGTTCATCCGCAGGCTGATCGTCGCTTGCAGCGAGGATATCGGACTTGCGAATCCGCAGGCGATGGTGCAGGCCGTGACGAGCATGGACGCCTATCACAAGATCGGCTGGCCAGAAGCCAAGTACAATGTGGCGCAAGCGATTCTTTTTGCCGTCGAGAGCCCCAAGTCCAACGCTGCCGCCATGGCGATATCCAGAGCGACACAGAAGATCGAAGCGGTAGGGACGGCGGACGTGCCGATGCACTTGAGGGATACCCACTACAAGGGCGCCGAGAAGCTCGGCCACGAAGGGTACAAATACCCGCATGATTTCCCAGGCCACTACGTCGTGCAGCAGTATTACCCGGATCGGCTGGCCGGTTCGTCCGTGTATGAAGCGACCCGCCAGGGCATGGAGGACAAGATCCGCCAGAACCAGGAAAGGCGTCATAAATAGAGACGGTCCGATTGGACGGCTCCTACATGCGGACCATGTTCAGACAGCCTCCAAAGGCGGCCGCCGAGGGTCCGATTTCATTCGACCAGGATAGTGGCTGCGGCCGTCGATACGCTTCGGCAAGCAGGGACTCGGTGAACGCCATCCGAGCCGGAAAAGTCAGAGCGAAAGGAACGGAAAAGGAGAGACCGGGAATTCCGGTCTTTCCTTTTTTGTTCCTGGTGTTTCGAAACGGAAAAAAAGGGCTATTCAATTAAAAAGGTTAGTGCTAAGATTTAAGCATAGGAACATTTGCGGAGTTGGGTTCATATACAAGTAAAACAGGAATAAGATCGAATGGCTCTTTTTTTTGCCTCAAAAGTTTCCCTGAGTCAACATATATGGATAGATACAAGTTTAGGAGGAGAGACATCATGAATGAGGAAAGCGCCCTGATCCCTTCCCGGGATAAAGGCTGGAACCGCGCATCTGGCAGGCCTTCGCTCGCAGAAGTGAACGGCTCCCTGAGCGTTCCGACGAAGGGCGGATGGTTCCGGAAGCTGCTCGCCTTTATGGGACCGGGTTATCTGGTTGCAGTCGGATATATGGATCCCGGCAACTGGGCGACGGACCTGGCCGGAGGCTCGCTGTTCGGCTATACGCTGCTGTCGGTCGTCCTGCTGTCCAATCTCATCGCGATCCTGCTGCAGGCGCTGGCCGGCAAGCTCGGCATCGTCACCGGCAGGGATTTGGCGCAGGCGTGCCGCGACCATTACAGCAAGCCTGTATCCGTCATGCTGTGGGTGCTGTGCGAGCTGGCGATCGCGGCTTGCGACCTGGCGGAGCTGATCGGCACCGCCATCGCCCTCAATCTTCTATTCGGCATGCCGCTCCTGTGGGGCGTCATCCTGACGGCATTCGACGTCATCATCGTCCTGATGCTGCAGAACAAAGGCTTCCGCTACATGGAGGCGCTTGTCATTACGCTGATCGGCACGATCGGCCTCTGCTTCCTGATCGAGCTGCTCTGGGCGCAGCCGGTCATGGCCGATGTCATGAAGGGCTTCATCCCCCGGGCGGAAATCGTCTCCAACCCGGCCATGCTCTACATCGCGATCGGCATCCTGGGAGCTACCGTCATGCCGCATAATCTGTATCTGCATTCTTCCATCGTCCAGACGAGGAAATTCGAACAGACTCCGCTCGGCAAGCGCGAAGCGATCCGCTTCGCTACCTTGGACTCGACGATCGCCCTCTTTCTGGCGCTGTTCATCAATGCGGCGATCCTGATCGTAGCCGGAGCTGTATTCCATACTTCCGGCCATACCGATATCGCGGATATCGGCGATGCGTACCATCTGCTCACGCCTCTCATGGGCGGGGCGATCGCCAGCATCCTGTTCGGCGTCGCGCTGCTGGCGGCCGGGCAGAACTCGACCTTGACGGGAACGCTGGCCGGACAGATCGTCATGGAAGGATTTCTGAACATCCGCATGAAAGCGTGGCTGCGACGGCTCATCACCCGTCTGATCGCAGTCGTGCCTGCCGTCATCGTGACCGCCATGTACGGGGAGAAAGGGACGACCGACCTGCTCATTTTCAGCCAGGTGGTGCTCAGCTTCCAATTGAGCTTTGCCGTATTCCCGCTCGTGCTGTTCACGGGAGATCGCAAGAAGATGGGCGAGTTCGCCAACAAGCCGGCGACCAAAGCTCTGGCGTGGACTTGCGCCTGCTTGATCGCCGTGCTCAATCTGTATCTGCTCGGCGCAACTGTCTACAGCTGGATTTAACCGATGATTGAAGGATGGGCAGGACTCTTCGCCGGGCAACGGGTGAAGAGTCCTTTTTTTCCCTCCCTGCTTGTCCTGAATGGGCATCAACTGTCATATGGGGCTGCTGAGAGCCATAGTAATGGAAATAATCAGGCAAATCATCCTCATGCCGCCGATAACGGACTTATCGTGAGCCGCAGGCGGTTTGACCGGGAATGCCGTCATGGACTACAGTACTTCATAATAGATTTGATGCCGGGGAGGTGCGCCTGTCCTTGAGCTTGCCGAACATCGGCGCCGGGAGACAGGCAAATGAGTGAGTGACGACCCGTTACCGCTGAGTCTAAGCATTGTACTGGTTCTTATATTGGTTTTCCTGAACGGTTTTTTCGTGGCGGCCGAATTCGCCATGGTGAAAGTCCGCGGCAGCCGGATCGGCTCCCTCGTCTCGGAGGGCAACGGCAGAGCCCGATTTGCGATGCGCTTGACGGACAATCTCGATGCCTTCCTCTCGGCTTGCCAGCTCGGCATCACGCTTGCCTCCCTCGGTCTCGGGTGGATCGGGGAGCCTGCTGTCGCCCGCCTGCTGGAGCCGCTTTTTTCCCGCTTCGGAATTGACGGCCTCGCCTTGAACACCGTCTCCTTCATCATCGCCTTCACCTTGATCACGCTGCTGCATATCGTCCTCGGCGAGCTGGCTCCCAAGACGATCGCCATCCGCAAGGCGGAGCAGGTGACGCTGATGACGGCCGCTCCGCTCGTCCTTTTCCATCGGATCATGTATCCCTTTATCTGGGCGCTGAACGGCATGGCGAACCTGCTGCTGAAGTGGATCGGAATCGAGCCTGCTTCGGAGCATGAATCCGCCCATACGGAGGAAGAGATCCGAATTCTGATGAAGGAAAGCCACAAAAGCGGGCTGATCGACAACACCGAGCTGACTCTGGTCGACAACATCTTCGATTTTGCGGACACGCATGCCCATGAGATCATGATCCCCCGCACGGAAATGATCTGCCTCTCGATCCAAGCCCCCTTCGCCGAGAACAGGGACATCGCCCTGGAGCAGATGCATACCAGGTATCCCGTCTGCGACGGGGACAAGGACAACATCATCGGATTCGTCCATATCAAGGACCTGCTCAAGGCGGGTCCCGACCTCCATGATCTTAGGCAGATCCTGAGGCCGATGACGACGGTTCCGGAATCGATGCAGATCAGCTCGCTGCTGAAGCTGATGCAGAAGCGCAGAACCCAGATCGCGATATTGATCGACGAGTATGGAGGCACTTCCGGCCTTGTGACGCTGGAGGACATCATGGAGGAGATCGTCGGAGAGATCCAGGATGAATTCGACGAGGAGAGGCCCGATGTCGAGCAGACGGGGGAGGCCGCCTATTCGCTCAGCGGGCTCATGCAGCTCGGCGAGGTCGCCGCTCGCTTCGGGCTGGAGCTGGATTCGGAGGATTACGATACGCTCGGCGGCTGGCTCTATTCCCGGATCGAGATTCCGCCGACGCGGGGACAGACCGTCGCCATGTCGGATGAGGCTGAATTCGTCATCGAGGAAACCGATCATTTGCGCATTTCAAGAGTGGCTCTTCGGCTGCTGAGGCCCGCAGGAGCGGAAGAAGAGGCGGTTGCCGCGAAGCGCCAGACAGCTGCAGGCGCCGAGCCGGGTGCCGGATTGTCCTGGCCTTCCTGAACGAGACTTCAGGAAGGCGAAAAAGCCCCGCAGCGCCGAAAAATCGGCGCTGCGGGGCTTTTTTTGGAGACGGCGGATCAGCGGACGGCAAGGCCTTCCGGATAATCCGCCTCGCGGACGAGATGCACCTTGTCGATCGTTCCTCCGCCGAGGCAGATGTCGCCGTCATAGAACACGACGGCTTGGCCTGGAGTGACCGCCTTCTGCGGCTGGTCGAAGACGACCTCCGCCGTTCCGTCGGCCGACAGCCTCAGCGTCACGCCTTGGTCGCTCTGGCGATAGCGGAATTTGGCGGCGCAGCGGATCTCGCCGGCCGGCAGCTCGGGCGCGATCCAGTTGATGCCGCTCGCGGTAAGCGAGGAGGAATAGAGGCGGGGATGCGACTCGCCCTGAACGACGTACAGGATATTGGATTCAAGATCCTTGTCGGCGACGAACCAGGGCTCGCCGTTGCCGGATCCGCCGATGCCGAGGCCTTGGCGCTGTCCCAGCGTGTAGTACATGAGCCCGTCGTGGCGTCCTTTGGTTTCGCCGCTGCGCAGGTCGACCATCGGTCCGGGCTGCGCCGGAAGATAGCCGCTCAGGAACTGCTTGAAGTTCCGTTCGCCGATGAAGCAGACGCCGGTGCTGTCCTTTTTGCGGGCGGTCGCGAGGCCGTGCTCCTCGGCGATGCGGCGGACTTCCGGCTTCGGCAGGTCGCCGATCGGGAACATCGCCGATGCCAGCTGCTCCTGGCTCAGCTGATGCAGGAAGTAGGTCTGGTCCTTGTTGGAATCCACTCCCCGCAGCAGGCGGGTGACGCCGCTGCCGTCGCGCTCGACGCGGGCGTAATGGCCCGTCGCGAGATAATCCGCGCCGAGCGATTTGGCCTTGGCCAGGAATTCGCCGAACTTGATCTCGCGGTTGCACATCACATCCGGATTGGGCGTGCGGCCCCGGCGATACTCGTCCAGGAAATAGCTGAACACCTTGTCGTAATATTGGCGTTCAAAGTTCACCGTATAATAAGGGATTCCGATCTGCTCGCAGACCTTCCGCACGTCCTCGGCATCCTCGTCCGCGCTGCAGACGCCGTTCTCGTCCGTCTCGTCCCAGTTTTTCATGAAGATGCCGATGACGTCGTATCCCTGCTGCTTGAGCAGCAGAGCCGTAACCGAGGAGTCGACTCCTCCGGACATGCCGACGACGACGCGTGCTCCCGTTTGAGCTGCCATTTATCTCCACCACCTTGACAATCTTGCTCTTTCCCTGCTAATCTGACAACTTGTGTTCCATCCACTCAGGGCAAGGGGAGCGTAAAGCCCATTGTAGCATATTTCCTGCCCGCTTATCATGCATTCTGCGCGTATTTTAGCGGACGAATGGGGTGGAATATGTTAACATAGCAGGGAAATGGGAATACCTTGAATTAATCAACGCAGCTATGAACCTGCAGAATAGAGATCAAGAGGCCGGAGGCCGTGGAGAAGGCTATGCTATCGAAGCTTTTTTTCTGGCAAAATCGCCTTGGAGGCCGGATTTTCCGGGCTTCACCGTTATCGGAACGGCCATCCAGCCTCGAAGGTTAGTCTTCAACATCTGTCAAACAGGGAAAGAGGTGCAGCCTTGAAAATTTCAACCAAAGGCCGTTACGGCTTGACGATTATGATGGAGCTCGCCGCCAAATTCGGCGAAGGTCCTATTTCTTTGAAGAGCATCGCGGAGAAGAACTCCCTCTCCGAGCATTATCTGGAGCAGCTGATCGCGCCGCTGCGCAACGCCGGCCTGGTCAAGAGCATCCGCGGAGCCTACGGCGGCTATATTCTCTCCAAGGATCCCGAGACGATCACCGCAGGCGACGTCATCCGCATCCTGGAGGGCCCGATCTCGCCTGTCGACTTCACCGAGGAGGACGATCCGGCCAAGCGCAACCTGTGGCTGCGCATCCGCGACAGCATCGCGGAGGTGCTGGATTCCACAACGCTCCAGGATCTGATCCAGTATACGGAGAAGAGCGAGAACGACAGCTATATGTTCTATATCTGACCGGGAGAGGTGCAAATGGAACGCATCTATTACGACCATGCGGCGACGACCCCGCTGCATCCGCTTGCCGCTGAAGCGATGCTGGCCGTCATGCAGGGGCCGCCGGGCAATGCCTCCAGCATCCACAGCTACGGCAGGGATGCGCGGCGCCTCGTCAATGATTCCCGCGAAGCCATCGCGGCTACGCTGGGCTGCAAGCCTGCCGAGATCGTCTTCACCTCCGGCGGGACGGAAGCCGACAATATGGCTGTCCGCGGCGTCATGGAGGCCCAGGCCGCGGCAGGCAAGCGCCATCTGATCACAAGCCGGGTGGAACATCATGCCGTGCTCAGGGAATGCGAGCGCCTGGAGCGGACAGGCATCGAGGTGACGTACCTGCCCGTTGACGAATTCGGCCTCGTATCCGCAGAGGACCTCAAGGAAGCGCTGCGGCCGGATACGGGACTCGTGAGCATCATTTACGCGAACAATGAGACGGGTACGGTGCAGCCGATCGCCGAGCTTGCCGGATTGGCCGGCACGGCAGGCGTGCCTTTCCATACCGATGCGGTGCAAGCCTACGGCAAGCTGCCGATTGATCTGGCGGTCCTTCCCGTCCAGCTCCTCTCCGTCACGGCCCACAAGATCAACGGGCCGCATGGCACTGGCGCCTTGTTCGTCCGCCAAGGAACCTTCCTTCATCCGCTTCTCGTGGGGGGTTCCCAAGAGAAGAAGCGCCGCGGCGGCACGGAGAATCTGGCCGGCATCGCCGGGTTCGCCGAAGCCGCCAAGCTGGCTGCGGCCAAGCTGGAATCCGATGCTCTTCGTCTCGACGAGCTTCGTCGTGAATGGATTTCTCTCATGGAGGAGGCTGCCCAAGGGGGAGTAGTCGTCAATGGACATGAAGGGAAGCGGGTGCCGGGGATCGTTAACCTGAGCTTTCCCGGATTGGACAACGAAGCGCTGCTCATGAACCTCGACCTGGCGGGAATCGCCGCTTCGGCGGGCTCCGCCTGCACGGCGGGGGCGCTGGAGCCTTCCCATGTGCTGCAGGCGATGGGGCTTCCGCAGGAGCGTCTGCAGACTGCGATTAGATTCAGCTTCGGATTGGGCAATACTAAGGAGGAAATGGCGAGGGCCGCGCGAAAGGTTGAAACTTTTCTGCGCCGTAATCGTAATTCTTCTTAGGAGGCGGATGCCGCATGGCGACTCCGGCCGATCCCGTGATGAAGCTTCAGCATATCATCGGACTGCCTGTCCTGATCTCCCATACCGGCCGGATGGCCGGACGCATCAAGGATGTCTGGTTTGACGAGCATTGGAAGCTGAAGGGATTCGTCCTGGACGGCTGGTGCTGGAAGCCTCGGACCGTCCGGACCGTTCTCTGGGACGAGGTGCTTACCTGCGGCGAAGACTGCGTCTTCATCCGAGGCAAGGAATCCGTCCGCACGGCGAGCGTGTCCATCGCGCAGCGTTCTTTCCTGAACGGATGCGTGCGGCTGAAGGATCTTCCGGTCGTCACGGCAGGCGGCAGCCAGCTTGGACGAGTGTCCGATGTTTATATCGACCCGTTCATGGGTACACAGTTAGTAGGTTTTGAACTGACGGACGGATTTGTCTCCGATCTCATGGATGGACGGAGATGGCTGAGAGCGCCCCGGGATTCCGACGTCTTCTTGCTTGGCGAAGATGCGATCATCGTCCCGACGATGGATGAGAGTTCCCTGGAGCGCGTCGCAGCTTCCGATCCGTACATGTAGGGAGAAATGACCAATGACAATGAAATGCCCCAACTGCAATTCCCGAGATATCGGCAAAATCGGCTCGCATCAGTTCTATTGCTGGAGCTGCTACATCGAGCTGACGGTGAACGGCGACAAGATGAGCGTCTACCAGGTTGAGGAAGACGGCACGCTGAGCTCGCTCGACGATCTGTTCTTCGAAGAGGATATCGCCTCTTCGGAGCTTCACGCCAACTGACGGCCTGTCCAACCGGAATCCATGCCCCTGAGCGCTTCGCGCTGCAGGGGCTTTTGCTTTTTGGCGGTTTTTTGGATTATAGGGAGTACCCTGCAGCGGGATGCCTCCTGGCCCTGGGATGCCCGAATCTTGCCTCCTGCCGCGCGGGCAAGGTTTTGCATGCATCCATCCTCGGCCGGGGAGCCGTCAAGCGCCGTCACCGGCTCGGCTTGCTTGGCTGAGCGGGAAAGGTATGGAAGGCGCCAGAAGGACATATACTGTAACGACCTGCCGGGGAAGACAGGCCCTTTAGGCATCGCTCCCGGTCCGGGCAAGGCGCCAAGGGAGGACGGCAACATGGACAAGCTGAGGCAGAACCGCGTCCTGATGACGCTTATATACATCATTCTAGGGCTGCTGGCCCTGTTTTTGCTGCTTCTCATCAAGCCGATGCTGATGGATGCGTACCGGTTCGTCCGCGCGGTGCTGACCCCTTTCCTCATCGCCATGGTCATCTCGTACGTGCTTCATCCCGTCGTCAGCCTGCTCAGCGCCAGGCGGGTGCCGCGCACGATCGCCGTCCTGCTCATCTACGCCGTGTTCTGCACCGCCCTCGCCGTCATCCTGATGAATCTCATTCCGATGGTGGCCGGCCAGGTGCAGGAGCTCGGAGAGCATGCTCCCGAGCTTACGATGAGAGCCAAAGGCATGGTGGAGGATTTCAACAACACCTCCTTCCTGCCGGACAGCCTGCGCAACGGCATCGAGCGCGCGCTGGTCACGATGGAGAAGAAGCTGACGGAAACGATCGCCGATTTCCTGAACAATATCGGAGCGATGCTGAATGTCGTTTTTCTGGCGTTCATCATTCCTTTTCTCATTTTTTATATGCTGAAGGACTTCGACGTCATGGAGCGGACCGTCGTCACCTACATGCCCAAAGCCCATCGCAAGCATCTGGTCCGGATGTTCAAGGACATCGACGAGGCGCTTGGAAGCTATATCCGCGGGCAGTTTCTCGTATGCGTCATCGTTGGACTGCTGGCCTATGCCGGTTATCTGATCATCGGAATGCCTTATGCGCTGCTGCTGGCCTCGATTGTCGCCGTAACCAACATCATTCCTTATCTGGGCCCGTTCATCGGGGCAGCGCCGGCGCTGCTGATGGCATCCACGGTATCGGTCAAAATGATGCTGCTCGTCGTCGTCGTCAACACGCTGTGCCAGATTCTGGAGGGCAACGTCATCTCTCCCCAGGTCGTGGGCAGGACGCTCCATATGCACCCGCTGTCGATTATTTTCGCCCTGCTGGTCGGAGGAGAGCTTGCCGGCATCGTCGGCATGATTCTGGTCGTTCCCGTCTTCGCTGCGCTGAAGGTCATCCTCCAGCATCTGTTCGCTTACTACATCAGGCGGCGTACCGTCTGATTCAAGGGTATTTGACAAAAGGATCTTTTTTTCTTATAATGTATGGCATATAGGTCTATTTTCAGCTTCTATACGCACAGCGTTGATGAGACGACAAGTAAGCCGCAGCCCGGCATTCAGAGAGAGGATTCCTTCCGGCCAGACGCCGGTCGGCTGCAAGAATCCCCGTGCCGAAGAGCGTGCCGAAGCTGGTCTCGGAGCGTGGATGAACTCCACCGGCAGCGGCGCCGTTATCTTCCGCATACAAGGAGATTGCCCCTTCTGAAGCCCTAGCGGCGGCTGGAGAGCGGCAGTAACCAGGGTGGTACCGCGATATGAATCGTCCCTGTCGGCTGACAGGGGCGTTTTTATGTTTTTCAAGGCTTATCCGCAAGCAAGACGAATTGACCAAAATCCCTAGTGGAAGGCTGGAATTTCCGATGAAAGCTGCAGAAATCCGTTCCAAATGGCTGAAATTCTTTGAAAGCAAAGGCCACAAAGTCGAGCCGAGCGCTTCGCTCGTGCCGCATAACGACCCTTCCCTGCTGTGGATCAACGCGGGCATCGCTCCGCTCAAGCCTTACCTTGACGGACGCCAGATTCCGGACAATCCGCGCATCACGAACGCGCAGAAATGCATCCGTACGAACGATATCGAGAATGTCGGCAAAACCCGCCGCCACCATACTTTCTTCGAAATGCTCGGCAACTTCTCGATCGGCGACTACTTCAAGGATGAAGTCATCGTCTGGGCATGGGAATTCCTGACCTCCAAGGAATGGATCGGCTTCGATCCGGAGCGCCTGTCGGTAACGGTCCATCCGGAGGATGAGGAAGCGTTCAAGCTCTGGAACGAGACGGTCGGACTGCCCGCCGAGCGCATCATCAAGCTGGAAGGAAACTTCTGGGAGATCGGCGAGGGGCCATGCGGACCTTGCACGGAGATCTTCTACGACCGCGGCG
Source organism: Paenibacillus sp. D51F (assembly GCF_053345695.1). Taxonomy (NCBI): domain Bacteria; kingdom Bacillati; phylum Bacillota; class Bacilli; order Caryophanales; family Paenibacillaceae; genus Paenibacillus; species Paenibacillus sp. D51F. The sequence continues at coordinate 9,031 of NZ_JBKFAO010000010.1, read as the reverse complement.
AGAAGTACGGCAACGATCCTTCCGATCCCGAGCTCTATCCCGGCGGCGAGAATGAGCGCTACCTGGAAGTGTGGAACCTCGTGTTCACTCAGTACAACCTGAACAAGGACGGCAGCTACACGCCGCTGCCGAACAAGAACATCGATACCGGCGCCGGACTGGAGCGCTTCGCCTCCATCCTTCAGGATGTCGACTCCAACTTCGACACCGACCTGTTCGTGCCGATCATCGAGAAGGCCTGCTCCATCGCAGGCGTCAAATACAAGGAAAAAGAGGAGACGGACGTTGCCCTCAAGGTCATCGCCGACCATGTCCGCACCGTCGTCTTCGCAGCCGCAGACGGCGTGCTGCCGTCCAATGAAGGACGCGGCTACGTCATCCGCCGCCTGCTGCGCCGCGCTGTGCGCTACGGCAAGTCGCTCGGCGTGGACCAGCCGTTCCTGTACCGCTTGACCGAGACGGTCGGCGACGTCATGGGCGTCTACTATCCGGAGATCGAGGCCAAGCGCGAATTCATCGAGAAGGTCATTCGCGGCGAGGAAGAGCAGTTCCACCGCACGCTCGACAGCGGCCTCGGCCTGCTCGCGCAGCTCGTGGATGCGGCGAAGAAAGACGGACGCGCCGAAATCGGCGGCGAGGATGCTTTCAAGCTGTACGATACGTACGGCTTCCCGTTCGACCTTACGGAAGACTTCGCAGCCGAGAACGGCCTGTCGGTCGATCGCGGCGGCTTCGACCAGGCGATGGACGCCCAGCGCCAGCGCGCTCGCGCCGCACGCCATGAAACCGGCGGAATGAGCGTTCAGGGCGGCGCTCTGTCCGAGTTCACCGAGCCAAGCAGCTTTATCGGCTACGACAGCCTGTCGGCTGAAGCGGTCGTGACGGGCATCTTCGTGGACGGGGAGCTGGCGGACATCGCCGGCGAAGGAAGCCGCGTGCTGGTCGTTCTCGACCGCACGCCGTTCTATGCCGAAAGCGGCGGCCAGATCGGCGACAAGGGAACCATCAGCGCGCCGGGAATGAAGCTTGAGGTGGAGGATGTCACCAAAGCGCCTCACGGCCAATCGGTCCATCATGCCCTCGTCGTGGAGGGGACGCTCCATAAGGGCGCCAAGGTGCAGGCCGAAGTATCCGGAACGTCGCGAGGCGATACGGTGAAGAACCATACCGCGACCCATCTTCTGCACAAAGCGCTCAAAGACGTGCTCGGCGGACATGTCAACCAGGCGGGCTCGCTGGTCGAGCCGGAGCGTCTGCGCTTCGACTTCTCCCACATCGGCTCCATTTCCGCGGAAGAGCTGGCCGATATCGAGCGCCGCGTCAACGAGCAGATCTGGAAAGGCACAGCCGTCGTCATCGAGAGCAAGCCGATCGCCGAAGCGAAGGCGATGGGCGCGATGGCTCTCTTCGGAGAGAAGTACGGCGACGTCGTGCGCGTCGTCCAGGTCGGCGACTACAGCCTCGAGCTGTGCGGCGGCTGCCATGTGGAGAACACGTCCCGGATCGGGCTGTTCAAAATCACCGGCGAGACCGGCATCGGATCCGGCGTGCGCCGGATCGAGGCGGTCACCGGGCGGTTCGCCTACGCGTATACGGAAGGACGGCTCGAGCTGCTGGAGCAGGCTGCCGGGCTCGTGAAGGCGGGCGTATCCGAGCTGCCGCGGCGCATCGAGGCGCTGCTCGGACAGGTCCGCGAGCTGCAGCGGGACAACGAGTCGCTGCAGAGCAAGCTCTCCCGCATCGAGGCAGGCTCGCTGGAGAGCAAAGCCGTATCGGTAGGCGGCGTGACCGTGCTGGCCGCTCAAGTCAGCGCTCCGTCCATGGATGCGCTGCGCGGCATCGCCGACGAGCTGAAGCTCAAGCTGCCGGAAGCGGTCATCGCGCTCGGCGCGGCGGCCGAAGGCAAGGTCAATCTGGTCGTATCCGTGTCTCAGGACCTCGTGAAAAAGGGCTTCCATGCGGGCAAGCTCATCAAGGAGGCTGCGGCTGTATGCGGCGGCGGAGGCGGCGGAAGGCCCGATATGGCTCAAGCCGGCGGCAAGGACCCTTCCAAGCTGGAGGAATCGCTCAAACTTGTCGAAGAACTGGTTCTCGCGCAGTCAAATGTGATATAGTAAGGATGTATCTCAAGCGGAGCCGGCTGTACTTTCGAAGGGCGGCCGGGGCTTGCGCAGGGAAGTAGAGAATTTAGCCGATTCTATTGAATTCGATACGAATCCGAAGGACCTCCTGAGCGGGGGCCAGAGGAAAGCGAGGTGCTGGCGGTGAGCTCCATGGACAAGACAATGAAGTTTGACGTGGTTGCGGACGGTCCTGAGGCTTCCTCGAAGGATATCCTGCTGACGGTGTACGACGCGCTGGTGGATAAGGACTACAATCCGATCAACCAGATCGTCGGGTATCTCCTGTCCGGAGATCCCGCTTACATCCCGAGGCACAACAATGCAAGAAGCCTGATCCGCAAGAAGGAACGTGACGAGCTCATTGAGGAATTAGTGCGCTCCTATCTGGCCAATCACCGCTGATTGAACGGCAGGCTGGCGACTGGAGTGGGTAGCGGCAGATGAGATTGATGGGCTTGGATTACGGCGACCGCCGAATCGGCGTTGCCCTCAGCGACCCTATGGGCTGGACGGCCCAGGGGCTCGAAGTGGTGCAGCGCAGGGACGGCAGCGAGATGCAGCGTCTCGCCGCGCTTGCGGCTGAGCATGAAGTGGTTGGAATCGTTGTCGGGCTGCCCAAGAACATGAACGGCAGCATCGGTCCGCGTGGCGAAATTTGCATCGCATTTGCCGAGGAATTGGGGCAAGTACTGAACTTACCTGTACACCTATGGGACGAAAGACTTACGACGGTATCCGCAGAGCGGACGCTCATCGAGGCGGATGTCAGCCGCAAGAAACGAAAGCAGGTCGTGGATAAGATGGCGGCCGCGCTTATTTTGCAAAACTATCTCGACTCTAAGATGAAAAGGTGAGGGTAACGATGGCAAATGACGACATGCAGTACGAAGAGCCGGAAATCATTTATATTCCGGACGAAGACGGCAACGAAGAGGAATTCGAGGTAATCATGAAGTTCGAGGTTGACGGCTCGGACCAGAAATATATGATGGTCGTTCCCCTGAACTCCGAAGGCGGAGAAGAGGATGAAGAGGACGAGGTGTACGCCTTCCGTTACGAGGAGGATGGCGACGATCTCAAGCTGTACACGATCGAAGACGAAGAAGAGTGGAGCATGGTAGAGGAAACGTTCAATACCTTGCTCGGCGAACTGGAGGAAGAACAAGGTTAATGAGTACATCGCAGCCGGAGCGCATCAAGCTCCTTAAAGAAACATTCGGCCGGGAAGTTCTGCTCGTCGACGACAGCGGACAGGAAATTCCTTATACGGTCCAAGCGGAATTCAGCCTCGGCGACCGCAGGTATGCAGCTCTCCAATCTCCTGCCCTGCGCAAGGAAGGCGAAGTGGAGATGTTCCTGATCGTGGTTGGCGAGGATGGAACTCCGGAGCTGGAGACGATCGAGGATGACGAAGAGTGGGAGCTTGCGGCCGAATCCTATGACGCCCTGCTTTTCGAAGGGACAGACAACGAGGAATAGCAGTTGACGCAGGGGCGGCTGACACCGCCCCTTTTTGGTTGTGTCATGAAAGCGCCGATTGAAGCGGAGGGCCGGCGACACTTGCGAAGCGGGGGACAGGGATAGAGATGCGGAATGAAGAAATGAGCGGCATGCCGTCCGGGCAGCCGTCCGGGCCGGCGAGAAGCCGGATTACGCTTTGGGTAGTACTGACGCTGCTTACCCTGCTGCTCGTGACGGCTGCAGGAATCGCAGGGTATATATGGAACGGCCTGCGGCCTGCGGCTGCGGGTGATGTGAAGCAAGTGCAGATCGCCCGGGGCATGTCGCCGTTTCAGGTGGCCGACCTTCTGGAGCGGGAAGGCATTATTCGGAATGCCTTTATTTTCAAATATTACCTTAAATTCAAGGAACAGGGCGGGAGCTTCCAGGCTGGAACCTATGAACTCGCGCCGGGCATGGAGCATGAATCGATCATCCAGAAGCTGAACAGCGGCTCGACGGTGAAGGAAGCGGTCATCCGTTTCACGATTCCGGAAGGATATACCCTGCTGCAGATCGCGGACAAGCTGTCGAAGGAAGGCATCATCGACAAGAACCGCTTCCTTGAACTGGCTGATTCCAATAAAACTTGGGGCGACGCCGAAGCGGTCAAGACGATTCCGGATGATTCCCGGATTCGCCATCGTCTGGAAGGCTATTTGTTCCCGGATACCTACGAGCTCAAGAAGGGCAGCACCGAGGAGGATATTCTCACCCGCATGGTAGAGGAGACCGACCGCAAGCTTGCCGAGCTGCCGGACCTGGACGAGACGCTGCAGGAGCGGGGAATGTCGCTTCATGAACTGCTTGCCGTCGCCTCTCTGGTCGAGCGCGAGGTCGTCGTCGACGCGGAGCGGGCTGCCGTCGCTGGCGTCATCTATAACCGCCTGGCCAAGCCGATGCGCCTGCAGATCGACGCAACCGTGCAATACTTGCTGGACAAGCCCAAGGAAAGGCTGTACGAGAAGGATCTCGAGGTCGAGAGCCCCTACAACACGTACCGCAGCGACGGCCTGCCGCCGGGACCGATCAGCAGCCCGAGCCTGAAGTCCATCGATGCTGCGCTGCATCCGGAGAAGAACGAATACTACTATTATGTGACGAAGAAGGACGGCAGCAGCCGTCATCTGTTCGCCGTCACCTACGAGCAGCATCTGAACAACATCAAGCAGAGCGAGAAGTAAAGGCAAGGAGGAACGACGCACTTGAACACTCAACCGGAACTTTTGACAACAGCTGCTTCCTTGGGCGAGCTTCGCAAGCTCATGGAAGCCGGAGCGGATGCGTTCATTATCGGAGAATCCAAATTCGGAGCCAGGCTGCCGGGCGAATTCGGACTTCAGGAGCTGGCTGAGGCTGTCGAGGCGGCGCATGGCTTCGTCCGTCCCGTGCGGATTTATGCCGCCGTCAACAACTTGATGGATAATGCGGCCGCAGACTCATTGCCCGAGTATCTCGGATCTCTGACGCAAATCGGCGTGGATGCGATCGTCTTCGGCGATCCGTCCGTTCTCGTGACGGCACGTGAGGCGGCACCGGGCGTGGCGCTGCACTGGAACGCCGAGATGACCTCGACCAGCTATGCCCAAGCCGATTACTGGGGCCGCAGGGGAGCGTCGCGGATCGTGCTCGCGCGCGAGCTGAACATGGAGCAGATCATCGAGATCAAGCAGCGGACCAGCCTGGAGGTTCAGGTCCAGGTGCACGGAATGACGAACATCTACCATTCCAAGCGCTCTCTTGTAGACAGCTATATGGGCCATCTCGGCAAGGAAGCATCGGATCTTGACAGCCGTCTCGGCCAAGGGCTCTATCTGATGGAGGAGGAGCGCAAGGACGAGCGCTATCCGATCTACCAGGATGCCCACGGGACCTATATGATGAGCTCCGATGACGTCTGCATGATCGAGAACCTGCATGAGCTGATGGAAGCGGGAATCGACAGCCTGCGGGTAGAAGGCTTGATGAAAACGACGGCGTACAACGAGACCGTCATCCGCGCCTATCGCGCAGCAATCGACGCTTATGCCGCCGATCCGCAAAACTATGAGTTCAAGGAAGAATGGCTGGACGCCATCCGCGAGCTTCAGGACCCGAGCCGGGAGCTGAGCTACGGCTTCTTCTTCAAAGAGCAAGTCTATTGATCCCAAGCTAGCAGAGGTGAATACATCATGTCTATGACTGCAAATAAACCCCTTCTCAAAGGAAAGCGCCATCGCCTGGACAAGCCCGAGCTGCTGGCTCCGGCCGGCAACCTGGAGAAGCTCAAGTTCGCCGTCCATTACGGTGCTGACGCCGTCTATATCGGCGGGCAGAAGTACGGGCTCCGATCGGGAGCGGACAACTTCAGCTTCGAGGAAATGCGCGAAGGCGTCGAGTTCGCTGCCCGTTATGGAGCGAAGGTTTTCGTCGCGACCAACATCTATGCCCACAACGAAGACATCGAAGGCCTGGAGGACTATCTGCGCGGCCTCGAAGCGGCCGGCATAGCCGCGATCATCGCGGCTGATCCCGCCATCGTAGAGACGGCCCAGCGGGTTGCTCCCGGCTTGGAGGTCCATCTCAGCACCCAGCAGTCGGTGCTCAACTGGCGCACGGTCAAGTTCTGGAAGGATGAAGGGCTGCCGCGCGTCGTGCTTGCGCGGGAGACGAGCCTCGAGGAAATCGCGGAGATGAAAGCCCATGTCGACATCGAGATCGAGGCGTTCATCCACGGCGCGATGTGCTCCTCGTTCTCCGGCCGCTGCGTGCTCTCCAACCACTTCACCGACCGGGATTCCAACCGCGGCGGCTGCTGCCAATCCTGCCGCTGGAAGTACGATCTGTACGTGGACGGAGATTCCGTGAACAGCGGGCAGGACAGCCAGTTCACGATGGGCTCCAAGGATCTGTGCATGATCTCGCATCTGCCGGAGCTGATCGAGGTCGGAGTGGACAGCTTCAAGATCGAGGGTCGAATGAAAAGCCTTCATTACGTGGCTACCGTCGTCAACGCTTACCGCCAGGCCATCGATGCATACTTTGCCGATCCCGACGGGTACGAGCTGAAGCCGGAATGGGTGGATGAAATCAACAAGTCCGCCAACCGGCCGCTCAATACGGGCTTCTTCTTCGATACGCCGGGCAAGGAAGACCATATTTACGAGCCGGAGCAAAAAGCCGCTCCGTATGACTTCGCCGGCGTTGTCCTCTCCTATGACGAGGCGACAGGCGAAGCGGTCATTCAGCAGCGCAATCATTTCAAGCCTGGCACCGAGGTGGAGTTCTTCGGGCCGGAAGGAACCTTCTTCAAGCAGGCCGTGGAGGAGATCCGCGACTTGGAAGGACAGCTGCTCGATGCCGCTCGGCATCCGCTGCAGCATGTACGGATCCGGACGGCTCAGCCTGTTCATCCGATGGATATGATGCGCAAGCGCATCCGCTAAAGCAATCGGCAAAAGCCTTCCATGAGCATTCATGGAAGGCTTTTTTTCGCGGCTTATCGAGGAGACGGGGGCGGTCATGCTCAGCTGCAGAGGCTGATCCAAGACATCCTTGCGGATGGCAACGGAATCGGCTCGAATCATGAGAGATTGCGCATGAAAAGGATAAAGGAGAGGCTAAAGAAAACTGAAAAGGCAATTTTAGTTTCATATTGTTTTTTTTTATTTTTTTTTGACAAAACGTCATTCCTTTCCATTGCGATCCTGCTATCTTCCATAAACCTTCTAGTAGATCTCGAATTTTTAATATTCATGAGCTGTATAAATGAATCGACTCTCTCGATAAGCATGGTAAAGAAAATATTTATCTGACATGAGGCTAAAGACCCGTGTCCAGCATTCCGATAAGGATAAGAAAGAGATAGCGATCGCACATCGACGTGTCGGCGGTCGGAACAGGATGGTGAACGGTGATGAGGAATCGATTGACAGAATGGATAGAAAAGCGGAAAAACAAGAACAACATCAACAGCGGCGATACAGGCGGTGAGCAGGCCGCAGCAGAGGCCGGCAGCGCCGTCAAGCTCTCCTTGAACATCGGACGATCGGTCGGATTGAAGCTCTTCCTTACTTTTTTTGCAGGCATTTTGGCATGCGTGCTGCTTATGGGTTACTTCTCCTACCAGATTTCAAAGAGCGTCATCCAGAGCAAGGTGTCGGATTCCTCGCAGGCAACGCTCAAGCAGCTGTCGGACAAGCTTGATCTCGTATTCGACAAATTCAATGATTTCTCGCTGCAGTTCGTCGCGGACGTTACGCTCCAGAACATGATCGGCTCCACGATGTACGCCTCGGATGACAGCGCCCGGACCAATGCGGAGCGGGAGCTCAACAACAAGCTTCAGAGCATGCTTCTCGGCACATCGGGGGTGGAGAACCTCAATCTGATTCCGGTCAGCTCCAAGCTGAGCAAGCGGGTTCTTGGAACAGGCAAGCTGGAGCTGGAGAAGGTCCAGCAGGCTTCCTGGTATCAGGAAGCGCTGAAAGACATCAATGAAGGCGTCTGGATCCCGACGCAGCCGAAGGGATTCCAGGATGGGGGAAATCCGACGCTGGGATTGGCGCGTGCGCTTAGAGAGCCGGGCGGGACGGATCCGATCTATGTCGTGCTCATCGAGATCCAGGACCGGGCCATCCAAGACCAGCTTCAGGGCGCACAGCTTGGCGACGGCGGAACGGTATCGATTCTCGACCGCCAGGACGGGATTCTGCTGGATGCTTCCGGCAGGGATTCGATCGGAGGGAAGTCAGCGGTAGCTTTCAGCGCTCAAGCCAAGGACAGCGATTCGGGAATGTTCGTCACAGACGAGAGCGGAACGAAGTCGCTTGCGATCTATAAACGATTCAACGCCAACCCATGGATGGCAGCGGGAACGATACCGGTGGGCGAGCTGGTGAAGGACGCGCGGAAAATCTACATTCTGACGGTATATGTTTCTATCGGCGCGGTTGTGGTGGCCATTCTGCTCGGGTTCGTCGTGATGAGGATGGTCGGAATTCCGCTCCGCCGTCTCCGCAACCTGATGAACGAAGGGAAAAAAGGCAATCTGACCATCCGCTCGGACCACCGCTCGCAGGACGAGATCGGGCAGCTGTCGTCGAGCTTCAACGAGATGATGGAGCAGATCACAGGCCTCGTGCAGCAGGCGAGAGGAAGCGCGGAGCAGGTGCTGTCTACCGCGGGAGAGGTCGGGCAGTCGTCCCGGAGGACAGCCGGAGCGGCGCGGGAAATCGCGGCCGCCACGGAGGAGATCGCGGGCGGAGCGACCAGCCTGGCGATGGAAGCGGAGAAGGGCAGCGACCTGACGACCGGCATGGACGAGAGCATGCGCCGGGTGAAGCTGTCCAATGACGGCATGATTGCGGCGGCAGGCGAGATGGAAGCGGCTGGGGCGCAGGGGACCGGCCATATGGCGGCGCTGATCG